>CAZISF010000046.1:0-21858 GCA_964541915.1 uncultured Caulobacter sp.
TCCTTACGCGGCCAGGCAGGACCGATAGCGCGGAATGCTCCGCGACGGGCTGCATTTGGCAGTGCAGCATGGGAAAGTCAAGGAAACAGACTTTTACAAGCGCAGGCTATTGGGTGGTCCTGCCAAGCAACCTGGCGACGCCCGGCGCGCGGCGAAGGCTGTTCTCGATCCGCTCGCGCCAGCGGGCGCCGCGCCGCATGGCATCCTCGAACGCTTCCGACAGGTCTTCCGGACGGTCCTCCACCAGAATGGCCGTCAGGATCTCCGCCTGCATGAGGTCCTTGCGCGCCTTTAGGCTGTTGGGTCCTTCCCGGCGGCGGTCGGCGACGATGAGCTTGTGGATCGCGAACCGTTCAGGCCTGGGGATCTTCACCAGAATGCCGTCGCGGTAGACCGCCGCCGCGTCGATCGGCTCAGCGATCAGGTAGTTGAGATGGTGCAGCGACTGGGCGTTGACGCCCAGGGCGGCCAGGTCGAGCAAGCCCTCATCCTCGTCGAACGAGGGGGCCAGAAACTCAACCAGGGTTTCCGTTCCAGACTGCCGCCAACGCCAGACTTTGCCTGGATCTAGGGACGGGACGGGGGAAAAGCTCAGATCATTGAACACGTCCGCGAGCGCGGGCTCGACCGTGTCCTCCAACGCCAGCGACAGTTTCTCGAAACTGGCGATATCGATGTCGTTGGTCATCGCCGTTTGGTCGAATGACAGCCGCAGACCCAATTCACCTTCGTATAGCCGGAAGGCGGTTGTTCCGACGATCACGCCGCCCAGACGGAACGCGCCGGCCCTGGAGAGCGCTGAGACGAGGCTGCCGGTCGCGCCGTCCATGCCGAGCAGCCGCTCGCTCCTGAGAAGTCGCACCAGTCGTGCCCGCGCCTTGCGTCGGTCATCCTTGGCGCCCTTCAGGCCTTGAAATTGTTCGATCCTTTGGCGGAGCGGTCCGGAATCCTCGCCCAGATACCGCTCCTTTGTCTCAACGCCGACGCGATAGCGGTCGTACCAGTAGGTCTTGCCTTTTCGCTCTCTCCGGGTCGGCGTCCCACGAATATCGGGAACTGCTTCGTCGAGCAGTAGCGTTACGAGGTCATGGTAGGCGGCGGCCGCGGTCGGAGTTTGGCGGCGGATCATGATTTCACCCATTGCCACGCAAATATCCTATTGCGTGGCAAAATCAATACCACACAATAATATTATCGCGTGGCAAATCGCGTGGCGCTCAACGGCAGAGGCGTCTTTGGGCCGACGTCAGAAGCGGCCCATGCCTCAGAACCGCTCCCCGACCATCTTCTCGCTCAGCGCCCACAGCGCCTTCGCCCGTTCGGGATCGAGCGCATAGCCGCGCACGCCGCCGCGGCCTACTTCCTGGGGTTCGGCGACGTGGCAATCCTCGCAGTAGAGGCCGCCGACTTTGTCCGCCGGGGCCACGACCGCGGCCCAGACCGTCGTCGCGGCGCCCTGCGGGATTGTCTTGAACTCGAAGGCCGGCGCGCCAGCTTGTTCATTGGCGGTGTTGATCGAGCTGATCATGTCCTGGACCAGCGCAGGGGTCATGTGCCGACCGAGTTCGGTCTGGATGCCGCCCGGATGGACGGAGGCCGCGCGGACCCCGTTTGCCCTATGGCGGCGGTCGAACTCCACGGCGAACAGGGCGTTGGCGGTCTTGGCCCGGCCATAGGCCCCGAACTCTGTGTAGGGCGTGTGATCGAAATTGGGGTCGTCCAGCTCCACGTCGGAGAAGCGGTGCCCGGCCGAGGACAGGCTGATCATCCGCGCACCGGGCTTCAGCAGCGGGGCGATGCGGTTGACCAGCACGAAGTGACCCAGGTGATTGGTGCCGAACTGGGTCTCGAAGCCGTCCTCGGTCCGCCCGAACGGGCAGGCCATCACGCCGGCGTTGCAGATGACCACGTCGAACGACGCGCCGGCCGCGACCAGCGCGTCGGCGCAGGCCCGCACGCTCTTCAGCGAGGCGAGGTCGAGTTTGACCAGCGAGATCGACCCGCCGTGCGCCGCCTGGTCGCGCACGACCTGGGTCGCCGCCTCACCCTTGGCCAGATCCCGCACCGCCCCGACCACCGTCGCGCCATGCGCCGCCATCGCCCGGCAGGTCTCCACGCCCAACCCCGCCGAGGCGCCGGTGACGAGGATCCGCTTGCCGGTCAGTCTGACGCCCTCAAGGACGTCGTCGGTTGTTGAGGTCGCGCCGAAGCCCATGGCCAATTCCTTTGCAGCGTTGTGAATGAATGCAGCTAGAGCCCGACGCCGCCGACCGGCACGGTCTCGAACCGCTCGCCGAAGCCGGCGATGATCGGACGGGCCTTAGCGATGGCGGCCTGGACGGCCGGCAGCTTCAGCGAGTCGGCGTGGTGTTGCCGGTCGATCCAGACCTCGGTGATCCAGATGGCGTCGGGGTTGGTCGGGTCCCTGGCGATGATGTAGCTCAGGCAGCCGGGCATCGCGCCGGTCCCGTCCAGCAGGAAACCGATCAGCGCGTCCCGCTGTCCCGGCGTCGCGATCATCTTGCCGATCAGGCCGTATTTTTCGATCTCGTCGCCCATCGCGACCTCCTGAACCAGGGTGGCGAGAGCAGCGACGGTGGCGGCGCGGCGCGTGAACATGGGCGGAGTATGGGGCGGGAACGTCGCAACGCCAATCCTCACGACCATGCAGAGGGGAAGCGGGAATACCGCCGTTCTCCCAACATGAACGATCGGTAACCATACGTCTCCGGACCGGTTCAGGAACAGCCGCCCAGTCTCGGCCTCAGCGAAATCATTCGCGGGGCCAACAGGAGGCTACAATGTTCAGGACCATTCTTTCCGTCGCCGGCGTCGTCGCCACGGTATCCATCGCGTCATCGGCCATGGCCGGACCCACCATCGCCGGACCCATCACGGCCAAGGGCATCACCCCGGCGTATCAACTGCCTGCGGGCGCCACGATGCCGACCCTCTCGCTCTACTGCACGGTCGATCCCTCGATCGTCAGCGTCACCCTGACCAAGGGCGCGCGGCGAGGCCAGGTGCAGATCAGCTACGAGGTCGTCAACGCCGGGAGCTCGGCCTGGCGCTCGGGCGGCAACCAGCAGGCGGTCTATCTGAGGGCAACCAACGCCAACACCGGCGGCGTCTTCAACAGCGAGCGTCCCCTGACGGCCGCCGCCGCCGCCGGCGCCTCGATGCAGCGATTCACCACGCCGATGATCAACAACGCCTTCGACGACTTCGAATTCGCCGGAAGCCTCGACCTGCGCATCGGCTATGACCCGGACATCCTCATCGACGGCAACCGCTGCAACGACGATGCGGACACTGGCAACAATGTCGTCCATCTCGATAACGGCGACATCCTCGGCTTCATGAACGGTCCGGCGCGCAGCCAGACCTTCCGTCCGTAAGATCGACGTTTGGACGGTCATGAGAGGGGAGGGCCTGGCGGCCCTCCCTTTTCTCGTTGCCCAAAGCTGACGCCGGCGTCACTAATCCCCTCAACAAGGATAACCTGCCCAGGGAGACGCCGGCGTGGCCGACCGTTACGACTACATCATCATCGGCGCCGGCTCGGCCGGCTGTGTTTTGGCCAATCGTCTGACCGAGGACGGGACGAAAACCGTCCTGCTGCTGGAAGCCGGCGGCAAGGACAACTCGATCCTCGTCAAGATGCCCGCCGGCGTCGGCAGTCTCATTAAAGACAAGGGCGTATATAACTGGGGCTTCTGGACCGAAGCCGAGCCCAACCTTGAAAACCGCAAGCTCTGGTGGCCGCGCGGCAAGGGCTGGGGCGGGTCGTCGTCGATCAACGGCATGATCTACATCCGCGGCCACGCCCGGGACTACGACCAGTGGCGCCAGATGGGCCTGACGGGCTGGGGCTATGCCGACGTGTTGCCCTACTTCAAGCGTTCGGAGAGCCTCGAAGGCGGCGGTGACGCCTGGCACGGCGGCGACGGCCCGCTTCATGTCTCCAAGGCGTCCACTCCCAACCCGATCTATGCCAAGACCATCGAGGCCGGCGCCCAGGCCGGCTACATGACGACCAAGGATTTCAACGGCTTCCAGCAGGAGGGCTGGGGCCCGTACCAGCTGACGATCAAGGACGGCGAGCGCTGGAGCTCGTCCAAGGCCTACCTCTACCCGGCCCTCAAGCGCCCGAATCTGACCTGCGTCACCGGCGCGCGGACCAGCCGTCTGATCCTCGACGGCAAGCGGGTGACCGGCGTCGAATATCTGGTCGACGGCGCGACGGTCACCGTCCACGCCAACGCTGAGGTCCTTGTCTGCGCCGGCGCGGTGCAGTCGCCGCAGATCCTGCAGCTGTCGGGCATCGGCGATCCGGAAGACCTGACGCCGCACGGCATCGAGGTGCTCCACGCCCTGCCGGGCGTCGGCAAGAACCTGCAGGACCACCTGGACGTCTGCATCTCCTGGGAATGCCCGCTTCCGATCACCGCCTATTCGCGGACCAAGGGCCTGAAGACGCTCGTCACGGGCCTCAGCTACATGCTGTTCAAGAAAGGCACGGGGCGTCAGCAGATGCTCGAATCGGGGGCCTTCCTGCGCTCGCGGCCCGACCTCGACCGCCCGGACCTGCAGTTCCACACGGTGCTGGCGATCATGCAGAACCACGGCAAGACGGTCGTCCAGAAGGACGGCTTCACGCTGCACGTCTGCCAGCTGCGTCCGGAAAGCCGGGGCAAGGTCGGCCTGCGCTCTGCCGATCCGAACGATGATCCGACAATCTTCGCCAACTACCTGGCCACCGAGGAAGACCGCCGCGCCGTGCGCGAAGGGGTCAAGATGGCCCGCAAGGTCGCGGCCCAGCCGGCGCTCGACCCCTATCGCGGCGAGGAATACTCGCCCGGCAAGGCGGTGCAGACCGACGACGAGATCGACGCCTGGATCCGCAAGAACGCCGAGACGATCTATCACCCGGTCGGCACCTGCCGAATGGGCGTGGCCGGTGACGCCCAGGCCGTGGTCGATCAGGAACTGAAGGTCATGGGGCTGGAAGGCCTGCGGATCGTCGACGCCTCGGTCATGCCGACCCTGATCGGCGGCAACACCAATGCCCCGACCATGATGATCGCCGAGAAGATCAGCGACGTGATCCTCGGCAAGGCCGCCCTGCCGCCGCAGGACGCGCCTGTCTATGACGGCGAGACCGTGAAGGCGGCGTGATTTCCAGTTCCGTGGGAGAGTAAGGCCTTGGAAAAAAGAGAACTCGGCCGTTCAGGCCTGTCGATCGCCCCGCTCATGCTGGGCGGCAACGTGTTCGGCTGGACCGCGGACGAGAAGACCTCGCACGCCATCCTCGACGCCTTCGTCGCAGGCGGCTTCAACGCCATCGACACGGCGGATGTCTATTCCGCATGGGTCCCGGGCAACACCGGCGGCGACTCCGAGAAAGTCATCGGGACCTGGCTCAAGGCCCGCGGCCGCCGCGACGACGTGATCATCGCCACCAAGGTCGGCATGTGGCCGGTCCATCCGGGTCTGAAGGCCGCCAACATCATCACCGCCTGCGAGGATTCGCTGGTCCGGCTGCAGACCGACTACATCGACCTCTACCAGTCGCATCGCGATGACGCTGATGCGCCGCAGGACGAGACGCTGGAGGCCTATGGCCGGCTGGTGAAGGCGGGCAAGGTGCGGGCGATCGGGGCTTCTAACTTCGAGACCGATCGGCTGGCGTCCGCCGAGGCGACAAGCAAGGCGCATGGCTATCCCCGCTACGACACCCTGCAACCGGCCTACAACCTGATGGATCGCGCCATCGAAGGTCCGCTGCAGCAGCTATGCTTGAAGGAAAACGTCAGCATTATCAGCTACTACGGCCTGGCCAGCGGCTATCTGACCGGCAAGTACCGGTCGATGGAGGATCTCGGCAAAAGCCCGCGCGGCGGCGGCATGAAGAAACATCTCGAAGGTGAGAAGGGTCCGAAGGTCCTGGCCGCGCTCGATTCAGTCGCGGCTGACGTGGGCGCCTCGCCGGCGCAGGTCGCCCTGGCCTGGGTCATGGCCCGGCCGGCGGTCGCGGCCCCTATCGCCAGCGCGACCAGCCTGGTTCAGCTGGAAGAACTGATGGGTGCGGCGCGGCTGGCGCTGGACCCGGCCCACATTGCCCGACTGGATGCCGCGAGCGCCTGACGTTTAGGCAATCCTGCGCCCGTCGACGGCCGCCAGGCGCAGGGAGGGCGCGGCCTCGCCGCCATCGGCGCGGCTGATGCCGCCTATGGCCAGGGCGAGGGCGGGTTGTCCGCGCAAACGCGAGATCAGGGCCGTCGGCTGATAAAGGCCGATGAAGCGGTCGACGATGCCGGCAGGGCCACGCAAGGGCGCCAGCAAAACCTCCATGCTGACCGGCGCGATGCCGTCCGCAAGGATGTCGGCGTGAACCACGAGCGGCTCAGGGCGTCCGCGGCTGAACTCAAGCGCCGACTTCAGCTGCCAGCGGTCACCCGGGCGCCACAGGGTCAGCAGGCATTTTCCGCGCAGGTCCGCGCGGTGAAGGTCGGACACGAAACCGCCGGCGAGGCGGAACGGAAACGTGCCATCCGCGGCTCGCCCGACGATCAGAATCTGCGGCAGCAGGTCGTGAAATTCCATGGGATCGACGTCCGACCGCCAGGGTGCGGAGCCGCGACCGGCGCGAGCGCGCCAATACTCCGTCAATCGTTCCGTGTTGGGATGGACCATGGTTCGGCCCTCCGCCCCGAACGGCCCTGTGCGGCCGCACGAGGGTTGCAGGGAAATCCCGGGCCAGGCCTGCAGTGTTCCGTTCCGGGACGCATAGTCGCCTCCGGCGCGATTTTTGCATGTAGGCGCGCACGGAATCTGGAGGGGACTCGTCCCATGGCGTCTCGCAATCTGTTGATGGCTCTGGTCGGGGGAATCCTGATCTGGTTCGCCTCATCCGCCATCCCCGGCGACAAGGCCGCCGCCCAGTGCTGCGCGCCGCCGCCGCCGTGCTGCACCCCTCCATCACCGCCGCCGTGCTGTACCCCGCCGTCGCCGCCGCCGTGTTGCACGCCGCCTGCTCCGCCGCCGCGGCCGCCGAGCCCGCCCAACTGCTGCACCGCCGGCGGCCGGACCAACATCATCGTCAACTCCAACGCTGTGGCTGTCTCAGTCTCGGGTGCGGCAGCCGGCGCCGGGGCCATCGCCTATGGCGGCGGCGGAGGGGGCGGCGGCTACTACTCTCCGCCGGTCGCGACTGGCGCCATCCAGGGGCTCGACGTCCAGGGCGTCCAGCGCACCCGCCAGGTGTCCTACGAGGCCAGCCGCACGCGAAGCCGCCGTGTCGTCATCCAGGCCTTCTGCCTCGACGACCATGACATTCCCCATCCGGCCAGCCAGGTGTTTCCGGAGCGCGACGTCGATGACCTCTATGACGGCGAACTCTACCGTTGCATCGCCGGGACGCGGATGCAGATCACCATCGCCGAATGGGTCGAGCAGATCTCCTTCTCCGGCGGCCAGACGATGATCTGCGCCAAGGGCGAAGCCCTTTACCGCTCGCGCGGTTCCGCCGCCGATGCCGGCCAGCTGGTCTGCCGTCCGCAAAAGCCCGCCCGGGATTGCAATGAGCGCAGCCTGCTCCGCCGCTTCGGCGCCGGCATCAAGGTGCTGACCATTGTGACGGTCGAGAAGTACACGGCCTACCGGGAAGAAACGGTCACGGAGTCGACGTCGGCCAGCTACAGCATGAGCCTCGACGGCGGCGTGGGCGGTACGGTCTACTAGCGGGCCGCCGCGAACCCCGGCATCCTTGGTCGTCCGGCATTCGCGGACGCCGGGGACCGCCGCATGACCGCCATTCTGGCCATTCACGCCCATCCGGACGACATCGAGACGCTCGGCGCGGGCGCGTTGGCGTTGCTGGCGGCCGCCGGTCATGCCGTGACCCTCGTCACCCTGACGGCCGGGGAGGGCGGAGCCACCGACACGACGCCCGAGGAGACGGCCGCCATCCGCAAGGCGGAAGCCGCGGCGGCCGCTGCGATTATCGGCGCGCGATATCGCTGCGGCGACCTGCCGGACCTGGGGGTTTTCAGCGACGACGCCTCACGCCGTCGGGTGACCGAGCTGATCCGCTGGGCCCGGCCGGACATCGTCATCACCAGCTCGCCGGTCGACTACCACCCGGACCACGAGGCGACGAGCCAGCTGGTGCGGGATGCCTGCTTCGCCTCGTCGGTCCCGAACTACCGTACGGGGGAGTCCCAAGCGCTCGCGGCCATTCCCCACCTCTATTTCATGGACCCGATTGGCGGCCGGGATCGCGAGGGCGCGCCCGTTGTTCCGGACTTCGGCGCTGACATCGAGAGCGTCTTTGCGAAGAAGCACGCCATGCTGGCCGCCCACGAGAGCCAGATCCGCTGGGTGGCGCGGCAGCACGGCATTCCGGATCAGGTCGCGTCTCTGGAAAAGTGGGCCCGGCGGCGGGGACGGGATTTCGGGGTCGCCATGGCCGAAGGCTTCCGGCAGTACCGACATCACCCCTATCCGGGCTCACCGCTGCTCCAGGACCTGCTGGGTCAGGCCCTGCTGACGCCTCTGGCCGCGTCGTAGCGGGCCCACATGGGGGCGCAGTCGATCATGGACCGTTCGGCCATCGACTGGTCGATCGCCATGACGGTCAGGCCGGCCTCCATCGAGTCCCAGGGGGTCACGGGGAACGGAGCGCCGGTCTCCAGCGTGGCCTTGAGGTCGCGGGCCATCGATTGGTCGGCCCCGTTGTGACTGTCGGCGGTACGGCCGCCGTAGTCGATGCGTTCGGGCCTGGCCCGGTCCATCACGCCCCGGACCATTAGCTGATTGCGCACCAGGTCGGCGATCAGGGTGCCTTCCGTGCCGGCGATGTACCAGCGCCGCTCGGCCAGCGAGACCTGACTGTTGGCGTGGAAGGTCAGCCGCACCTGGTTCTCGTACTCGACCATCGCCGTCTGATGATCGGTGACGTCCATGTCCGACTGGAAGCTGTCATTGGCGCCGGACCAGCCGGCGTCACGCAGTGCGAAGGCGGCCTCTCCGGTGCTGTAGACCCGTGGTGCGTCCGCCCGTTCGGGCGTGAAAATCCGTCGGCCGCCAAAACTCGCCACCCGCGCCGGCCGCGCCCCGACGATCCGGCCAAAGATATCGAAGTCGTGGCAGACCTTGTCCAGCAGGTAGGACCCGCCCCACTCCTGCCGGCGCCGCCAGTTGCGCGCCAGATAGCCGCCGTGCTCGGGCGGCAGGTGCTCGGTCGCGTCGATGGAGATGACCTCGCCGAGTTGCCCGGAATCAACGCGGGCGATGACCTCCCGCACGATCGACATCGAGCGCATCACCAGCCCGATATAGAGCGGTGGCGCGCCGGGTGCGGCAAGGCGTCGGGCAAGCGTTTCCGTTTCGGCTTCCGTCCGCACGATCGGCTTTTCCGCGAAGATCGGCCAGCCGGCGTCGAGCGCCTGATTCAGATGCTCGAGATGCAGATGATTGGGCGAGCCGATCATCACCAGGTCGTATGGGCCCCGGGCCAACAGGTCGGCGATGCTGTCGCAGGCCCGTCCGGCGTCAATGCCGGCCTCGGCCAGGATCGGCGCTCCTACCGGTGCGGGATCGACATGGGCCGCGACATTGAGGTCCCAGCCGACCTCCTGCATGGCGGACAGCACGTGGGCGATGCGCTGACCGAGGCCAATGACGCCGATACGACAGGTCTTCATCGCTCCCCCCGGATGCGTCGTCAGGCCGCCGGCAGGGCCCTGGCCCGCACGAGGCAGGATTCGAGCACCGGCTTGTACAGGTCGAGGATCTTGCGCGGCGCCTGGGGATCGTCCCTAAGCGGACCGATCTGCTTCGAAATATCCGTCCTTGTGGCAACGATCAGCGCCTTCAGGGCGTCCTGGCCGACCGCAGGGGCGAGAGCGTCGACGCGGCCTTTCAACTGCGGCTCATAGGCGCTGACCGACGTCACCAGGGCCTTGTCGGCATCGGTAGCGCCTGACTCGGGATGATCGATGATGGACTCGTACAGCCCCATCGCCGACGCGCACTGAAACAGTCCGCCGACCTCCTGGGCAGGCGTCTCTTCGGCGCGGGCGGGCGATGCCAGAAGCAGGCCGGAGGCGACGGCGAGCGGGAGAAGGCCGTTCAGACGCATGGCGTTCACTTTCATCAAGATCACTTCCCGGCCGGCTGGACAACCAGACGCCAGGCCCTGTTCGGGTCAAGATAGGCCTTCGCCGCGGCCTGGACATCGGCGGCGGTCACCCGCTCGTAGCCGGCGAGCAGGGACCGCGTTGCGGTGAGCCGGCGCGGGTCGGTCTGGGCGCCGCCCAGCTCTTCCAGCCAGTATTCGTTGGTCGCGCGGGCCTTTGTCAGGCGTTCCTGCCGGGGCTTGAGCGCCCGGTCCATCTCGTCGGGCGTCGGCGGTGTCGCCTGGAGGTCGGCGGCGATCTTCAGCGCATCGCGGAAGAAGCCGTCCACCAGCGCTGGCGGCACTTCGACCCGGGCGGACACGTAGCCCCAGTCGGTCCAGACATCGCTGGCGGTCCAGCTGGCGCTCGGCGAATAGGTCGCGCCCTGGGCCTCGCGCAGCTCGTCAATCAGGCGCAGCTCCATGATGTCGGCCAGGACGGCGGTGTTCCGCGCGAGCTGGACATTGTGGAAGAAGTCATCGGTCCGCCAGGCGAGGAAGGCGATTGCCTGGTCCGGTCGCCCCTTGTGGGTCAGCACCAGCGGCTGGGCGGCGGGAGTCGGGAAGCCGGTCTTGCCGACGACGGCGCCCGGCACGTCCGGACGCTTCGGCAGGGCGCCGAAGGTCGACGCGACCGCCGCGATGGCCTTGTCGACGGAAATGTCGCCAACAATCACGACCTCGATGGGGCCGCCCACCAGGGCGTCACCGTAGGTGCGCTTGAGCGCGTCGGCGCTGACGCCGGCGATGTCGCTCTTGCTCGGCCAGGTCCAGCGGCGGTCCCCTGCGTGCAGCAGGCCGGCCAGATCGCGGCTGAACACGCCGCTGTCGGTGGCTTCGTACTGTTCGCTCAGCGTCGCGGCGTAGGTTCGCATGCGCTGCAGCGCCTCGGGCCGCCAGCCGGGCTCGGTGGCGTAGGCCGCGAGCACCTGAAGCTGTGTTGCGACATCATCAGGCCGGGTTGAGCCCGACAGGGTGAAGACATCGTCCTCGACACCGAACCGCGCGCCGTACGTCTTCGAGACCAGCACACGCTCCATGTCCTCGGAACTGATCTTCGCGAGACCGCCCTGGACCAGCGCGCTGGTGGCCCAGGACAGGGATTGCTGGTCCGCGGGCTGACTCGCCAACCCGCCGCCGATCCGCACCTTCACCAGCACCTGGTCGTCGCGGAACTTGGTCGGCTTGATCGTCAGCCGCACCCCATTGGCGAAGCGGACAAAGGTGGTGTCCAGGTCGACCACATCGGTCTGCTCGACAACCTGGCCCGGCGTTCCGAAGGACTCGTAGGGCCAGATCACCTGGCGCGGTCCGACGGGCGCCGCCACGGCGATCTGCTGTGACTTGGTCCAGGCCTCGGTGACGGCGAGCTCGTTGCCGTCGATGGGCGTCGGCGTGGCGACGAAAATCAGCGGGCCGGAGCCCGTGAAAGCCGCCTTGGCGGCTGCGGACACAGCATCGGCCTTCAGGTCCTTCACCGCAGCCTCGAACTGGGCGAGGTCCTGGGCGGGGCTGGTCATGACCTCCTCGTCGCCGACGGCGTCGATCAGCTCATTGGCCAGCTGCGGCGTGCGACGGGTGGCCGCCGAGGCGACGCGCGCGGTCAGCCACTGGCGATAGTCCTGGATCTCTCGGTCGAGCTCGTCCTGGCGCACGCCGTACTGCACCAGCCGGCGCTGTTCGCGCTCCGCGGCGCCGAGGGCGGCCTGCCATTCCCCCGGACGGGCGGTGACGGCGATTGTGGTGACTTTCGCGGCGTCGGTCTGGTTGCCCGAGAACCCGCCGGCGGCGATGAACGGCGGCTCCGCACCACGGGCGAGGGCCTCAAGGCGGCGGTTCAGCACGGCGAAGCCCAGTTGCTGAAGCCAGTCCTGCCTGCGCTTCGCGGTCGTGTCGGGTCGCAGATCCGGCGCCGAGACCCAGCCAATCTGCAGGGACGTCGGCGAGCCCGGCTCGACGATGATCTGCGTCTCCTGGCCCCGTTTCGCGACAGGGCCCAGGTTCGGGTCCGCGCCGGCGGGGCTCGCGTTGCTCCAGCTGCTGAAGCCGGCCTTGATCTTCGCCTCCATGGCGTCGACATCGAAATCACCGACCGCGACCAGCACGGCCCGCTCGGGCCGGTAGTAGCGATTGTAGAAGTCGACGATCTGCTCGCGCGGCGCACCCCGCAGCACATCGACCTTGCCGATCGGCATGCGCTTCGGCGGCAGCTGGCCGCGCAGGATGAACTCAAGTCGCGCCTTGTAGACGCGCAGCCCGGGGCTGTCGCTGGTGCGTTCCTCGGACAACACCACGCCCCGCTCCCGGTCGACCGCGTCGCCGGCGATCAGCAGCTCACTGGCCGTCTCGCGCATCACCTTGAGCGACAGGTCGACTGTCTCGTCGTCCGTCTGCGGCAGGTCGAGCTTGTAGGTGGTCTCTTCGAAGTTGGTCGAGGCGTTGGTGTCGGCGCCGAAGGCGAGCCCCCTGCGTTCGAGCATCTTGACCATGTCGCCCTCGGCGATCCCCTTGCTGCCGTTGAAGGCCATGTGCTCGAGGAAGTGGGCAAGGCCCTGCTGGGCGTCGGTCTCCATCAGCGACCCGGCGTCGAACCGAAGGCGCAGCGACGCCTGTCCGGGCGGCGAGGCGTTGTGGATGATGGCGTAGCGCATTCCGTTCGGCAGCGACCCGAAGCGGATGTTCGGATCCGCCGCGACGTCGCTGACCGCCTGGGGCCACTGGCCCGGCGCCAGTTTCACCGCACGGGGCGCTGTCGATGCCGGAGTCGCGGCGGCGACCTCGTCGCGTGATCTGCCGAACGGAAGGCTCGGCAACTTGCCCGAGGCGCCGGCGCAGCCGACGAGGGACAGAGCCGTCACGGCGACGAAGGCCGGGCGGACGAAGGGGTGCATACGGTGATGAACTCAATCTGGGCTGGAAGGATTGAGCGCACCTTCGCCGGGCGATGCGGCGAAGGCAAGGCGGGAAGGGGGCGTCCCGTGTCCTAGCCGAACATCCCCACCCATCCGGTCCCGGCCAGGGCCGCGTCCACCAGCCCTCGGTCAACCGCGCCCAGCGCCGCATATTCCTCACGTAGCCAGCCCAGGCATTTGGCCTGGTAGGCGAACGGCTGCTGGCTCCAGGGCTGGCCGTCGATCTCGGTTTCCACGCTCTCGGCGCCGGACATCACCGCCTTGGCATTGGCCGCCATCAGGGGCGCGTAGACGCGTCCTGTCTCGGCGATAATGGCTTTGAGCGTGTCGGGAAGGTTCGCGGGATCGAACCAGTCGCTGTCGGCGGGCTCCAGGCCGCACAAGTCCTCGACGATCTGCACCCAGGCCATCACCCGGGGCGCCCGTCTGGCCGCCAGGGTGGTCGGCGTCGGGTCGAACGCGGCGAGTTGGGTCAGTTGCCCGTAGATGCCAAAGTCCCCGGCGCCGGGCCGGCCGCCGAGCAGAAACGCGTGCTGCTTGAGGTGGTTTTCGAACAGGTCGAGCAGGCGAACATAGCTGGCCTCGATCACGGGCCCGGTCACCGGATTGGACCCGACGTAGCGGAGGCGGCTGATCTGGCGCTCCGAGAAGGCCTTGCCCATCGTCGCAAGCATGTCGTCGCTCAGGGTTCCACGCCACGACGGCAGGACGCCGGAGGCCTGGTCGATGTCGGCCTTGTAGACCCAGCGATAGTGGAACATCGCCTTGGTCAGCCACTCATCGCCATAGTCCTCGAGCAGGGAGTCGAGGAAGGCGAGGGCGGGATTGGCGGGTCGCAGCGCGCGACCGACGTATTCGCGCTCGAACCGATGGATCAGCGGGGTCGAGTCCGTGACCGCCGCCAGGACGCCGTCCTCGCCCGGCAGGTAGAAGGTCGGCAGCAGCCGTACCTTGGGCGTGGGATAGTCGGCGGGTTCCCGGCCGGGCCAGAACAGCCGGTAGGGGATGCGCCGATACCGCAGTACGGCCAGCATCTTGCGGCTGTAGGGCGAGCCGGGCGCGCCGCTGAGGGCTACGGTGTCCATTGGGAGTCTCCGGGTCAGAGGACGAGCAGGGCGATCTGGGCGAAGGCAGCCACCAGCAGAAGTATCAGCGCAACCCACAGACGGGGCGGCATGAGCAGCATCAAGATCGGCCGGGTCGGGAAGGAGAAGGTCTCCGCCGTGCCGAGAATCTTGAAGTCGTGAATGCCCTGGAACTTCGGGTGCGTGGCCATGGCGATCATGTCCCTGCGGCTGCGGTAGCGCATGTAGCCGATGATCGACCAGCCGGGGTCGGGGCCGACCTTCCAGGCGTCGACATAGCCGGCGATCTTGCGGGCGGCGAGCGCAGGGTGGCCGCCGCGGGCCATCAGGGCCGGCATGAAGGTGCGGGTATAGCGCTGCATAAGCTTCTGCCGGGGCGTCGGCGCGCCGGTCTCGGGGTGCGGCGCCTCGCCCGTGGCCACCTTAACCAGGTTGAACATGAAGAACTCGCGGCCGTCGTCGGCCTCAAGGAAGGCGCGCACGATGGCGGGGTCGTTGTGCTCCGCGCTCTTGCCGGCTTCGACCTTCGCCATGAAAGCCGCGATCTCCGCGGGCTTCAGCGGACCCCGCCAGTTGTCGTACCAGGCGCGGAACAGAACGTAGACCGCCAGCGCGCCCGCCCAGAGCCAGGGATTGATCATCAAGCGCCTCCCGCAGGGCCGCGACCGGCCTCGAATAAGTTGGCATGGATAATGCCAATATATTTGCGGAGGGGAAGAGCGAACGGCGAGATTTGAGATCGTCACGGGGCGCTGCTAGCGTCTCATGATGATCGCACCGGCGACTTCGACCGTGACGCCGAGTCTGCGCGACCTGACCCTGACGTCGTTCAAGATCGGTTGTCTCGGCTTCGGCGGCCCGGCCGGGCAGATCAGCCTGATGCACCGGGTCTTCGTCGACGAGAAGAAGTGGATCGGCGAGCCGCGCTACCTGCACGCCCTGAGCTTTTGCACCCTGCTGCCGGGCCCGGAGGCGCAACAGCTGGCGACCTATGTCGGCTGGACGCTGCGAGGGACACTCGGCGGCCTGATCACGGGCGCGCTTTTCGTGCTGCCCGGGGCTGCGGTGGTCTTCGCCCTGGCCTGGCTCTATGCGGCCCACGGCGACGTCGCGCCGGTGGCGGCAGCGTTCGGCGGGGTCAAGGCGGCGGTCATGGCGCTGGTCGCAGAGGCGTTGTTGCGGGTCGGCAAGCGCGCTCTGAAGGGGCAGTTCGAAGCAGCAATCGCCGTCGCGGCTTTCGTGGCGCTGGCGCTGTTCGCTCTGCCGTTCCCACTTGTGGTGCTGATCGCGGCCCTCGTTGGCGCGGCGCGCGGAGCGCCTGACGCCGTGGCGGACGCGCTTCCCGTCGAGACTGGCGGCGGCCCGGGCAGGCGCCGAACCCTGGCCACGGTAATGGTCTGGCTGATCCTGTGGCTGCTGCCGCTCGTAGTCAGCGCGCAGTTGCTCGGCGCCGGGCACTGGCTCACGCGGGTAGGCACGGTGTTCGCCACCCTGGCGGCGACCAGTTTCGGCGGGGCGTACGCGCTCCTGGCCTGGCTGCAACAGCAGGCGGTCGACGCCCAGGGCTGGCTGACCACCGCTCAGATGGTGGATGGATTGGGTCTGGCGGAAACGACACCGGGCCCGCTGGTGCTGGTCAACACCTTCGTCGGCTTCATGGCCGGGTGGAACACGACGGGCGGCGCGGCGGGCTGGGCCGCCCTCGGGTTCCTGATGGCCCTGTGGCAGACCTTCGTCCCATCGTTCCTGTTCATCTTCGCTGGGGCGCCCTGGTCGGAGACCCTGCGCCGCAGCCGGATGACGCGCGGGGCGCTGGGGGCGGTCATGGCGGCGGTCCTTGGCGTCATCGCCAGTCTGGCGCTGTGGTTCGCCATCCATGTGCTGTTCGCGGGCAGCACGGCTTATCGCTGGCCCTGGGGCGGCCGGGTGTGGCTGCCGGACCTGACCAGCCTGGACTGGATCACGGCCGCCCTGGCCCTGGTCGCGGGCATCGCCCTGATCCGCTTCAAGACAAACGTCGTCCTGGTGATCCTTGGCTGCGCGGCGGCGGGTTTGGTGCGGTGGGCGGTGGGGTAGGGGGCTCTGCGCTCCATTTCCTGTTGGAAGGGCTCGACGCAGCGGCCCTGCCGCCGCGCAGTCGCGTCCCAATTTTTCTCCGTCATCCTCGGGCTTGTCCCGAGGACCCATGCACATCGACCTTCATCGTCGACGCGGCGATGGCGGAGGCCACCCGACCGCCCGGGTGTTCATGTATCCTCGGGACAAGCCCGAGGATGACGGGGGAGGGGGCAGCCGTGCGCGCCTTCGCCGACAGGCAGTGAAGTGACTGCCGTCCGCTTCTACGTCCCGGGACGCGTAACGTAGAAGCTGGCGTTGTTGCCGACGGCGGTCGACGTCGAGTTGATCACCCGACCGGAGCCGATGGTCGTCGTCGACGTCGCGCCCACATCGGCGCTGTTGGTTTGGCGACTGTCGACGGTCATCGAGCCGTAGCAGGTGGTGCAGGCGTAGCCTGTCGTGTCGTTGCCGACGGCCGTGGCGCGGGAATAACCGTCGTAGCCGTCCGTACCCTCGAAACGGGCGAGCGCCTCGACGCCGCCGCCGGTGTTGACCTGGACGTTCTCCAGCACGACGGCCTCACCGGAATTGCCGGCGAGGGTGGAGTTCCCGACTGCGTAGGCTGTCGCGGCCCCCTCGCCGAACTGATAGGCGCTGCCTTCGGCCTGGGCCCGGACGTAGGACTGGTTGTACTGGGTGGCGTCGAGGTCGAGCAGCGGGCCCTGGTTGGTCGCGACGGCGACGTTGCCGCTGGCGCTGGCCCTTGTGCTGGCGGTCTGGACGTTGCCATAGGCCGTGAACTGGCTGGCCTGGGTCAGGGCGGCCGTCTGGCTCTGGAATACAGCCACCCGCGCGGCCGACGAGTCGGTCCCGACCAGACTCATGGTGTTGCCCGAGGCGACGCCGGAGACGTCCGCCGTGCCGCTGACATAGCCGATGATCGCGCCGCCGTCGGCCAAGACCGACGCGCCGCTGGTCTGGTTGACGCGAACGCCTGCCGCGCCGTTTGTCAGGCCGAGGGAGACGCTGTTTACCGCGGCCGTCGTCGCGAGGCCGACGTCGCCGGCTTCCGCCGAATCCGCCTCCAGCATGCCGCTCGCGGTCACATTCGGAGCGGCGGTGGCGATCTGCGTGTACACGCCGACCATCGTGCCCTGCGTCGTGCCGGCCTCGACGGCGTTGCCGATGGCGGTGGTGTTGATCTGGGAGCTGTCGCCCAGCCGGCCGGTGGCGTTGACCGTGGTCGAGGCGATGGCCGAGCCGGCCATGGTCTGGTTCGACGTGATGGTCAGATCCGCGCCGTCGGTGGCGCCGATCAGGTTGTTGCCGGTGGCGTTGGTCTGGGCGCCGACTCCGTCTGTCACCGAGACGACGTCTATGACCTGGGTCGCGAAGACGTCGCCCAGCTGGATCTGGTTGTTGATGACCGGGCTGGGCGGTGTCTGGGCCTGGCTAGTACCGGCCGCGCAAAGGAGCGCGATCACCGGTGCTGCGGCCATCGTTCCAGCGATCAGGCTGCGCGCGGGTCGAGGCATTGTTGGTTCCCAGGTTGTTGTAGGCCGGCGTGAAGCCGCCCGTGGCGCCCGTGGTGCCGCCCCCCAGCGGATCGGAGGTCATGCAGGCCTGCGGGCCGGGCATGCCGTAAAGGTTGGCCGACATCTCGACGACGGCCCGTTCCACCAGGGACCGGACGGCCAGCTGGACCGGCTCGAGCGCGCCAGTGCCTCCGGAAATGTCGAACACGTTGCCGTTCAGGAAGTCGAACAGACCCAGGCCCACTTCACGGCCGACGATCTGCTTCTGGTAGGAAATGACGTCCACCACCTCGAGCGTGCGGGTGTTTACCAGGCGGATGTCCATTGCGATGTTCATCACGAACACCCTGGCGCGGAAGCTGCCCTTGGCCCCTTCGGCGTCGCGGTCGCCGACGTTCGCGTCGGCCCCGGCGGAGCGGATGTTGTAGTTCAGTTCGGTGATGCCGCCCGTGATGTAGAAGTCCGAACCGGCGACCTGGCCCGAGAAGATTTTCCGCGGATCGACCGGTCCGTCGACGCCAGGGGTCGGGCCATCGGTGATCAGCTTGTTGTTGGCGTACTTCAGCTCGAGTTCGGACACGGAGGTGTCGAACCGCTCGACCTGCGGGATGCCGGCCTTGGCCAGGGCCGTCATCGCCATCAGCGAAGCGCCCTGGGTGATCTTGCGGCCGGAGCCGTCGGCCTCTTCCTTGCCGGTCAGGTCGCTGATGCGGCCGACCGAGATGCGCGGTGCGCGCAGATTATACTGACGGGCGTACTGGGCGATGCACACCAGTGCGTCGGTGTAGGGGGTCGGGTTCGCCGTGACCGGCGCGGTTCCGATGGGGGTCGCGTACAGCCCGTTCGGCCCGGCCGATGGCGTGGCGCAGGCGGACAGGATCAGCGAGGAGGCGGAAAGCAGCGCGCCGATGCGCGCTCCGGCACTGGCCATCACTTGCCCCCGCTGGTGGTCGTCCCGGCGCTGACATCGCCGGTGTTGGTCTGAACCGACGTCACGATCACGGTGTTCCAGTTGCCCTGGGTGACCACGACGAGGTTGTTGCCGATCGCGGTCGAGTTGCCGCCCGAACCCACGCCCGAACCGCTGCTGAACACGCCGCCGCTGATCCGCGAGAAGTTGCTTTGCGTCTCACCGCTCTGAATGACTCCGTCGACGATCAACCGGTTGCCGGAGGAGTCGCGCGTGCCGTAGTCGACGCCGCGGTTCTCCTGGCCGGAGGTCCGGCCATAACCGGCGTTGAACGACGCCGAGTTCGTGCTCATCTGCTGGGCCCCGGCGGCGGACACGCAGGCCAGACCGGCCAGCGCCGCAATGGCGCCGAACGCGAAAAGGCTCTTTGAAAAAGTCGCCGCCATGAAAAAACTCCGCGCGGATAAGAAGCACGCCTGCGCACAAGCAATGGGCGTGCCAAATCAGGACAGCTTTCATCCTGCGGGCGAACCCTTGGTGATTTAGTTAAGGCGGAAGGAAAACCTGTGAGTGATGTCGACGCCGAAACAACCCGGCCAGAGCGCCCTGTCCCGGAGCCGTTCTTCAACGCGCCGGGGGTGAGTCTGGCGCTGATCGCGCTGCTCGGAATCGCTTATGGCGTACAGGTTCTCGCGCTTTCTCCCGAGACCGTGGCCACTCTGGCCTTGTCGCCGACGGCATTGGCCGAGGGGCGGTGGTGGACTCTGGTCAGCCACATGTTCCTTCACGCCAATCCCGTTCATCTTTTGATGAACGCAGGCGCCGCGCTCGCCTTCGGGCCGGCGGTCGCCCGGCACTTTGGACCGGGTCCGCGGTCAGCAGGGATCTTTTTGCTCTTCTTCCTGAGCTGCGGCGTGATCGGAGGGCTGGGCTATGTCGCGCTTCACCCCGGCGGCGTGGCCATGGTCATCGGCGCGTCAGGGGCGATCAGCGGCCTGTGGGGCGCGGCGGCGCGCCTGCTGAGACGACGCAGCGGGCTTTGGGGCATCTGGGAAGGTCCGGTGCGCGCCCAGATTATTGTCGTGGTGATCTTCAATGCCCTGATCGGACTGATGGGTGTGGCTGCGGGCGGCCTGCGGATAGCCTGGGAGGCCCACATCATCGGCTTTGTCGTCGGACTGCTGCTGATCGGGCCGTTCACCCGGCTTGCACGGCCAAGTGACCGACAGGAGCGTTGATTCCGGGCGGCGTTTGGGGGAGCCTGTCCCCAACATATATATAAAGAGGGAGGTACCGGCTTTGCTCGTTTCCCAGATCCTCAAGGACAAGGGCGACCTTGTCTTTACCGCCGGCCCCGGTGAGACCGTCGGCGCGGTCGCCGCCCTGCTTCATTCCAGACGGGTCGGCGCCATGGTTGTGGTCGATGGCGAGTCGGTGGTCGGGATCGTCTCCGAGCGCGATATCGTCCGGATGGTCGCGAAGGAGGGGGGCGGGGGCCTCGCCAGAACAATCGATGTCTGCATGACCCGCGATGTCGTCTTCGCCACGCCTGACGAGACGCTGGATTCGCTGCTGGCTCGCATGACGGATCGCCGGATTCGCCATTTGCCGGTCATGCGGGAGGGCCGTCTCGCCGGCATCATCTCGATCGGTGATCTCGTGAAGCACAAGATCAACGAGATCGAGGCGGAAGCCGACGGTCTGAAAGCCTACATCGCGGCCGGCTAGATGGCCCCGGGAATCTCCGCGGCCTCGGCCTTGGCCGCGTCGGCCAGGCTGTAGCCCTCCAGAACGTCGGCCGTGGCGTCTCGCGCTCGGAGCAACGCTTCCCGGAGCGAACAGCCTTCCAGCGTCGGGCAATCATCGCATTTGCGAAACGCCGTGCGGCTGACGCAGGGCGCCAGGGCGAGCGGCCCGTCGATAACCCGAATGATCTCGGCGAACGAAATGGCCTCCGGCGCGCGGCCAAGGGAGTAGCCGCCGAACTTTCCGCGTCGGCTGCGAACGATTCCCCGGCGCGACAACTCGAGCAGAATCGCCTCGAGAAACTTCCGCGGCGCGTCGGCCCGGGTGGCCAGATCGGCGGCCGTGACCTGTCCGCCATCCTCGCGTGTCAACTCGACGAGAGCGCGGAGCGCGTACCTGGCTTTGTGCGACAACATATAAAGTGCCTCTCCCGTCCCGTGTTTGCCGGGCGGGGAGGGGGTTCGCAAGCGGCTGCCGGATGGTTCAGGCGACAATTGTTGCGATGGGGGGTTGCGAGTCAGCGGGCCCTGCCGATACAAGCCGCGCTCGCTCGGAGCCGCGGCCCCCACAGCGAACATCGAAAGCTCCAAAGGCTCTTGATTTTCGTGGGTTTGGTCGCTAGGTTCCGCAGCCTCAATCGACTCGGTGACGGTTACTGGAGAGGGAAGCCCCTCGGCGGCCCTTCACCCCGTTTGCGTCTGATATCCGGCTCCGGCCTGGTGTCAGAAGTTTACCGGAAATGGTTGGTTGACGGAGGGACGATGCTTCGACTAGAAGCGCCGCTCCCCGCCGGAACGGAAAGGTTTTCCGCCCGGCACACCAAGACGATCGGTTCTGTTTCTAAATAGAGCCAATTGACTTGATCTGAGGCTTCTAAGTAAAGAAGCCGCCTTCTGGAGGGTTCGGAAAGTTTCCGGTCCAAAGGGCGCGAGAAAATCGGTTCTTCTGGAAAGAAACGGTTGACGCGATCGGGCGGTTTCTTTTATAGACGCCGCTCCCGCCGGTCCGGAACATTCCGGAATGACGGGATCCGCGAAAACCGGAATGCTTCGTAAGAAGTCGGTTGACACGGAAAAACGGAGCGACTAGATACGCCGCTCCTCGCCGACACCGGGCGCTAAACGGTGGGCAGGGGCAACCCGGTCGGGTCTTTGACATCGTTGATTTGGAAAGAGAAACGCAGGCGGCGGCGTTTTGCGGACATAGCAAGTATGTCCTCGATACGCTGACAATTGCGGTCTCTTGAAGACACCATGAATATCGGTCGTCACGCTTCGGCGCGGCGGCCAATGTGAATGGGAACTCGTCAAGATACTATGCAAAACCAGAACGATTGATCTCGGTATTCCAACTGAGGTCGGTAATTTTGGGTTAGCGGTCAACTCAACCTGAGAGTTTGATCCTGGCTCAGAGCGAACGCTGGCGGCAGGCC
>CAZISF010000047.1:0-21697 GCA_964541915.1 uncultured Caulobacter sp.
TCTTTTCATCCTCCGCCGACACGCGGTTGGCGCACAACGAACTGCATGACCTGCCCTACACCGGGATTTCCATTGGCTACCGTTGGAATACCACGCCGACCTCGCAGGCGCGGTGCGTGGCGGAGTTCAATCACATCCATGACGTGATGAAGGTGCTCGCGGACGGCGGCGGCATTTACACGCTGGGATTTCAGCCGGGCACCGTGCTGCGCGGAAACTACATCCACGATGTCCACCGCAGTCGCTTTGCGCACGGCGGGGCGCCGAACAACGGATTCTTCATTGATGAGGGGAGCAAGGGGTTCCTGTTCGTGTCGAACGTCGTCCACGCCACGTCCGGCAAGTCGGTGCGGTTTAACCAGAACCAGCGCGACTGGCACACCTGGCAGGCCAACCGGTTCGACGAGGAAGTGACGCCGGCGGACATTCAGGCCGCCGCTGCCCAGGCCTGATCCCAAGAGCGCTTCCGCGGGCTCCGGATGCTGATGCGCCCTGAAGGCCTTGATGGAATGGTCCGCTCCGGACGAGGCCTTTGGTCAAGGACGACCCCTGCGGGGTCGCCGCTGCGCGGTCGCGAAGCGGTCCTTGAGCAAGGGCCCGTCCGGAGCAGACCATTCCATCAAGGCCTTCAGGGCGCATCAGCATCCGACTAGCCAAGTCGTCGTCTCCGGTGAACACTACCCCCATGACCGGCTCCATCGATCCCACCCGTCCGCAGTTCGACGCCTTCAAGGCCCTGCCCCGCGACGAACCGATCCATATGCTCAATCTCGTGCGGGTACGCGCTCTGGCCGACTATCCGGAAGGTCATCCGAACCACGGCAAGGGGATGACGGGCCTTGAGGCCTACCGCGCCTACGGCCGCGAGAGCGCGCACATCTTCAAGCGCGTCGGCGGCCGGCAAGTCTGGGCCGGGCGGCCCGACGTGGTCGTCACCGGTCCGACCGACGAGCGTTGGGACATCGCCTTCATCGCCGAATATCCGGGCGGCGGGGCGTTCCTCGCCATGGTCACTGACCCCGAGTATCGCGAGGTCGTCAAACACCGTCAGGCCGGCGTCGAGGACAGCCGCCTGATCCGCATGGCCCCGATCACCGAGCTGGGCGAAGGGTTCGGGGAGTAGCGGGGACATGTATCCGGCGAAGCCGGTACGTGTCCCCTACCCCACCGCATCCAGCCGGCTGATGACCTTCTTCCGTCCCCAGTGATCCGACACCGTGTTGCGGAAGTAAGCGGGACGATCGGTCAGGGCCTGGGTCTCGAGCCACAGCCGCTTCAGGTGGCGGATCTTCCCCGCCGCCCGGTCGTCTTCGTAGGCGGTGCGGCCGTGCAGGACGTGGAAGTTGTTGATGAACTGCATGTCGCCGGGCTGGAAGTCCATGAACACGCTGTAGCGGCCGCTTTCCGACGCCTCGAGAATCCAGGCGAGGGCCTCCTTGGCCTTGTCGGTCAGACGCGGCGCGTCCGGGTGGCGCTGGGAGGCGTGTATGTAGGGCGCGATCAGCCGCACGAAGAGCCGGCCGTTCATCTCGCTGAACACCGGCAGGCCGTACCAGCCGGGTCGGCCGGGTCCCTGCTCGCCCCGCGCGTCGAAAGGCTGGGGCTTGTAGAGTTCGGCGGCCAGATCCGGGCGTTCGCGCACCAGCGCATTGTGGATGGCGACCGAGTTGCACACCGCGGACAGCCCGCCGGAGACGCCCGTCTGCAGACACATCAGACCGACGAGGTCCGAGCCGTCGCAGTGGAAATCGAGCCCCACGAGCCCGATCTCGTTGCCCCGCGCGGTGGGGTCGCCCGGCGCCTTGTTCTGATCGGTCACATCGCCCAGCAGGTGGCCGTGCTTGTTCTGCGGCCAGGGTTTGCCGAGATGCGCCCCGATGCCCCAGTAGGCCAGGCACATGTCGTCATTGCTGTAGCGGGCGCGGGGCAGGCCCCGGATGCGGACGAAGCCCCGGCCGTTGATCAGGGTCTGTTCGATGGCCTCGAGCCGCCTGCCGAGCGTCGGCAACGGGAAGTCGGCCTTGCCGATGTCGAGCAGGTCGTCGGACACCGACCGCGCATGGGCCAGGGCGGCGTCGATCTCGGCGATCTCAACCTCGGTCAGGATTTCGGTCCAGGCCGTCGGATCTGCGACGTCGGCGGCGGTCCACTCGCATTCGGCCTCAAGCGTCCGGGGCGTCATGGCCGGTCTCCCTATTCCGCAGCCATGGCCATCGGCGCGGCCTGGGCGCCGCGCACCAGACGTCCCGGTAGCGCGCCGGTCGGCTCGCCGTCGCGGTAGGTGATCTGGCCGGCGACGACGGTGGCGACATAGCCGTCTGCCCGCTGCACCAGCCGCCGCCCGCCGGCCGGCAGATCGTAGGCCACGCTCGGCGCGTGCAGGGTCAGGCCGTCGTAGTCGATGACGTTGAGGTCCGCGCGCAGGCCCACGGCGATCTGACCGCGATCGAACAGGCCGACGGCCGCCGCCGTGTCCCGCGTCTGCATGCGGATGACCTCTTCCAGCGCCAGCTTGGGTCCACGCGTCCGGTCGCGGGTCCAGTGGGTCAGGTTCGAGGTCGGGAAGCTGCCGTCGCAGATCATGCCCACATGGGCCCCGCCATCGGACAGGCCCGGCACGGTGTCCCGGTGGCTGAGCATGGCGAAGCTGGGGTCGAGCGAACCGTCCGCATAGTTCAGGAACGGATGGTAGAGCATGCCCCGCCCGCCGTTGCTGAGCATGTGGTCCAGCGCGACCTCGTCCGGCCACAGGCCGCGGCCGGCGGCGAGCGCCTTCACCGTGTCGTCCTGTGTCGGCTCATAGTCCGGCTGTTCGGTCATCAGGAACATGTTGTCCCAGGCGCGCAGCGCGCTGCCGGCGAAGGGTCCCTTGGGGTCGATCTCCTCGCTCAGCAGCCGGGCGCGGAAAGCGGGGTCGGAAAGGTGCGCCACCCGCTCGGCCAGCGGCAGATGGGCGATCTCCTTGTAGGTCGCATGCTGGCTGAACGGGTTGAGCGTCAGCTCCAGCCCGAACAGCACGCCGACGGGCCGGCCGGCCACCTGGGCCTTCATCGGCAAGCCGGCGTCCACGGCGTCGGTCAGAGCGGCGAGCAGAATCTTCCAGCCGTCCTTGCCCCGCGCGCTCTGGGCCAGGGAGAAGCTCAGCGGCCGGCCCGAGGCCTCGACCAGCCGGCGGAACATGGCGAACTCCCCGGCCGGATCCTGGAAGTCGGAGACGAACTGCAGCACGCCCTTGCCGGCGGCCTTCAGCGCCAGGGCGATGCCCGTCAGTTCGTCCTCCCCGGCCGTCAGGGTCGGGGTCGGCTGGCCGTCGCTGGTGCGGTGATTGAGGGTGCGAGATGTGGAGAAACCCAGCGCGCCGGCCTCGACCGCGCCCCTGGCGATCACGGCCATGGCGGCGATATCCTCGGCCGTCGCCGGCTCACGATTGGCCCCGCGCTCTCCCATCACATAGACCCGAAGCGCGGCGTGCGGCAGCTGGGCGGCGATGTCGATGTCGAAGCGACGCTTTCCGACTGCATCGAGGTACTGCGGGAACGATTCCCAGGTCCAGGGCAGTCCCTGGGTCAGCACCGGAAAGGGAATGTCCTCGACGCCTTCCATCAGCCGGATCAGCCGGTCGTGGTCTTCCGGCTTGCAGGGCGCGAAGCCGACGCCGCAGTTGCCCATCACGGCCGTGGTGACGCCGTGCCAGGAAGAGGGCTGCAGTCGCTCGTCCCAGGTCGCCTGGCCATCATAGTGGGTGTGAATGTCGACAAAGCCCGGCGTCACGATCCGGCCGCTCGCGTCGATCTCCTCGGTCCCGGCCGGCAGATTCGGGCCGATGGCGGCGATCAGGCCGTCCTTGACCCCGACATCGGCCGCAAAGGCCGGCGCTCCGGATCCGTCGATGACGCTGCCGCCCCGCACCACGAGGTCAAATGCCCGCTCGGCCATGATTTCCATCCCTTATCGTTGATCAGGATGGTCGGTCCGGGTGACGCGAACGTCAACCCTGACATTGGCCGAGGCGACGTCATTCCGGGGCCTGGCGGTCGGTTTACGCGCGCGTGAACTTTTCCTTTTCGTCGGCTTCGCCTAGGGTCGCGACCGACAATTCAAACTGTTGTTTGAGAGCAAAGGGAAAACGCCATGCGCGAAGCCGTAATCGTGTCCTACGCCCGTACCGGCCTCGCCAAGGCGGGTCGCGGCGGGTTCAACGCCACGCCGCCGATGTCGATGGCCGCGCACGCCATCAAGCACGCCGTCGCCAAGTCGGGCGTCGAGCTGGACTTCGTCGAGGATTGCTACCTGGGCAACAACGCCCACGGCGCCGCGAACATCGGCCGCCTGGCCGCCCTGCTGGCCGGCATGCCGGTGAACACCGGCGGCGTGACCATCAACCGCTTCTGCTCCTCGGGCCTGCAGGCCATCGCCATGGGCGCCGACTACATCCGCGCCAGCGGCGGCGACTGCGTCGTGGCCGGTGGCGTGGAGAGCATCTCCATCCCGGGCGGCGGCATGGGCGGTTCGGGCACGGTTGATCCGGAACTGATGAACATCGCTCCGGCGATCTTCATGGCCATGATCGACACCGCCGACATCGTGGCCAAGCGCTACAACATCAGCCGTGAGTACCAGGACGAGTACAGCCTGCAGTCCCAGCAGCGCATGGCCGCCGCCCAGGCCGCCAACCTGTTCGCCGACGAAATCGTCCCGATGGCGACCAAGATGAAGGTCGTCAACAAGGAGACCAAGGAAGAGTCCATGGTCGACTACGTGGTCAACAAGGACGAGTGCAACCGTCCAGAAACCACGCTGGAAGGCCTCGCCTCCCTGCAGCCGGTCAAGGGTCCGGGCAACTTCGTCACCGCCGGCAACGCCAGCCAGCTGTCGGACGGCGCCGCCGCCGTGGTGCTGATGGAAGCCAAGGAAGCCGAACGCCGCGGTCTGAAGCCCCTGGGCCGTTTCGTGTCCTGGGCCGCCGCCGGCTGCGAACCCGATGAAATGGGCATCGGTCCGGTCTACGCGGTGCCCAAGCTGCTCGCCCGTCAGGGCCTGAAGGTCGACGACATCGACCTCTGGGAACTGAACGAAGCCTTCGCCAGCCAGTGCCTCTACAGCCGCGACAAGCTCGGCATCGATCCCGCCAAGTACAACGTCAACGGCGGCTCCATCTCCATCGGCCACCCCTTCGGCATGACCGGCGCCCGCTGCACCGGCCACCTGCTGCAGGAAGGCATCCGCCGCAAGGCCAAGTGGGGCGTTGTCACCATGTGCATCGGCGGCGGCCAGGGCGGCGCCGGCCTGTTCGAAATCTACAGCTAGTATAGACGGGCGCGTTTCTGACCGAATGGTCAGGGCGCGGATCGAACTTTGCCTGGTTTTACCGGGTCTGGCGGCCCTCGGGATCTTCCCGGGGGCCGTTCTGTATTCAGCCGCAACTTTTCCGTTCACCGGCGGTTAAGGCTGTGGGCGCAATTGTGTCCTGTCGACCCTTCAGGAGATACGATCATGGCCGTCAAGGCCGCCTTCGCCGCCGCCGTCGCCCTGGCTGTCGCCATTGCGATGCTGCTGCCGCTGCCGAACCAGCGTTCGGAAGCCCGCGCCTCGTCGATCCAGACCATGGACCTGAGCCGGGGCTGAGCCCTATTACCCTTCGCGCGGCTGGGCCGCCGTCGGGAATCCGCAGCCTTTCAGCGTCTCGCCGCCCCAGACCACCTGGGCGGTGTAGCCGTACTTCAGATCACTCATCCCGTCGGTACACTCGCCTGCGGCCACTGTCACGGTGACCGGGGTCGCTCCGGCCTGGGCCGTCCAGGTCGCGGCGGCGGCCGTCGCGGCCAGGCCGGCGTTGGTCGCGGTCGCGGCCGGTGCGTCCGGACGGGTCAGGACGATGTCGGTCCCCTTGATGTCGACCCGCCAGAACGGCTCGGTTCCACTGGCGCTGAAGTCGACCCTGAACGCAGCGCCGGCGTCGGCCGCCGGTGCGGGCGTGGCCGCAGGCGCGTCGGCCGGCGGCGCTGCTTCCCCCCCGCCAGGCGCTTCCGGCTGACAGGCAGCGAGCAACAGGGCGGCGGCGGACAGGACGATGATGCGGCGCACGGCGGCTTCTCCTCGACAGGGCCGGAACAGGCTACGCTGCCTTTTGATGAGTCGGAACGGTCCTCTCGGATTCTATGAATTCTTCGCCGGAGGCGGCATGGCCCGCCTCGGCCTGGGAGACGGCTGGTCATGCCTCTACGCCAACGACTTCGACCCGGTGAAGGCCGCGACCTACCGCGCCAATTTCACCGACGCTCACGAGCACCTTCACGAGGGCGATGTCTGGCAGGTCAAGCCGGCCGACCTGCCCGGACAGGCCGACCTCGCCTGGGCGTCCAGCCCCTGTCAGGACTTCAGCCTCGCGGGCAGCCGCGCCGGCCTGGGCGGCGGACGGTCGTCAGCCTTTTTCGGCTTCTGGACCTTGATCGAGGCTCTGAACCACGAGGGCCGCGCGCCACGCGCCATCGTGCTCGAAAACGTCGTCGGGCTGTTCACCTCGCATAGTGGCGAGGATTTCACGGCGCTTTGTCGCGCGCTGGCCGGACAGGGCTATCGCTTCGGCGCTCTGGAAATCGACGCCGCCCGGTTCACCCCCCAGAGCCGGCCGCGGGTGTTCGTGGTCGCGACCCGGGACGCCGCACCCGTACTGACGGGGCGCTGCGCGTTCCACACCCGGGCTGTTGACCAGGCGCACGCCCGCCTTCCCGCCGATCTGCAGGCGAAATGGGTGTGGTGGAACCTGCCGCCGCCGCCCGCGCGCAATACCGATCTCGCCGCATTGCTCGAAGACAGCCGCGCGGTTGCCTGGCGATCGCAGGCGAAGACGGACGAACTGCTGAACCAGATGACGCCGCTCAACCGCGCGCGTCTTGATGCACAGAACGGCCGGACGGTCGGCGCGGTCTACCGCCGCACGCGCGGGGGTGTGCCCCAGGCCGAAGTGCGCATCGACGGGCTGGCGGGTTGTCTTCGGACCGCGCGGGGGGGCTCATCCCGGCAGTCTGTGGTGGTGGCCGAGGCCGGCGACGTTCGCTCGCGCCTGATGACCCCGCGCGAAGGCGCGCGGCTGATGGGCCTTCCCGATTGCTACAGCCTGCCAAACTCGGACACCGCCGCCTTCCACGTCATCGGCGATGGCGTCGCGGTTCCGGTGGTGCGCTGGCTGGCGTCACATCTGCTTGAGCCGTTGCTTGCGAGTGGCCGGACCGTCGCCTTCGCCGCCGAATGAGCGCTGACAACCCTATCGCGGGGCTATAGTTTTCCCGCGACAAAGGGCGCCTGACCTTCCGGAGACCTCCCCCATGAGCAAGTATGACGCCGCCCGCTACAAGCGCGCCGGTCGCGGCAAGATCTACGAGTCCATTCTCGACACCGTCGGCGACACGCCTCTGGTGCGCCTGCCCAACCTGACCGCCGAGCTCAAGCCGCGCGCGACCGTGCTGGGCAAGCTCGAGTTCTTCAACCCGATGAACTCGGTCAAGGACCGCATCGGGGTGGCGATGGTCGAGTGGCTGGAGGCCGAGGGCCACCTGAAGCCCGGCGGCATGATCGTCGAGCCGACCAGCGGCAACACCGGCATCGCGCTGGCCTTCGTCGCCGCCGCCAAGGGCTACAGGATCACCCTGGTCATGCCCGAAAGCATGTCGATGGAGCGGCGCAAGATGCTGCTGATCCTTGGCGCGCGGCTGGAGCTGACCCCGGCTGAAAAGGGCATGCGCGGTGCCGTCGCCCGGGCCCAGGAAATCCTCGAGGAAATCCCCGGCTCTGTCATGCCGCAGCAGTTCGAGAATGAGGCCAACCCGCTGATCCACCGGGTCTCGACGGCCGAGGAAATCTGGAACGACACCGCCGGCGCGGTCGACGCGGTGGTGTCCGGCGTGGGCACCGGCGGCACGATCACCGGCGTCGGACAGGTGCTCAAGACGCGCAAGCCGTCTCTCAAGATGGTCGCCGTCGAGCCCGAGGCCTCCCCGGTGCTGTCCGGCGGACAGCCGGGCGCGCACAAGATCCAGGGCATCGGCGCGGGTTTCGTGCCGGGCATCCTTGATCGCGGCGTGATCGACGACATCGTCAAGGTCAGCAATGACGACGCCATCGCCATGGCCCGCAAGTGCGCGTCGGTCGAGGGAATCCCGGTCGGCATCTCGTCCGGCGCGGCGCTGACGGCGGCCTTCGATCTGGCCTCGCGACCAGAATACGCGGGCAAGGTGATCGTCACCATCATCCCCAGCTTCGCCGAACGGTATCTGTCGACGGCCCTGTTCGAAGGGCTGTAGCCGCCCGTGAAGGTCGGCGTCGTCGGGTGCGGGGTCGGGGGCATGGCGGCGGCCGTCGCCCTGGCCCGGCGCGGCCATGAGGTCACGCTACTGGAGGCGGTCGATGCGCCACGCCCGGTCGGTTCCGGCCTGCTGCTGCAGCCGACCGGCCTGAAGGCCCTTGGCGTCCTGGGGCTGGAGGAGTCGGTTCGGGAACGAGGCGCGCGGATCGATCGGCTCGACGGCCGCGATCTGGCCGGCCGCAAGGTGCTCGACGTCGACTACGCGGACTGGCGAAAGGGCGGACACGGGATCGGCATCCACCGCGGCGTGCTGTTCGATACCCTGCACCGGGCCCTGTCGCCCGCCGGTGTGACGCTGGTGACCGGCGCCCGGATCGTGCGCGTCGAAGACCGGGGGCGACCCGTGCTCCATGACGCCGTCGGTCGGGCGCATGGACCGTTTGACCTGGCCGTGGTCGCGGATGGGTCGGCGTCAGGCCTGCGCAATATCGTCAGGCCTCGCGCGCGCGCGCGTCCCTACCCCTGGGGGGCAGTCTGGACCAGTGCGCCGGACCCCGACGGCGCCTGGACCGGGGCCCTGCGCCAGATCTACGACCGTGCCGAGGTGATGGTCGGCGTGCTGCCGGTGGGACGCGGGCCGGAAGGTGGCGACACCCCGCTGGTGAGCCTGTTCTGGTCGCTGCCGGTCGCTGACATGGACGCCTTCTTCGCGGGCGACTTCGACGCCTGGAAGGCGCACGTACGTCAGGTGTGGCCGGCGGCGACGCCCCTGATCGATACGCTCACCGGTCCAGAGGTCATGGCCCGCGCCGTCTATCGGGATGTCTGGGTCGGCCGCTGGAGCGAAGGCGCCACCCTGCTGATCGGCGACGCCGCCCACGGGACCAGCCCGCAACTCGGCCAGGGCGCCAACCTGGCGCTGGTCGATGCCGTGGAACTGGGCGAGCGGTTCGCGTCCACGACGACATCCGTCGCCGTCACGGCCCGCGCCTACGAAACCAGCCGGCGCTGGCACGTGATGCCCTATCAGTTCATCTCATGGGCCATGACGCCGCTGTTCCAGTCGCACGGCGGCTTATGGGCGGCCGTGCGGCGCTGGCTGTTCACACCGCTGTCGCGGACCCCGGGCATCCGCCAGTTCGGCGCGGCGATCCTGACCGGCGCCGCGCGGCTCAGCCGCTGGCCCGACGCCACACGGCCATGACCGACGTCTTCGATCCAGCAAAGCGCTCGGCCGTCATGCGGCGGGTCAAAGGGCGAGATACGGGACCGGAGAAGACCATACGCCGCCTGCTGACGGCGCTGGGCGCGCGGTACCGGCTGCATCGTAAGGATCTGCCCGGCAATCCGGACATCGTCATGCCCGGGCGCCGCCTGGCGATCTTTGTTCACGGCTGCTTCTGGCATGGCCACGACTGCGCGCGTGGCGCGCGCATTCCAAAGACCAATCGCGACTACTGGCTGGGCAAGGTCGCTCGCAACCGCGAGCGCGACGTCGTCAGTCGGGCTTCGCTGCAGGCCGCCGGCTGGCGCGTGGAGACGATCTGGGAGTGCGACATGAAGGACGAAACGGTGCTTGCGGCACGACTTTCGAGCCTTCTGGACCATTCCGCCTGATCAGGCGGCCGCCCTGTCGTCCGCGTCTCCAAGGGCGACGTCGAGCGCCGCGTAGAGGGCGGCCGGGTCGATCGGCTTGGCCACGTGCCCCGTCATCCCCGCCGCGCGACAGGCTTCCCAGTCGCGTTCTGTAGCCGACGCCGTGATGGCGATGACCGGCACGGACTGGTTGGGTCCGGCCTGGGCGCGCAGGCGGCGGGTCGCTTCCCGGCCGTCCATGTCCGGCATGTAGACGTCCATCAGAACCACGTCGAAGCGCTCGCGAGCGAGGCGCTCGAGGCCCTCCTCGGCGGAGGCGGCCGTTTCCGGCGTGATGCCGAGCGGCGCGAGCATCAGCGCGACGGCCTGACGGTTGATCACATGATCGTCGATGACCAGCACGCGCGCCTCGACGGCCTCGGGGGCTTTGGCTTCGGCCGGCGTCTCGGCCTTCGCCAGGGTGAGGCTGAGGGTGAAGACGGCGCCTTCGCCCGGGGCGCTGGAGGCGGTCAGCTCGCCGCCCATCAGGCGCGCCAGTTCGCGGCTGATGGCCAGGCCCAGGCCCGAACCGCCGTGCTTCCGCGCCGTCCCGGCATCCAGCTGGTCGAAGGGCGTGAACAGACGGGCGACCTGGTCGGGCGTCATGCCGGGCCCGGTGTCTGCGACCGCCACCTGGATCGACCAGCCCTCGCCGGTCGGCTGCGCGGCGAGGCGCAGGGTGATCGAGCCTTCGGCGGTGAACTTCAGGGCATTGGAAATCAGATTGTTGAGCACCTGCCGGATGCGGGTCGGGTCGCCCATGATCCAGTCCGGCAGTTCGTGCGCGCCCTCGACACGCAGCTTCAGGCCCTTGTTTCGCGCCTCCGGTCGCCACATCCGCAGCGCCTCGGTGACGGCCTCGCGCAGGTCGAACGCGACGCTCTCGACCTCCATCCGCCCGACCTCGATCTTGGCCAGATCCAGCAGGTCATCGAGCAGGCCGCGCATCATCTGTCCGGCCCCCCGGATCAGGCGGGCCTGGGCGCGGCCCTGTCCCGGGGCGGTGCGTTCCAGTTCCGTGGCGCCGGCGAGGATGGCGCTGATCGGCGTGCGGAGTTCATGGCTGATCATCGCCAGATAGGCGGACTTGGCCTCGACGGCGGCCTCGGCCTCGGCGCGGCGCCGGTCGGCCTCCTCATGGGCCAGCAACTGGGCGCGACGCGCTTCCTCGGTGCTGATCCAGGCGCCGATGATGTTGAGCATGATCAGGCCGACGCCGATCATCATGGTGGTCAGCATCGGCCCGGCGACGCGACCGTAATCGAGCATCGGCATGACCAGAAGGTACAGACCATAGGGGGTCGCCGAGGCGGCGAAGGCCAGCCGGGAGCCACGGCTCAGCGCGATCAGGTTGATCATGGCGCTGGCGATGACCGCGACGCCCAGGGCGGGGCCGTAGCCCGGAACGTTGACCCACAGGGCCACCGCCAGCCCGCCGAACACGAGCGCCCCGGGGGAGAACAGGGCGACGGCGATATTGGCGGCTTCCGCGGGCGTCTCGACCGGCTTGCGCAACAGGCGCGGGGCCATCCAGGACTCAAGAAACTGGGTGCCGATGTAGGCGGCCGACCAGAACCACGTCATCCACCAGCCAAGGGCCAGATGCAGCGCGACGCCGACGACGAGCGCGGTGGCGATCCGCAGCCCGATATGGCGCTGCCGGGCAAATGTCGAAGCCCCGATCCCGAATTTGTCCAATGGCTTTGTGTTCGTCGTCACGTCGACCTCCCCGGTCTTGGGGACATCCTGCGGGCAGTCTCCCTAAGACTCAGTGAAAGAGCGACGTTTTCCGAAATGGTTAACGGCGTGAATCTTCCGGGCGAAAATCAGCCCGCACCGGCGCCCTTGATCGGAGCTTCGACAACCACCTCGGTTTTCACCGAATTGGCGATGAAACACTCTTCGTGCGCGGCGTGGTGAAGCGCGTCGAGTTCCTGACCGGTCGGCTGCCTTCCGTCGAAGGTGATGTCGGGGCGAAGGGCAACCCGGGTCACGGCGATCCTTCCCTCGGGCGTCTTGCGCATCACGCCCTCGGCCCGGTCGCGATAGGCCGTGACCACGAAACCGGCCTCCCGGGCTTTGTGCAGGAAGGTCAGCATGTGGCAGTTGCTGAGGGCCGCCACCAGCATCTCCTCCGGATCCACCGCGTCGGCTGACGACCAGGGCAACGGCACGACGCTGGGCGAGGATGAGGCCGGAATAGTGATCCCGCCGTCAAAGGCGATGCTGTGCAGGCGGCTGTAGCGGCCGGCGAGGAAGTCTTCGTCAGGCTTCAGCGTCCAGTCGATGATCGCGGTGTAGGCCGCCATCAGCGGTCCTCCTTGACCCGACAGGCCGCTCCAACGGCGCTGGGGGTGTAGGCATAGGTCAGGCGGACGCCGGCCGAGAGCGGACGAGGAAGCCGACAGTCGGTGAAGTCTTCACGGCCGTTGAACAGCACATGAGAGGGCCGGGTGGTCCAGAGGTTCAGCACGGGGCGCTCCAGGGTCGAGGTAAGGCCTTCGACACAACCGGTTTCGCCCGGCGCCACCCTTGCCAGCGGCGTTTGCCAGAATGGCTCGCGGGCGCTCAATGACTGTCCGTTGGCGGCTGTGACCATCACGACCCGGCTCCTGCCGTCGCGCAAGCGGCCGAGAATTGCCTGGTCCGAGTGGTTCTCGACGCAGATGATGGCAGGAACCTCGTCCAGCACGGCTACGCCTCCCGGGGAAAACAGGCAGCCTCCAGCTTGGCGCCGTCCGGGTCGAAAATGAAGGCGCCGAAATAGGGCGTCAGGGCCGCCTGGCGTGGACCGGGCGCTCCGGCATCCCGACCGCCATGGCCCAGCGCCGCGTCGTGAAATGCGCGCACAGCCTCATCGCTGGAAGCTCGAAGGCAGACATGGTGACCGGTGTCCGGATCGGCCGGCGTCATCCCGGGACGGTGATTGAGCCAGACCTCGGGGTAGCGCTTGCCGAACCCGACCGTCCCCGGCCGCTCCACCAGTCGCCGGTATCCCAGCGCACCCAGCACCGCGTCGTAGAAGACCGCGCTGCGGGTGAGGTCGCTGACCGCGATGGAAAGATGATCGATCATCCGCCCTCCCGGCGCGGCGTCCTCAGAGCGTGCGCGCGATCAGAACCTTCATGATCTCGTTGGTCCCGCCGTAGATCCGTTGCACGCGGCTGTCGCGATACATGCGGGCGATCGGGTACTCGGCCATGTAGCCGAACCCGCCGAACAGCTGCAGGCAGCGGTCGATGATCTTGTTCTCGAGATCGGTCAGCCAGTACTTGGCCATCGAAGCCGTCGCGGCGTCGAGCTTGCCCTTGAGATGCTGCTCGATGCAGTGGTCGACGAACACCCGGGCGACGGTCGCCTCCGTCTTGCACTCGGCGAGTTCGAACTGGGTGTTCTGGAAGTCGATGATCTTCTTGCCGAACGCGTTGCGCTGTTTGACGTAGTCGATGGTCAGCGCCAGCGCCCGCTCGATCGTGGCGATGGCCTGAACGGCGATGTTCAACCGCTCCTGCGGCAGCTGGCCCATCAGCTGGAAGAACCCGTGCCCTTCGCCGCCGCCAAGCAGATTGGCGGCCGGGACCCGGACATCGTTGAAGAACAGCTCGGACGTATCGGCGGCTTCCTGGCCCAGCTTGTCGAGGTTCCGGCCGCGCTCGAAGCCCGGCGCGTTGTCGGTTTCGACGACGATCAGCGACGTGCCGCGCGCGCCCTGGGTCGGGTCGGTCTTGCAGACGACAATGATGAAGTTGGCGGTCTGGCCGTTGGTGATGAAGGTCTTGGAGCCATTGATGACGTATTCGTCGCCATCAAGCTTCGCCGTGGTCTTGATGCCCTGCAGGTCGGACCCGGCGCCCGGCTCGGTCATGGCGATGGCGCTGACCAGTTCGCAGGTCGCCAACTTCGGCAGCCAGCGCTGCTTCTGCGCCTCGGTCCCGCAGTGCAGGATATAGGGCGCGACGATGGCGTTGTGCAGCGACAGGCCGAAGCCGTCGACGCCCTTGGCGCCCAGCTGCTCCATGAGGATGACCTCATGGCGGTAGTCGCCGCCCATGCCGCCGTATTCCTCGGGAATCGACAGGCAGGAGAGCCCCGCCTCGGCCGCCTCGGTCCAGAACACCCGCTCGACCTTGCCGTCCTCGCGCCATTTGGCGACACGGGATTCGGGGGCCTTCTCGTCGAAGAACTTGCCGACGGCGTCCTCGAAAATGACGATGTCTTCTTCCGCCAGGGAGGGCGTGCGCTCGAGGTTCAGAACGCCCATCAGAAGGCCTCCGCGGGAATGGACATCATGTTGGCCGAGCCGGCCTTCATCTTCGTCAGGTGGGCGCCGGTGTCCGGCAGGATGCGCTCGAGGAAGTACTGACCGACCGAAAGCTTGCTCGCGTAGAAGGGATCGGTGTCGCCGGCCGCGATCTTCGCGAGCGATACCTTGGCCATCAGGGCCCACATGTAGGCCAGGCCCGTGATGCCGAAGAGGTGCATGTAGTCGGTCGAGGCGGCGCCGGCATTGTCGGGATTCTGCAGGCCGTTCTGCATCAGCCACATCGTGCCGTCCTGCAGCTGCGCCTTGGCCGAAGCCAGACCGTCAAGGAACGGCTTCATGGCGGCGTCGGCGGCGTTCTCCTCAACGAAGGCGTCGATCTCGGCGAAGAAGCTCATCACCGCGCGACCGCCGTTGGCGGCCAGCTTGCGGCCGACCAGATCGAGCGCCTGAATGCCGTTGGTGCCCTCGTAGATCAGCGCGATACGGCAGTCGCGCAGGTACTGGCTGGCCGGGAAATGCTCGGTGAAGCCGCTGCCGCCGTGCACCTGCATGCCGTCGACACAGGCCTTGAAGCCCTTGTCCGTCAGGTAGCCTTTGAGCACGGGCGTCAGTAGCCCCATGTAGTCGTTGGCCTTCTGGCGAACCGCCTCATCGGGGTGACCGTGGCTCAGGTCGCCGTGCAGGGCGGTCCAGAACAGGAAGGCGCGGCCGCCCTCGATGACCGCGCGACTGTCGAGCAGCATGCGGCGCACATCGGGGTGGACGAGGATCGGATCGGCCGGACCATCCGGATTCTTCGGACCGGTCAGGGACCGACCCTGCAGGCGATCCTTGGCGAAGTCGCGGGCGGCCTGGTAGGCGGCTTCGCCCTGGGCGATACCCTGCAGGCCGACGCCGATGCGGGCCTCGTTCATCATGACGAACATGATCCTGAGGCCGCTGTTCTCTTCGCCGATGAGGAAGCCCCTGGCCTCCTCGTACTGCATCACGCAGGTGGCGTTGCCGTGGATGCCCATCTTCTCTTCGAGGCCGACGCACTTGACGCCCTCGTTACGCGGACCGACCGAGCCGTCGGCATTGGGCAGGAACTTCGGCACGATGAACAGGCTGATGCCCTTCACCCCGGCCGGTGCGCCTTCGATTCGGGCCAGCACGAGGTGGACGATATTGTCCGCCATGTCGTGCTCGCCGGCGCTGATCCAGATCTTCTGGCCGCTGATGCGATAGCTGCCGTCGGCCTCCGGAACGGCCTTGGTGCGAAGCAGGCCGAGATCCGTGCCGCAGTGCGGCTCGGTCAGGTTCATGGTGCCGGTCCATTCTCCTGACACCATTTTCGGAAGGTAGGTCTGCTTCTGGTCGTCGCTGCCGCCGGTATGGATCGCCGAATAGGCGCCGTGGGCCAGTCCCGGGTACATCGAGAAGGCCATGTTGGCCGAGCTCGACATCTCGCTGAAGGCAAGGTTGACCACGTGCGGCAGACCCTGGCCGCCGTAGGCCGTGTCTGAGCCCAGACCCGTCCAGCCCCCGGCGCAGAGCTGCTTGTAGGCTTCCTTGAACCCGTCGGGCGTCTTGACGGTGAAGTCAGGACTCCATTGGCAGCCCTGCTTGTCGCCGACCGAATTCAGGGGCGCCAGAACCTCGCTGGTGAACTTCGCCGCCTCTTCGATGATCTGCTCGACGACATCCATCGAGGCGTCGGCGAACGTCGGCAGATTGGCATACCGGTCTATCTCCAGCACATCGCGCAGGAGGAACACGTGATCGCGAGCCGGCGACTGATAGGCCATGGGCGCTCCGTTGGGTCGGGGGTCTGGACGTCAGACTCGGCTACTTGCCGAGGGCGTGCTCGGCATGACCGTCGAGGCGGGCCCGCAGCATCTGGTCATAGTCGGCGGCCTTCGGCAGAAGGTCGGGCCGCTTTTCGGAGAGATGCTTTTCGAGGCGGTCGCAGGCCGCGCGCAGTTCGTTGATGGCCCCTTCGATGTCCTCGCGCTGCTGCTCGAGGTCGACGATCTTTTCCTTGAATTTCTTCAGGGAGTGGGCGTTCTGCTGCATCGCCTCGTCGTGCTCGCCATAGAGCTCGAGGATTTCGCGGATTTCCTGCAGCGACAGGCCGACGCGCTTTCCGCGCAGGATCAGGATCAGGCGGGCGCGATCCTTGTAGGAATAGACCCGGTTCATGCCGTCACGGGCGGGGGTCAGCAGGCCCTTGTCCTCGTAAAAGCGCAGCGCGCGAGGCGTGGCTTTGAACTCGGTGCAGAGCTGGCGAATGGTGAAAGTGCGTTCAGGACGCCGCAGTTCGGTTGGCATTGTTTCCTCCCGTGCCACCGTTTCTTGTTGGGACAGGCGTATATGCCCCTTACGTCAACGTCAACAGTCGCAATTCTGTGATGCCTACCGAAGATTGCATGATTGATTGCCGTCACCTTTAGTGGTGTGGTCCGCGCCGGAGATCACAATGGCGGAGACGGGCATGGACCGGATTCAGGTCGCATCAGCCGTGGCGGAATCACTTTTCGAGGCCGAGACGGCCGTAGAGACGGCGATCGCCCGGGCCGTGGGTTTGAAACGCCAGATGAAGGGGGCGGGACCGGCGCTGGGCCTGTCGCCCCCTGCCGGAAGCCTGGCGCTTGCGCGCGTAGCGGCGGCGGTCGACGCGCTCACTGAGGCGCGACGTGAAGTTGTCAGAACCCACCAGGAACTGGAACGCGTCGGCAGGCAGCTGGGTCTCGACACCCTCGGTTTCGGGCCGCTGATCAAGCCGGCGGAGGGCCGGATGGAAAGGCTGTCACTCGACTGACCCTGACCCATGGAGCGTTTGCCGTCCTCCTGGTGATCGCGGCGGTCGGCGCGCTGTTCAGAGGCGGACTCGTCGAGCGGCAGGGCGCGGCCCTCTTTATCTGCGCCTGGCTGGCGTCGCTGTTTGCCCAGTGGCTGTCCGGCGAGACTTCACCCGGCCTGTGGCTGCCGATCATTGACGCGACTGTGCTCGGCGCCCTCGTCGGCCTGTCCTGGCGCGCGCCACGGCCGTGGCCGGTCTATGCCTGCGGGTTCCAGATGCTCGCCCTGGCCGGCGATCTGGCCAAATGGGTGCAGGCAAGCCTTGAGGTCACGGTTCACCTGTCATTTCTCGCGGTCACGGCCTTCGGCGCGGTCGGCGTTCTGGCGATCGGAGCATGGTTCCCGCCCAGACCGCATCGAGACTAGGTTTACTTTCCTAAATCGCCGGATTATTTTCCTCACATCATGCGCCCGTCCCACACCCAGATCTGGCACGCCATCGACCTGCTGGCCGCGCGGTTCGACATGACCGCATCGGCCCTGGCCAGACTGGCGGGACTGGATCCGACGAGTTTCAACCGCTCCAAGCGTGTGTCGAACGATGCCGAGGCCCGGCCCCGCTGGCCTTCGACGGAGAGCCTGTCCAAGGTTCTGGAGGCGACCGGCGTCTCGTTCGCCGAGTTCGCCGCCCTGGCCGAGGGCGGCGGCGCGGCGGCGGCGCGCGGCGTGCCGCTGCTCGGCTTCGCCCAGGCGGGCGATGACGGCTTTTTCGACGACGCGGGCTTCCCCGTCGGGCAGGGCTGGGACGAGATCGATTTTCCCGGACTCGCCCGCGATGGCGTCTACGCGCTGGAAATCAGCGGCGACTCGATGGCGCCGGTCTACCGCGAGGGTGACCGCATCGTGGTCGACCCGGCCGGCGCGGAGCCCCGCCGGGGCGACCGGGTGGTGGTCAAGACGACCGCCGGCGAGGTTCTGGCCAAGGAAGTGGCGCGGATTTCGGCCCGGTCGATCGAGCTGAAATCCCTCAACCCCGACTATCCGGGCCGGACGCTGGAGCGGAAAGACGTCGCCTGGATCGCCCGCATCCTCTGGGCCAGCCAGTAACGACGAAGGGCCGGCTCCCGAAGGAACCGGCCCCGATCGTCCGGGAACAGCCCGGACCTAGTAGCCGTAGGCCGTGCGCTGATAGCCCGTGGGCAGGACGTAGGCGCTGGCGACATAGCCGACGCCGACACCATTGCGCCCGACCAGGACCCAGCGACCGCCGTTGGTCGTAGCCAGGGCCTGGAAGCGCTCGCCCGGCTGCAGCATGCCGACGGAGCGCGCCCTGGTGGTCGGGGCGGCCCGCAGGTTCACCCGGGTGCTGGCGGCGAACTGGCCGCCGGCGCGCTCGAAACGGGCGGGCTGGACGTAGCCGGCGAGGGTGCGGCCGCCCGACTGGTAAGTCCCCTGGGCGTAGGCTTCCTTCACCTGGGCGTTGCAGCCGATGTAGGAGCCAGCGGCCGCGCCGACACCGACGCCGACGGCCGTGCCGAGGCCGCGCTCATTGCTGGAAACCTTCGAACCGATCAGGCCGCCGACGAGCGCGCCGATGATGGCGCCCTTTTCCTGCTTCTGGCCGCTGGCGGCGCAGTTGGTCACGCCATTGGGCGCGGCGTTGGCGGCCACCGGCGCGGCGCCCAGGGCGGCGGCGACGGACAGGGCCAGGGCGGCCGTGGTGATCCTGGCGTTCAGGGTCTTGGTCATAACAGGTCTCCTCGAAACTCAGCGGGCGTCGCCCGTCTGTGAGGAGGAGAATGCCCCGGCCAGCCTGAACAGGATCGGGGCCGGGCTGTTATGTTCCGTTCAGGCGGCGAGAAGCTTGCCGGCGAGGCCGTCCTCGATCAGCTGGATGGTCTTGTCGAGACCGAAGATGGCCGCGAACGAGCCGAACCGGGGTCCCTGCGTCTGACCCAGCAGCACCTCATACAGCCCCTGGAACCACAGGCGGAGCGGGTCGAACCCGTGCGCCTTGCCGGCCTCGTAGACCTCGAACTGGATCTGCTCGGCGTCCATGCAGCCGGCCGGCAGGGCGCGGAAGCGGGCCAGCAGGTCCTCCATCGCCGCGCGCTCCTGGTCGGTGGCCGCGCGGAAGGCCTTCGTCGGGGCGACGAAGTCTTCGTAGTAGTTCATCGCGTAGCTGACGAGCCGGTCGAGCAGCGGCTCGCTCTGCGGCGTCGCCCCCGGGATGTAGCGGGTCAGGAAGCCCCACAGCACGTCGCGGTCCGAGGCGTTGCCGGCCGAGACCAGGTTCAGCATCAGCGAGAACGACACCGGCGATCCCGTTTCCGGCGGCTTGCCCATGTGGACGTGCCAGGCCGGGTTGTTGAGATCGGGCGCGTTGCCACCCTCTTCCCGCTTGCGGTTGAAAGCGTCCAGCTGCTGCAGGTACTCGTCCGTCGCCTTGGGGATGACGTCGAAATAGAGCTTCTTCGCCGACTTCGGGCTCTGGAACATGTAGTAGGCGAGGCTCTCGGGCGCGCCGTAGCGCAGCCACTCCTCCATGGTCAGGCCGTTGCCCTTGGTCTTGGAGATCTTGTGGTTGTGCTCGTCCATGAAGAGTTCGTAGTTGAACCCTTCGGGCGGCACGCCGCCGAGCACCTTGCAGACCTGGTTTGAGAGCCGGACGCTGTCGACGAGGTCCTTGCCGCTCATCTCGTAGTCGACGCCCAGCGCCGTCCAGCGCATGGCCCAGTCGGGCCGCCACTGCATCTTCACACCGCCACCGGTCACCGGGACCTCGGTCAGCTCGCCATCTTCATCGCGGAACACGATCGTGCCGCGGTCGACATGACGCTCGAGCGTCGGCGCCTGCAGCACCTTGCCGGTCTTCGGGCTGATCGGCAGGAAGGGCGAATAGGTCGCCCGCCGCTCCTCACCCAGCGAGGGCAACATGACCTTCTGGATCGCGTCGAACCGCGCCAGCGCCGTAAGCAAGGTCTGGTCAAACCGGCCGCCGCGATAACAGTCGGTCGAGGAGACGAACTCGTACTCGAAGCCGAAGCTGTCGAGGAAGGCGCGCAGGCGGGCGTTGTTGTGATGGCCGAAGCTCTCGTGCTCGCCGAACGGGTCGCGGACCACGGTCAGCGGCTTGTCGAGGTCGAGCGCCAGCAGCTCGCCGTTCGGCACATTCGGCGGAACCTTGCGAAGGCCGTCCATATCATCGCTGAAGCTGATCAGCCGCGTCGGGAGGGCGTCATCGGTCAGGGCGCGGAAAGCCATCCGCACCATGGTGGTGCGGGCCACCTCGCCGAAGGTGCCCATGTGCGGCAGGCCGGATGGACCGTAGCCGGTCTCCAGCACCACCGGCCGCTGTAGCGCCTCGAACGTCGTGAACGCCTCGTCGGCCTTGCCGTTGGCGATCAGGGTCGCGGCGAGATCGCGCTCACCATCGTCGAGTCGCACGCGAAGCACGCGGGCCAGCAGGTTGCGCGCCTGCTCGAACGGCCACGCCTTGGCGTCGCGGGCGGTATGGGAAAGGCCTTCAAACATGGTTCCGGGTTGTAGGGATTGAGCGGGCGGGGTCAAGGAACGGGGAAAAAAGTCCCGCGCCGCCTCGGAAATGCTCGCCCCACGAGGCCCGCTTATCGCGCGTGCATTTTCTTCCGCAACGGTCCAGACTCGCGTTCGTCGAACCTGGGGAGGACAACGACATGGAACTGCCGATCACTTCCGCGCTCGCGGGCGCCGCTGCGGTCTTTCTGGTGCTGCTCAGCCTGCCGGTCGCCCTGCGCCGGCGATCGACCAAGGTCAGCTTCGGCGACGGCGGCGATGAGGCCTTCAACCGCAAGATCCGCGCCCAGGCCAACTTCATCGAATATGTGCCGCTGGCGATCATCGCCATCGGCCTGGTGGAAATGAACGGCGGCTCGCAGCCGATGGTCTGCGGTCTGGCCGCTGCCCTCGCCGCGGCGCGTGTGCTGCATGCCGCCGGACTCTGGAGCGGCGTGCTGATCGGCCGGGCGCTGGGCGCGATGCTGACCTTCGCCGTCCTGCTCACGGCCGGCGCCCAGCTGATCATCGGCCAGCTGACCTAGTCGCGAAGGCGAACCCGGATCTTTGCCGACAACCCCGGCCGCAGGCGTCTCACGTCTGGCTGGCCGGGGTCGAAGACCAGCCGGACCGGGATGCGCTGAACGATCTTGGTGAAGTTGCCCGACCCGGGCTCGAACGGGAGCAGGGCGAATTCCGAGCCGGAGCCCGGCGCGACGCTTTCGATGTGGGCCTTCAGCACCACGCCGGGCAGGGCGTCGATCCGCACCTCGGCCCGTTGGCCGGGCAGCATGCGGGCCGTCTGTGTCTCCTTGAAATTGGCCGTGATGTAGACGGCCCGGCCCGGCACCAGCGTCAGCAGACGCGTGCCGGGCTGGACGTAGTCGCCGATCTGGGCCTGACGATCGGTGACGATCCCCGCTGCGGGCGCGCGGATCACCGACGCGGTTTCATCCTGCAGGGTCAGATCGAGCGCGGCGGCGGCTCTGGCCCGAGCAGCGCGGGCCTGACCGATGGCGGCCAGCACCTCGGCCCGCCGGCTGCCGGTGACAGCCGCCTGGTCGCGGCGCACCGCAAGAGCCGCGCGAGCCCGGGCCGCTTCGGCGGTAGCGCCGACCGACTCGGCGCGGACCCGCTCGGCGTCGCGGCGCGGGACCATGCCCGTGCCGACCAGCTTTTCG
>CAZISF010000048.1:0-20900 GCA_964541915.1 uncultured Caulobacter sp.
GCGTAAGACCTATGGATATCCGCGCCGCCGAAATTTCGGCCATCCTCAAGTCGCAGATCGCAAGCTTCGGTGAAGAAGCTGATGTGTCCGACGTCGGCTCCGTTCTGAGCGTCGGTGACGGCATCGCCCGCGTCTACGGCCTCGACAGCGTCAAGGCCGGCGAGATGGTCGAGTTCCCCGGCGGCATCAAGGGCATGGCGCTGAACCTCGAGAGCGACAATGTCGGCGTCGTTATCTTCGGTGAGGATCGCACGATCCGCGAAGGCGACACCGTCAAGCGCCATCGACACCATCCTGAACCAGAAGGCCGTCAACGCCGGCGAGGACGAGAGCGCCAAGCTCTACTGCATCTACGTCGCCATCGGTCAGAAGCGCTCCACCATCGCTCAGATCGTGAAGACGCTCGAAGAGCGCGGCGCGCTGGAATACACCATCATCGTCTCGGCGACCGCGTCGGAGCCGGCCCCGCTGCAGTTCCTGGCCCCGTTCGCGGGTTGCGCCATGGGCGAGTGGTTCCGCGACAACGGCATGCACGCCCTGATCATCTATGACGACCTGTCCAAGCAGGCCGTGGCCTATCGCCAGATGTCCCTGCTGCTGCGCCGTCCGCCGGGCCGCGAAGCCTATCCGGGCGACGTCTTCTATCTGCACAGCCGCCTGCTCGAGCGCGCGGCCAAGCTGAACGAGGACAACGGCTCCGGCTCGCTGACCGCCCTGCCGGTCATCGAAACCCAGGCCAACGACGTGTCGGCCTACATCCCGACCAACGTGATCTCGATCACCGACGGCCAGATCTTCCTCGAGACCGACCTGTTCTTCCAGGGCATCCGCCCGGCCGTGAACGTCGGCATCTCGGTGTCGCGCGTGGGCTCTTCCGCCCAGATCAAGGCCATGAAGACCGTCGCCGGCCCGATCAAGGGCGAGCTCGCCCAGTACCGGGAAATGGCCGCCTTCGCGAAGTTCGGTTCGGACCTCGATGCGGCCACCCAGCGCCAGCTGGCCCGCGGTGAGCGCCTCACCGAGCTGCTGAAGCAGCCCCAGTACGCTCCGCAGTCGGTCGAAGAGCAGGTCTGCGTGATCTACGCCGGCACGCGCGGCTATCTCGACGCGATCCCGACCAGCGCGGTCGGCCGCTTCGAGCGCGAGTTCCTGGCCCGCCTGCACAGCAAGCACCAGGATCTGCTCGACGCGATCCGCACCACCAAGGCCCTCGGCTCCGATCTTGAGGACACCCTCAAGAAGGCGCTCGAAGGCTTCACGGCGACCTTCGCCTAAGCCGGCCGAGAGCGAGAGAGAGTAGCCCTCGATGGCCAGCCTCAAGGACATGCGTGTTCGGATCTCGAGCGTGAAAGCCACGCAGAAGATCACGAAGGCCATGCAGATGGTCGCCGCCGCCAAGCTGCGCCGCAGCCAGGACGCCGCTCAGAACGCGCGTCCCTATGCGAGCCGGATGGCCGCGGTGATCGCCAACCTCGCGTCCGGCGTGAGCGGTGACGGCGCCCCCCTGCTTCTGGCGGGCACCGGCTCCAGCAAGCGTCACCTGATCGTCGTCGCCGCCGCGGATCGCGGTCTGGCCGGCGGTTTCTCCTCGTCCATCGTCCGGGCGGCCCGCGATCGCATCGCGTCGCTGCTGGCCGAGGGCAAGGACGTGAAGATCATCACGGTCGGCAAGAAGGCGCTTCCGCCCCTTCGCCGCCTGTACGGCGACCGGATCATCGAGAGCTTCGACCTTTCGGGCGAGCGCTCCCTGACGCTGGCCGTGGCCCAGCCGATCTCCGACCGGATCATCTCGCTCTATGAGGCCGGCGACGTCGATGTCGTCACCCTGTTCTACAGCCGCTTCAAGTCGGTGGTCAGCCAGACCCCGGTCGGCCAGCAGCTGATCCCGGCCCAGGTCGAGGGCGCGCCCGTCACCGACCTGCAGGGCGCGGTCTACGAGTACGAGCCTTCCGAGGAGGGCATTCTCGAGACCCTGCTGCCGCGCAACATCACGGTGCAGGTGCTCTCCGCCCTGCTCGAGAACATGGCCGGCTTCTACGCCAGCCAGATGACGGCCATGGACAACGCCACGCGCAACGCGGGCGACATGATCAAGGCCCTCACCGTCCAGTACAACCGAACCCGCCAGGCGCAGATCACCAAGGAGCTGATCGAGATCATCTCCGGCGCCGAAGCCCTCTGACCGCATAAAGACCGCACGGAAGACCAGACCAATGGCAACCGCCCCGAAGAAGCCCGCCGCCGCCAAGGCCCCCAAGGCCGCCGCCGCGCCCAAGGCTCCCGCCGCCACCAAGGCCGCCGCTCCCAAGGCGGCCGCCAAGGCTCCCGCCGCCAAGACGGCCGCGCCCAAGGCCGTGAAGCCGACCGCCCTGGTGGCGACCGGCAAGATCGTCCAGGTCATCGGCGCCGTCGTGGACGTCGAGTTCGAAGGTCACCTGCCGGCGATCATGAACGCCCTGGAGACCACCAACCTCGACCAGCGCACGGGCGAGCCGTTCCGCCTGGTTCTGGAAGTGGCCCAGCACCTGGGTGAAAACACTGTCCGCACCATCGCCATGGACACGACCGAGGGTCTGACCCGCGGCCAGGACGTCGCCGACACCGGCAAGGGCATCACCGTTCCGGTCGGCCCGGCCACGCTCGGCCGCATCATGAACGTCATCGGCGAGCCGATCGACGAAGCCGGCCCGATCGTCACCCCGCACTACAACGTCATTCACCGCGAGGCCCCGAGCTTCGCGGAGCAGTCGACCTCGGCCGAAGTCCTGGTCACGGGCATCAAGGTCATCGACCTGATGTGCCCCTACACCAAGGGCGGCAAGATCGGCCTGTTCGGCGGCGCCGGCGTGGGCAAGACCGTGACCATGCAGGAGCTGATCAACAACATCGCCAAGGCCTACGGCGGTTACTCGGTTCTGGCCGGCGTCGGCGAGCGCACCCGCGAAGGCAACGACCTCTATCACGAGATGATCGAGTCCAACGTGAACGTGGACCCGAAGAAGAACGGCGGCTCGACCGAAGGCTCCAAGTGCGCCCTGGTCTACGGCCAGATGAACGAGCCTCCGGGCGCCCGCGCCCGCGTCGCCCTGACCGGCCTTACCCAGGCCGAGTACTTCCGCGACGTGGAAGGCAAGGACGTGCTGCTGTTCATCGACAACATCTTCCGCTTCACCCAGGCCGGCTCGGAAGTGTCGGCTCTGCTGGGCCGCATCCCCTCCGCCGTGGGCTATCAGCCCACGCTGGCCACGGAGATGGGCAACCTGCAGGAGCGCATCACCTCGACCAAGAAGGGCTCGATCACCTCGGTCCAGGCCATCTACGTGCCCGCCGACGACCTGACCGACCCGGCGCCCGCCGCCTCGTTCGCCCACCTGGACGCGACGACCGTGCTCAGCCGCGACATCGCCGCCCAGGCCATCTTCCCCGCCGTGGACCCGCTGGACTCCACCAGCCGGATCATGGACCCGCTGGTGATCGGTGAAGAGCACTACGGCGTCGCCCGCCGCGTTCAGGAAATCCTCCAGCAGTACAAGCAGCTGAAGGACATCATCGCCATCCTCGGCATGGACGAGCTGTCGGAAGAGGACAAGCTGACGGTCGCCCGCGCCCGCAAGATCAGCCGCTTCCTGAGCCAGCCGTTCTTCGTGGCCGAGCAGTTCACCAACAGCCCCGGCAAGTTCGTCGAGCTGGCCGACACGATCCGCTCGTTCAAGGCGATCTGCGAAGGCGAGTACGACCACCTGCCGGAAGGCGCCTTCTACATGGTCGGCGCTATCGAAGAGGCCGTCGAGAAGGCCGAGAAGATGGCGATGGAAGCCGCCTAATGGCCGACAAGCTCACCTTCTCCCTGGTCGCGCCCGAGCGTGAGGTGTTTTCCGGCGAGGTCGACCGCGTCGACGCGCCGGGCGCCGAGGGCGACTTCGGCGTTCTGGCCGGTCATGCGCCGTTCATGACGGCCCTGCGAGAAGGCGTGGTGGTGGTCCATGACGGATCCACCAGCCGCACCTTCCAGATTCACGGCGGCTTTGCCGACGTAAACGCCCAAGGGTTGACCATCCTCGCCGAGCACGCTGTCGAGGCCTAAGGTCTGTCCAACCTCCGCCGCAAAGCCAGCGCAGATTGGCTTGCGAGGGAACGCCCGGCGGTCTTGAATGATCGCCGACCAGAGAAAAGGATCTGACCGACATGCGCCGTCTCGCGCTCCTCAGCCTGACCGCCGCCGCCCTTGTGGCCGGCGCCGCCGTCGCCCAGGAACAACCCGCCGCCCCGGCGGCGCCCGCCGCTCCGGCGACAGCGCCTGCCGCGCCTGACGCGCCTGCCGCCCCCGCGACTCCGGAAGCGGCGCCCGCGCCGGAAGCCCCCCCGGCTCCGCCGCCGGAGCCGACGGACGTCACCTCGCTGGCCGTTATCAACACCATTGAACGCGTCTGCAGCCCGATGGTCCGCGGCACCAACATCGCCCAGCTGGCCCCCTCGCTCGGCTTCAAGAAGAAGCGCGATGTCTGGACCTGGGCCTACGCCAAGGGCTACTCGGTTTCGATCCAGCCCTCGTCGACCAACCCGACGGTCTGCACGATCGACGTGAACCATCCGGTCGAAACCGTCGCCCCTGCGGCCACGCTGGCGACGGACCTGCACTACTGGGCGCAGCGTCAGGGCGGCGGCTGGTTCCTCGCCCGTTTCGACAAATACGTGACGGACATGGAACGCACGACCCGCTCCTGGGAAAAGGAAGGCGACACCGAGGGCGTGGCGCTCGTTCTGATGACCGAGCGCAAGACCGACGGTTCGCCGGTCAACGCCAAGTTCGATCACACCCAGGTTCTGTTCAGCATTCGTCCGAACTGACCGCCTGTGGTCTGGACTGATGTCGTCGGGGTGGCCGGGGTCCTTATGGTCCTGGCCGCCTACGCCGCCGCCGCGCTCGGCCGGCTCGACGTCAAGGGCGCGCCGTCGCTGTTCGCGAACTTCCTCGGCGCGTCCCTTATTCTTCTGTCGCTGTCCGTCGACTTCAACCTGTCCGCACTCCTGATGGAGGGCAGCTGGGCGCTGGTTTCGCTGGCGGGGCTGGTCCGCGTCCTGCTGCTCAGGCGGCGGCCTGACGGCGCTCGCTGAGCCACGACAGGCAGAGCGCCGCCACCTCGTCCCACCCGGGTTCGCCGGGCAGCCAGTGGCTCATCTCCCGCAGAACCTCGAACCGTGCCGACAGACGGTCGGCCGTCTGTTTCACCGTGGCGGGCGGATGGATTACGTCCCGACCCCCGGCGATGACCAGTGCCGGCGCCTCGACCCGGCCCGACGACACCGATGTCGTCATGAACGGATCCAGCCACCAGTTCAGCGTCTGCCACAGGGCCAGGCCGCTTTCCGGCGTCATGCGCGCGAAAATCGCCTTGCGATCGGCCTTGTCCATGCGGTCGAGGCTGTACAGTTTGGCCAGGGCATAGTCGGGATCGATCGCCTGCAGCCAGAACGGGCCAAGCGCATAGAGGCTGACGGCCGAGATCGCCTCCTCCATGCTGGCGCCCGCGACGCCCCAGGGCGGGGATGGCGCGAGCAGGATCAGACCGGACACAGGCGCCTTCGCCGCCGCCAGGTGGGCCACCAGCCCGCCCATGGAATGGCCGATCAGGATCGGCGGCTCTGCGCAGTTCCGACAGAGGCCGGCGATATGGTCGGCGTAATCCCGCATCGACCGGTTGGCGGGCGAACCACCGGGTGAATGGCCCGGCAGGTCCGGCGTCAGCACCACGTGGCCGGCCGCCTCGAACGGCGCGCGGAAACGGTCGAAGACCCAGCCGCCACAGAAGGCGCCGTGCACCATGATGACGGGCGCTGACATCAATTCCCCTTACGATGCCGGCGACGGACCTGCCTGGGCCGCGCCTGTCCGGACCATCGGGACATTACGTTGATTTCGGCTTGCGCACAGGCGGTTTCGCCTTCGAAGGCGCCTTTGCCGCGGCCTTGGCCGCGGTTCGGGCGGGTTTCACCGCAGCGGGTTTGACGGCAGGCGCGGCCTTCACCGCCTTGACCACCTTGGGGGCGACCGGCTTGGCAGGCGCCTTGGCGGCGGGCGCCGGAGCTTTCGCCTTCACGGCTGGTGCGACCTTCGCGGCCGTCTTGACGGGCGCCGCCTTCGGAGTGGCGGGTTTGGCCGCGGTGACGGGCTTGGAAGGGGCCTTTGCGGGGGCCGGCGCCGCCTTCACTGCCGAAGCCGTCTTCACCTTCGGCGCCGCCTTCTTCGGGGGCGCTTCAGGAGTCAGGCCCTTGTTGCCCAGCCAGGTCTGGATGTCGGCGATGACCTGGTCGCTGCCCGGCTCGTCGACGATCCAGTGTCCGTGGTCGGGATACTCCAGATAGTCGCCGCCAACCCGGGAGTACTTTTCGGCCAGCAGGCGCACGTCGCCGATCGGCACGGCGCGGTCGCGCGCGCCGCCGAGGCTGAGGATCGGCGCCGTGATCTTCGTCTCGTCGACATAGGCCGAGCGCTCGGGATCGCGGTCGGGATAGCCGATGTCGGTATAGACGCCGCCGCTGTCATAGACCGTACCGGCGAAGATGCCGGCGTGCTTGGCCTTCGGCACGCGGTTCAGCACGCCCCAGGAGAAGCCCCACCGCCAGATCTTGTGGCTCTTCGCGCCGACGTCGCCGCTCAACAGGATGTTGGCGAAGGTCACTGCCTGGCCCGGCGCCCGGGGGCCCCTGCAGTCAGCGGGCGAGGCCGGCGTGACCAGCACACCGGCCCGGCCGACACCGCGCTCCAGCAGTTTCTGCACGACCAGTCCGCCCATCGAATGGCCGAACAGCACCGGCGGGACGCCGGTCTCGGCCTCCAGCGTTGCCGCCAGGGCGGCGATGTCGTCGATGTAGTCCTTGAGCCGTAGCGTCGGCAGATCAGCCGGCGGGTTCTCGGCGACACGCTTGTCCGGCCGAAGCGTCGGGGTCTCAACGCGCCAGCCCTTAGCCCGGAAGGCCGGCGCGAACCGCGACCAGGTGGCTCCGGTGCCGCCCACGCCGTGCAGCATGATGATTGCGCTCATGGTCGTCTCCGCCCCGCTAGCCAGCGAACCGCCCGAAGGCGGCCGCCACGGTTTCATAGGTTGAACGCTTGAAGGGTATGATCAGTCCCGGGGTCTCGTCGAGACGGGCCCAGCGCCAGGCGTCGAACTCGACCTGGTGGTGGGCGTCGAGACGGATCTCCGACTCATCGCCTTCGAAGCGGAACGCGAACCAGATCTGCTTCTGGCCTTTCCACCGGCCGCCCCGGGCCAGCACCTCGGGCGGAAAGTCATAGACCACCCAGTCGCCCGTGCGGTCGAGCAGGGACACGCTGGTGACTCCGGTCTCCTCGTCCAGCTCGCGCAGCGCGGCTTCATGGAGGTCCTCGCCCCGGTCAACGCCCCCCTGCGGGAACTGCCAGTTCCAGGGCGCGGGCGTGTTCACGCGCCGGCCGAGCCACACCAGCCCTTCCGGATTGAACAACACCACCCCGACGTTCGGCCGGTGCTGGGGATAGTCGTTGAGGTTCACCGGTGCGCCAGCGCTGATGCCGGCGCGAGCTGGAAGCCGCGTTCGGCCAGGCCATGGGCCCAGATGGCGGCCTGATCGACCGTGACCGGATAGGCGAAGCCGGAGCCCAGCGCCTGGCCGCGCGCGCGGGCGGCGGCCTCGAGCGCGGTCAGCTGCAGATTGATGGCCTCGGCTGACAGATCGTCGTCGATCACACGGTTGGCCGAGGCGCGAAGCGGACCCGCGCCCTTCCCGGCGGCCGCGCCGTCATCGACGAAGGCAAGGCCGCGTGCCTTGAGAGCCCCGGAGAATGCCGCCATGGCCCCGGGCGTCGCGACGAAACGCGAGCCGAGATAGTTGGTCAGCCCGAAATAGCCGGTCGCCCGCGACAGCAGCCATTCCAGCTTGCGCACGGTCTCCTGCGGACTGCTGCCGGCCAGCAGGGTCATGGGGCCGGGGTCATTCGACGGATAGTCGGCCGGCTCCATCGGCGCCTCGAGCAGCACCTCGTGGCCATTGGCGCGCGCCAGGTCGATCCAGCCCTGCAGACCGTCGGCGTAGGGCGCGAAGGACAGCGTCACCTCGCCCGGCAGGGTCTCTATCGCCTTGCGGGTCAGGGCCGCGTTGAGGCCCAGCCCGCCGACGACCAGCGCGACGCGGGGCTTTCCATTGGCGGTGAAGGGGCGGGCGTAGGCCTCGGCCGGCGTGCGACCGCCGGGTCCGATGATCGGCAGCAAGGCCCCACCGGGACCGGGTTCTGTCAGGCCGGCGATCGGGGCCGCGGGGAGGGCGCTCGATGGAGCGTCCTGGGCATCGCCGCCTTCAGGCAAGGTGATGAAGGCGGAACCGGCAATCGGGCTGGCTTCGGCCATCTGGATCGGGCCGTCGGAGAGGTCGTAGACGCCCGTGGTCAGGGGCGCGTGGGCGGCTTCGGGCGCCAGGGCCTCGCGCCAGCCGGGGACGGCCGCGCCGCTTGCGGCGGCTTCGGCCAGGGAGATGCGCACGTGCGGCGCGCCCGCCTTGGGATCGGCCGTGATAGCGACGAGGGTCGCCAGCGTGACGAGAAACAGAAGACCCGCGCCGCCGGCGCTGATCCACGGGTTTTGCAGGGCTGTCAGGGCCGCTGCGCGTGCGCCGGCAAACCGTCCGGATCCGGCGGCGGTGCTGACGGCATAGGCGGGGGCGGGTTTTCTGGAGAACATGACAAGGCGACGGAGACTACGCGCCGCCAACCTCGCCGATTATGGTTAATGAAGCCCTATTTCGGCTTGCCGTCAGAGGGCGGCGGCACCAGTCGGCCGTCGACCATGGCCGCGATTTTCGGGGCCGGCTTGGGCAGTTTCGGGGTCGCCGCAACCGAGCCGTTGCGCAGCACGTCCAGAGCCCGCTGCAGCTGGAAATCGCACTTCAGCTCCAGGCCGGCGCTGAGCGACGTGATCGGGCGCTTCTTGCAGCTTTCCTCGTCAAACGTCGCCGGCGGGGCTTCCGCCGGGGCGTGAGCCGCCCTTCGGGCCGCGCCGTCCTCGGTATCGAGGGCTCCGCGCAGCGAGGCTTCGCTGTACTGGAACGAACGGGTCGCGATCAGCTCGGCCTGTTCGCGGCTGGAGGCCACTTCCAGGTTCGGCTCGATGCCGGTGCGCTGGATCGAGCGACCGGACGGCGTGTAGTAGCGCGCCGTGGTCAGCTTCAGGGCGCCGTCCGCGCCGCCGCGCAGCGGGATCACCGTCTGGACCGAGCCCTTGCCGAAGCTGGTCAGACCGACGATCTCGGCCCGCTTGCGGTCCTGCAGGGCGCCGGCGACGATCTCCGCGGCCGAGGCCGAGCCGGAGTTGACCAGCACCACAACCGGCAGGCCGTTCAGCATGTCGCCGGGGCGGGCGTTGTAGCGTTCGATGTCGCGGGCGTCCCGGCCGCGCTGGCTGACCACTTCGCCGCCGTCGAGGAAGATGTCGGCCACGCCGACCGCCTGGTCGAGCAGGCCGCCGGGGTTGTTGCGCAGGTCGAAGACCAGACCCTTCATTTTCGGGTTCTGGGCCTGCAGACCCTTGATGGCCGCGATCACCTCGTCAGTGGCCTTTTCATTGAAGCCCGACAGGCGGACGTAGCCGTAGTCGCCCTCGAGGCGCGCCGTGACCGACTTGGGCTTGATCACTTCACGGACCAGAACGACGTCAAAGGCGTCGGTCTTCTCGCGGGCGATGGTCAGGGTGACCTTGTCGCCGGCCGGGCCCCGCATCAGCTTGACCGCTTCGTTGGTCGGCAGGCCGATGACGCTCTCGCCGTTGACGGCGGTGATGTAGTCGCCCGGCTGCAGGCCGGCGCGGGACGCGGGGGTGCCGTCCATCGGCGAGATGATCTTGACCACCCCGTCCTCGCTGGTGATCTCGATGCCCAGCCCGCCGTATTCGCCGCGGGTGGTGTCCTGCATGTCCTCGAAGCCCTCGGGAGCGAGGTATCCGGAATGCGGATCCAGCGAGGCGACCATGCCTTCAAGCGCGGCCTGGATCAGCTTCTTGTCGTCGACCTCGACGACATACTGCTTCTGGATGATGTCCAGCACGTCGCCGAACAGCTGCAGCATCTTGTAGGTCTGCGCCCTGGGCTGCGCGGTGGCCTCGGCCGACTGGCCCACATAGGCCATAGTGCCGGCGCCCAGAACAAAGGCGCACGCGCCGATCAGGAGGTTCTTCTTCAACATAGCCTTGCTGGAGGCTCCCTTTGCGGCCCTACGCGCCGCGTTCCGACTAAAGCCCGCGCACGGGCCGAAATTGTGTCCTACCGGACCACCGCTGCAACTCCGGCGCCGTCTTTCAGCCAGGGGGCCGGATCGATCGGCGTCCCTGACCGGCGAAGCTCCAGGTAGAGCTCCGGCTCGCCGCCTCTCGCCATGCGTCCGATGGGCGCGCCGGCGGCGATGGTCTGTCCCGGCGCGGCCGTGGCCTCGCCAAGTCCCGCCAGAACCAGATGGTACGGGCCGGAGGTGCGGAGAATCAAGATGACCCCCCAACCCGTCACCGGCCCAGCGAATTCAACCACGCCTTGAGCCGGGCTGACGACCGCGGCGCCCGCCCTGGCGCGGAATGAAACACCCTCCGCCCGCCCTCCGTTGCCGATGGCGACGCCGAAGCCCCGCGTCTGGACGACGCCGGCCGGCCGCAGGATTGGCCCGGGCCCCCGGTCAGGACCCGTCAGGCGCGGGAAGCTGTCCGCCAGCCCGCCGGGGCTGCCCAGATCGCGACCCGCGGCGACGGCGTCGTCGGGGTACTGGCGCTCGATGTCCGCCTGTTCGGTGAGCAGCTTCTCGACGTCACCGCGCCGGTCGGCGGCGAGGCTCTCGCTGGTGAACAACGACTCGTTGGCCGCCGCGGCCTGCCGACGCAGGGCGGCGATCTCGCGCGCCTCGGCTCCGTAGGCGCGGGCGCGGCGTTCAAGGGCCGGCGTCATCGCCCGGATCAGGATCGCAGCCCGGACGGCGTCGCGAGCGTCCTCGGGCCGGACCAGCAGGGCCGGCGGCGGATCCCGGCGAAACAGCTGCAGGGCCCCGAGCAATCGGGCCAGCCGGTTGCGATCGCGACCCAGTTCGGCCGTCAGGGCCGTTTCACGGACATTGAGCATCTGCAGACGCCCCCGCGCACTGGCGACGTCGCGACTGCTCTGGGCCTGGCGCGAGGCGAGACGGTGCAGCTCTTCCCGCAAAGCCTCGATCTGGCGGCGCGCTTCCGCCCGCCCGGCCGATCCGGCGGACCCTGACTGGACGGACAGGACTTCCATCATCCGCGGCGACGGGGCGTCGGCCGGCTCCTGCGCCGCGCCGCGGGCGGCGATGGCGCAGAGGGTCAGAACGGCGAAAGTGGCCAGTCGGCGACGCATGGGAGGCTGATAGCAGAGGGCGCGCCGTCAGTCGCGGTGGTAGGGGCTTCCTGCCATGATGGTCACGGCGCGGTAGACCTGTTCGGCCAGCATCGCCCGGGCCAGGGCATGGGGCCAGGTCTGCGGTCCGAACGCCAGCTTCGCGTTGGCCGCGTCGAGGATCGAGGCGTCGAGCCCGTCCGCCCCGCCGATCAGGAACACCAGCCGGCGAACGCCATCGTCGCGCAGGCGGCCGATCCGGGCGGCGAAGTCGCGGGAGGGCCAGACTGCGCCATGTTCATCACAGGCGATGACGAAGGCGTCCTTGAGGTGGGGAAGCAGGACCTCCGCCTCGGCAGCCTTGCCGGGCTTGCGCGCCTCGACCTCAATGATCTCGACGGGTCCGAGGCCGAGCGAGCGGCCGCTGGCCGTGGCGCGTTCGACGTAGTCTTTCGCCAGCAGGGCCTCGGGCATGCGGCCCAGCCGGCCGACGGTGAGGAGGGTGATCTTCATGCGTGCGTCCTTCGACACGGCCCTTCGGGCCTGCTCAGGATGACGTGCAATTTTACGTCATGGTGAGCAGCGCGAAGCGCGTGTCGAACCACGCAACTAGTTCGCCGGCGTGATGTGCGGCGAGTCGACCGACCAGATCTTCTCGATGTTGTAGAAGGTGCGCACTTCGGGCCGGAACAGATGAACGACGACGTCGCCGGCGTCGATCAGCACCCAGTCGCAGTGCGGCAGGCCTTCGACCCGCGCCTTGCCGTGACCGGCTTCCTTCAGGGCGCGCATGACATGGTCGGCCAGCGCGCCGACATGGCGATGCGAACGGCCTGACGCGACAATCATCGAGTCAGCCATCGGGCTTTTGCCCTTGAGATCAATCAGGACAACATCCTCTGCCTTGTCGTCATCGAGACGGGCCAGGATCAGATCTTCGACCGAACCGAAACTTTGTCGGGGTTCGTCGGATGAAGCCCCCGAAAGGGCCTCGTGCGCCTCGGGCGCCAACTCGCGATTCAGCGGAATGCTCCTCTATTCGCCTCGCTAAGCGGGACCCATAGCACGTCCCGGCCTGAACGTCAGCGAATCAGTGTCCCCGATTGTCCCGCTATGTCCCGGGAGTATCTGTCCCGGGAGTTCCGCGTTGGCGGTCGCGGATCGCGGTGGAGCTGGCGAAGTTGAACGGTCCGCGCAGATAGACCCACGCAGGGGCCTTCATGGTCGCCAGCAGCGGGCCTTCGCGCGCGGGTCTGCGGAAATGCGCGAAGCGTTTCGCGGCCGGCGAGGTGCGCGCCTTGAGCGCCGCCCAGGGGCGCGAGACCACGGCGACGGGCAGCTCGCGCATGATCTGCGTCCAGCCGCGCCAGCCGTGGAACCCGGCCAGACTGTCGGCGCCCATGATCCACACGAAGTGCACGCCCGGGAACCTGGCCTTGAGCACCCGCACCGTATCGATGGTGTACTGGGAGCCGATCCGCGTCTCCGCGTCCGAGATGATCATGGCCGGTCCCCGCGCCCGAGCCCTGACGCCGGCCATGCGATCCTTGAGCGGCGCCGTCTCGTGTCGCTGCTTGAGGGGGTTCTGCGGCGAGACCAGCCAGACCACCCGGTCCAGGCGCAGCTTCTTCAGCGCCGTCTCGGCCACATGTACATGGCCGTCGTGCACGGGATTGAACGAGCCGCCATAGAGTCCCACCCGCATGCCCGGCTTCAGGTCGAAGCCAGGGCGCAGGGTGCGGGGCCTCCCGGCCTCAGGGACGAGTCTGGCCGGTCCCGCGAACCACATATTTGTACGTTGTCAGTTGCTCGGCCCCGACCGGACCGCGGGCGTGAAGTTTGTCTGTGGCGATGCCGATCTCGGCGCCAAACCCGAATTCGCCGCCGTCGGCGAACTGGGTCGAGGCGTTGACCAGGACGATCGCGGAGTCGACCAGCGCAATGAACCGGTCCGCCGCAGCCGGGTCCTCGGTGACGATGGCGTCTGTATGCCCCGATCCGTAGGCCGCGATGTGGGCGGCCGCGCCCTCGACGCCGTCGACCACCGCGACATTGAGGATCGCCGCCAGATGTTCGGTGGTCCAGTCCTCGCTTGAGGCCTGTTTCATCGACGGTTCGATCGCCCGGGCGGCCGCGTCGCCGCGCATTTCGCAGCGTTCGCGGATCAGGGCGTCGGCGATCGGCGGCAGCAGGCGCGGGGCCGCCGCCCTGTCGATCAGCAGGGTCTCCGCCGCCCCACAGACTGATACCCGGCGCATCTTGGCGTTGACGACGATGTCGCGGGCCTTGGCGATGTCGGCCTGCTCATGGACGAAGACGTGGTTGAGGCCTTCCAGATGGCCGAGCACCGGCGCGCGGGCCTCGGCCTGCACCCGGGCGACCAGGCTCTTGCCGCCGCGCGGGATGATCAGGTCGATGTGGCGGTCCAGGCCCGACAGTATCTCGCCGACCGCGGCGCGATCGGTGGTGCGCACCTGCTGGATGCAGCTGGCGGGGAGCCCGGCCTTGACCAGACCCTTCACCATCGCCGCATGCAGGGCCAGGTTCGTGCGCAGACATTCGGAGCCCCCGCGCAGGATCGCCGCATTGCCCGAACGGATGCAGAGCGCCGCGGCGTCGGCCGTCACGTTGGGCCGGCTTTCGTAGATGATCGCGATGACGCCGATCGGCGTGCGGATCCGGGCGATATCCAGACCGTTGGGGCGGGTCCAGCGGGCGATCTCGGTTCCGAGCGGATCGGGGATCGCCGCGACCTGGGCCACGGCGTCGGCGACGTCGGCCAGCCGGGCTTCGTCGAGCATCATCCGGTCGAGCATCGGGCCCGAGAGACCAGCCGCCTTCGCGGCGGCGAAATCAGCGGCATTGGCGGCGAGAATGGCGGGCGCGCTCGCCCGGATGGCGTCGGCGGCGGCGAGGATCGCGGCCGAGCGCTGGTCGGCGGTCGACAGGCGCAGAGCGCGCGCGCCGTCGCGGGCGGACCGTCCGGTCGCCAGCATCGTCGCCTGCAGGGATGCGCCCGCGTCGTCCACGGATCAAAACCTCGTTTTGCTCAGACTGAGCCTTAGCGGCTTTCCGCCAGCCCGACCAGCGCAAGGTCATCGGCGTGGATCAGCGGGCCGGCCGTAAAGCCCAGCGCCGCCTCGATCGCGTCCGACCGCAGGCCGGCGATCCTGCGGGCGTCAGACGCCTCGTAGCGTGCCAGGCCGCGGCCGATCTCGCCGTCCGGCCCTCGAACGAGCACGGCATCGCCCTTGTCGAAATCGCCCTCGACGACGGTCACGCCCGCCGGCAGAAGGCTCTTGCCGGCGCGCAGGGCGGTGACGGCGCCGGCGTCCACCGTCAGGGTTCCCGCCGGAGCCAGCGAACCCGCGATCCAGCTCTTGTAGGCGGCGGCCGGGCTGATCGCGGCCTCGATGATCGTCGACGGCGCGTCGTCCTCGATCGCCTGCAGCGGCCGGGGTCGACTGCCCAGGGTGATGATGGTGGCGCAGCCGGCCGCGCGGGCGATGCGCGCGGCGGCGATCTTGGTCGCCATGCCGCCGGTGCCGACGCCCGAGGAGGCATTGGCGCCGCCGGCCATTTCGGCGATCTCCGGCGTGATGTCGACGATCCGCTCCAGCCGGACGGCCGACGGATCGCGGCGTGGGTCGGCGGTGTAGAGGCCATCGATGTCCGACAGCAGCACGAGCATGTCGGCCCCGATCATCTGGGCCACGCGGGCAGCCAGGCGGTCGTTGTCGCCGTAGCGGATCTCTTCGGTGACGACGGTGTCGTTCTCGTTGACGACCGGCACGACGCCGAGGTCCAGCAGGGTCTCGACCGTGGCGCGGGCGTTCAGCCAGCGGCGGCGGACCTCCGTGTCGTCCCGCGTCAGAAGCACCTGGGCCACGGCCTGGCCGTGGGGTTCGAACGCCTCTTCCCAGGCGCGCATCAGCAGGGACTGGCCGGCGGCGGCGGACGCCTGCTTTTCCGGCAGGGTCAGGGCCTTGCGCTTGAGGCCCAGGCGGCGACGGCCCAGCGCGACGGCGCCGGACGAGACCACGAGCAGTTGCTGGCCCCGGGCCCTAAGGCGGGCGGCGTCGGCGGCGAAGGCGGTCAGCCAGTTGCGTGCGGGAAGGCCGGATTGCGCGTCGACCACGAGGGCGGACCCGACCTTGATCACCACGCGCCGGGCGCTGCTCAGGCCGGTCGACGAGCCGCTCATCAGTTGGCCTTCAGCTTCTCGACGAAACCCTTGCAGACCTCGGGAACGCCGCTGGCGGCCCAGGCCGTGACGAAGCCCTGCCTGTCGAACGCGATGGCCAGGCGGCACTGGAAGGGGTCGCCACGCAGGCAGCGCATGGACAGGGTCTTGGGGTCCATGCCGCAGGTCATCTCCTGCTCGACCTTCAGTTCCCAGAACACCACTTCGCCATCGCTGGCCGGACGGGTTCCGGACGAGAAGCCCAACTTGCCACGCAGGCGATCGCCGGACTTGCCCTTGTAGGGGGCCATCAGGGCGTTGATCTCGGCGATCACCGGATCGACGGCGGGCTTTTCGGCGGTCGGCGTAGCTGTCGCCGTCGCCGCGACAGGCGGGGCCGCGGCCGCGGCCGGGTCACCGGCGGCCAACAGCAGAAGCGAGAACAGACTGGCGATCAGCATGGCTATGATCCTCGCATCACACCGGCGACCAGCCGGGAGCCGCATCATCGGCGGACTCGACCGTCGCTTCGGCTGCTTCCTCCGCCCGGTGCGCCCTGACGGCCTGGAACGTGGCGCGCAGCATCTCCTGCACGCCCTCGCCGGACACGCCGGAGATCAGGCGAGGCGCGACGCCCGACGCCTTTTTCAGCGCCTTGGCCTTGGCCTTCCGTTCGTCGGGGTCGACCGCATCGACCTTGTTGAGGGCGAGAATTTCGGGGCGGTCGGCCAGGCCTTCGCCATAGGCCTCCAGCTCGCCGCGCACGGTGCGCCAGGCGCCGACCACATCGTCCTGGGTCGCGTCGACCAGGTGAATCAGGGCGCCGGCGCGCTCGACGTGGCCGAGGAAGCGGACGCCAAGGCCCGCGCCTTCGGACGCGCCCTCGATCAGACCGGGAATGTCGGCGATGACGAACCGTTCCTCTGACGAGAGGTCGACGATGCCGAGGTTCGGGACCAGGGTCGTGAAGGGATAGTCGGCGATCTTCGGCTTGGCCGCGCTGACCGCGGCCAGGAAGGTGGACTTGCCGGCGTTGGGCAGGCCGACCAGTCCGGCGTCGGCGATCAGCTTCAGCCGCATCCACAGCCAGCGTTCCTCCCCCGGCAGGCCGGGGTTGGCGTGCTTGGGAGCCTGGTTGATCGGGCCCTTGAACCGGTCGTTGCCCCAGCCGCCGTTGCCGCCCTTGGCCAGCAGGATGCGCTTGCCGGCGGCGTCGAGGTCGGCGACCAGGGTCTCCTTGTCGTCTTCCAGCACCTGGGTGCCGACCGGGACCTTGAGGATCACATCCTCGCCCGCCGCGCCGTGGCGGTTGCGGCCCATGCCGTGGATGCCGGTGCCGGCCTTGAAGTGCTGCTGGTAGCGATAGTCGATCAGGGTGTTGAGGCCTTCGACGGCTTCGATCCACACGTCGCCGCCCCGACCGCCGTCACCGCCGTCCGGACCGCCGTATTCGATGTACTTCTCGCGCCGGAACGACACGGCTCCGCCGCCGCCGTCGCCCGAGCGGATGTAGATCTTGCACTGGTCGAGAAATTTCATCGCGCCCTTATGGGCCAAGGCAAGGGTCCAGAAAAGGGCGGCGGCCCCATCGCGGGGTCGCAAAGATGCCCGGATGGCGGCATAGGAGACCGGAATGCCGTCTATCGGGAGCCTTTCATGCGCGGTGCGCTTCGACTGCTGATCGGGCTGACCGCCCTCCTTCTGTTGCCGGCGGCCTCGATGGCCGCCCGTCCGACCCTGCGGCCGGACGACATGACGCTGGGCAGCCCCACGGCGAAGGTCGTTGTGGTGGAGTACGCGTCGCTCAGCTGCCCGCACTGCGCCCGGTTCCACAGCACGGTCTTCCCAGCCCTCCGGAAGAAATACATCGACACAGGCAAGGTGCAGTTCGTCTATCGCGAGTTCATCACCAGCCCCGCCGAGATCGCCGTGCCGGCGACGATGCTGGCGCGATGCGCCGGCAAGGATCGCTATTTCCGGGTCGTCGACCGGGTCTTCGCCACCCAGAACGAAATGTATGACGACGGCACCGTCGCCGGGGTTCACCGGATTCTGCGCCGGGAAGCTGCGGCGCTCGGAATCGACGGCGCCGCCTATGATGCCTGCATGCGGGACGAGGCGGCGTTCACCGCGCTGAAGGCCCGCCTTGAGCGGGCCTCGGACGAGGACAAGGTCGAAGGCACCCCGACGTTCGACGTGAACGGCAAGCGTATCGAGCCCCCGCTGGGCAAGGAGATGGACCTGGCCACGCTCGACGCCGCCATCGCCGCGGCGATGAAGGGCAAGGGCGGTCCAGGCCTGCTGGACCTGTTCCGCAAGCCCTGAGGCGTCAGGCCAACCAGACCATCGACCGGCAGGGAACCGTCTCCCCGCGAGCCAGGCTGTCGCGCAGCTCGACCCGGCCGGTGTAGAGGAACCCTGCGCGGCACAGCACACGGCCGGACGCGGGGTTGTCCGTGAAATGCGCGGCCGCAACGACGCGCTTCTTCCAGCCGCGAGCGGCCCAGTCCATGGCGCCGACGAGGGCTTCGCTGGCCAGGCCGCGGCCCTGGAACGGCTTGCCGATCCAGTAGCCGACCTCCAGCGCGTCCTCGGCGTTGCGGAAGAAGCCCAGGCCACCGACCACGCCGGCGTCGTCATGGTCGATCATGAAGTTTATGTCGGTCCGGCGGTCAGCGATCGCGCAACCGGCGATGAAGTCCTCTGCGTCGCCCAGGGCGTAGGGCCAGGGCATGCGCGAGGTCATGCGGCTGATGTCGAAGTCGTTGCAGAGCTCGGCCAGACGCGGGGCGTCTTCCATCAGGGGCGCCCGCAGGGTCAGCCGCCTGGTCTCGATCCGGGGCGTGGTCTCGATCACGCACATGGTGGTCCTCCCGGCCCCTCTCCGGGGGCCTGAACATGCAAAAGCGGGGAGCCCGGCGTCCGGACTCCCCGCTTGAGGAATTGCATGTCCGGATCGCCTGTATCGGGCGATCCGGAGGAGGTCGGGTCGCCTATTCGGCGGCCTGGGCGACCTCGGCTGGAACGACCGTCGCGTAGGTGCGATTGTTGCGCTTGGTCACAAACTTCACCGCGCCATGTACGAGCGCGAAGAGGGTGTGGTCCTTGCCGATGCCGACATTGGTGCCCGGCCAGAACTTCGTGCCGCGCTGACGAATGATGATGTTGCCGGCGAGGACCTTCTCGCCGCCGAACTTCTTCACGCCGAGACGGCGGCCGGCGGAGTCGCGACCGTTGCTCGAGGAGCCGCCTGATTTCTTGTGAGCCATTGTGCTCTCCTGTCTCTCTGGAGGCGCCGCCGCTTAGGCGTCGCCGTCCTTCTTGGCGGCCGGCTTCTTGGCAGCGGCCTTCTTGGCGGGGGCGGCGTCAGCGTCGGCCTTGGCGGCCTTCGGGGCAGCGGCCTTCTTCGGCGCGGCGGCCTTGGGAGCCGCTTCAGCCTTGGGGGCGGCGGCCTTGGCGGCCGGGGTCGCCTTTACAGCCTTCGGCGTCGCGCCGCCGAGCGGCTGGAAGGCCAGGCCACGGGCGCGGGCGTCGAGTTCACGCTTCGTGGTCAGGCTGACTTCGCCGTCCCACTTGTCGGTCTTGCCGGCGCCGGCCACGGCGGTGACGCGCAGCACGGTCTCGTGCTGACGGTGACCCTTCGTGCGGCGATAGCCCTGACGGCGGATCTTCTTGAAGATCTTCACCTTGTCGCCCTTGCGGGTCTCGATCAGGGTGGCGTTGACCGTCGCGCCATCGACCAGGGGCGCGCCAATGGTCACCGCGTCGCCGTCGCCGAGCATCAGCACTTCACCGAACGCGACATCCGCGCCCGGCTCACCCGCCAGCTTCTCGACAACGAGCAGATCGCCCGCCTTGACCCGGTACTGCTTGCCGCCGGTCTTGATCACCGCGTACATGGTGTTCGCCTTGAAAATCTTGAGTTCGCAAAATAGATCGCGCCCGCGAGGTGTCCCGCGGGCGAGGGAGCGGTCTTATACAGCCGGCGACTTCTGAGTCAACGCCGCGAAGGCAGTTGAAGCCCCTATCATCAAAGCTTCAGGCCAAAGCGCGGCCCCGCCCAGATCATCAGGCCGTAAAGCGCCATCGTCAGGACGCAGCCGGCCGCCAGCGCGGGGTAGAAGGCCACGCCCCGCTTCAACAGCGCCGGCACCAGCAGAAACAGCGGCAGGGACGGCAGGACGAACCAGAAGGTCGCCTGTGCATGGTCAGCCAGTCGCTGGACATCGCCTGTGTCGCGCCACAGCCACATCATGCCGATCACGGACACCAGCGGCAGGGAGGCGATCAGGCCGCCGACACCCGGGTATCGTTTCGCAATCTCCGAAACGACGGCGATGATGGCCCCAGACAGGCCTGCCTTGATGATGAGATAAAGCATGGTCGGGCCATCATGGCCCTTCAGGCTGACGCGCGCGAGTCGCCGCATGGCCACTGGAACGTTACTATGTAACAGGCTATAGCCGTCGGGTGATCTCGCCCTTCTTCCTCTCCTTCGCCGCTGCCGGTTTCGGCGTCGCCCTCGTGCATGTGGCTATCCCCACGCACTGGCTGCCGTTTGTCCTGGTAGGACGAGCCCAGGGCTGGACCCTGCGCCGGGTGCTCGGCGCGGCCACGGCGGCGGGTGTGGGACATATCCTGACGACCTCGATCGTCGGCGTGCTGATCCTGATGGCCGGCCGGTTCATGGAGCAATGGCTGCAGGGGCTGCTGCACTACGCAGCCGCCGCGCTGCTGTTCGGCTTCGGCGTCTTCTATCTGATGCGCGCATTCCAGCGCAGGCTGGCGGTCGCCGGGATCGCAGACGAGACACTGACCGCCCCGCCGCGGGTCAGTGACGGCGCGGCCTGGTGGGGTGTCGTCGGAGCCCTGGCGCTGTCACCCGGCGAGGTGCTGCTTTCCTTCTATCTTACGGGCGACAGCCACGGCTGGCCGGGCCTCGTCCTGCTGAGCACGGTCTTCCTGATCGGCACCCTGGCGGGCATGGTCGCGTTGATCAGCCTGACCTGGGCGGGCATGGCCCATTTCCGCATGGAGCGGCTGGCGCGCTATGAATCGGCGGCGCTCGGCGCGGTTCTGATCGCCCTCGGCGTCGCGGTAGTGGTTTTCAGCGCCTGAGCCGCCTATCTAGCCGCCATGACCGAAGCTTCCGCGACCCGCATCCCCGTCACCGTGCTCACCGGCTACCTCGGCGCCGGCAAGACCACGCTCCTCAACCGCATCCTCACCGAGGACCACGGCAAGCGCTACGCCGTGATCGTCAACGAGTTCGGCGAGATCGGCATCGACAACGACCTGGTGGTCGGCGCCGACGAGGAAGTGTTCGAGATGAACAACGGCTGCGTCTGCTGCACGG
>CAZISF010000049.1:0-2231 GCA_964541915.1 uncultured Caulobacter sp.
CCCACCGGGGGAGGGGGACCATGCGAAGCATGGTGGAGGGGGTCCGCTCCGGTCCGGGCGACCCCCTCAGCCGGCTTCGCCGACAGCTCCCCCGAAGGGGAGCATCTTGAGATCGGCGCCGGTCCCAATTGCTCCTAGACTGCCGGCCAAGGAGTCTCGGATGCCCAACCCTGCGCCCATCACCCTCGCCGAACGACAGACGCGCCTCGCCGCCCTGCGCGGTCTGATGGATGCCGCCGGGGTCTCGGCCGTCCTGTTCGGCGCGACCGCCAGCCTGCGCTACTTCACCGGCCTGGTCTGGCACGCGTCGGAGCGGCTGTGCGGGGCCATCGTCCATGCCGACGGGCGGCTGGAGTACGTCGCCCCGGCCTTCGAGCGGGAAAAGGTCGCCGGCATCATCGGCGTGCCGGGCGAAATCCTCACCTGGGAAGAGCACGAGAACCCCTACGCCCTGGTCGCCGACCGTCTCGGCGCGACTGGCAAACTGGCCGTCGACGACCAGATCGCCCTGTTCATGTTCCTCGGCCTGCGTAAGGCCGTCGGCGACGACCGCCTGACCGACGCCGGGCCGCTGATCCACCGCCTGCGCCGGGCCAAGTCGCCGGCCGAGATCGCCCTGATGACCCGCGCCAAGGCCATCACGATCGAGGTGCACCGCCGTGCCTGGCAAAGCCTGAAGGCCGGGGTGCGCGCGTCGGAGGTCGAGGCCTTCATCGACGGCCAGCATCGCGCGCTCAACGGCGGGACCGGCTCAAGCTTCTGCATCGTCTCATTCGGGCCGGACACCTCCCTGCCACACGGCGGCGAGACCGACCGGGTGCTGGCCGAAGGCGATCTGGTGCTGATCGACACCGGCACGACGATCGACGGCTACAACAGCGACATCACCCGCACCTACGTCTTCGGCGAGGCGACGCCGCGCGTGCGCCGCATCTGGGACATCGAGAAGGAGGCGCAAGCTGCCGCCTTCGCCGCCGCCGCGCTTGGCCGCCCTTGCGAGAGCGTGGACGCCGCCGCGCGTGCAGTGCTGGTCAGTCATGGGCTCGGACCGGACTACCAGCTGCCCGGCACGCCGCACCGCACCGGCCACGGCATCGGCCTCGACATCCACGAAGGTCCCTACCTCGTGCGCGGCGACACGACCCCGCTGGAGGTCGGCATGTGCTTCTCCAACGAGCCGATGATCGTCGTCCCCGGCGCCTTCGGTATCCGGCTGGAGGACCATTTCCACATGACCGCCGATGGCCCGCGGTGGTTCACGCGGCCGCAGTTCAGCCTCGACGACCCGTTCGGCGATGTGGGCGAGTTCGAGCCATGAACCTGCCGGTCATCGACATCGCGCCGCTGTTCGGAACCGATCCGGCCGCCCGCGCCGCCGTCGCCGACCAGATCGGCGCCGCCTGTCGCCGCGATGGCTTTTTCTACGTCTCCGGTCATGGCGGGGAAGGGCTGTTCGCGCCCCTCAGGGCCGAGAGCAAGCGGTTCTTCGCCCTGCCGCTCGCGGATCGCATGGCCATCGCCATGACCCATGGTGGCCCAGCCTGGCGCGGCTTCTTCCCGGTCGGCGGCGAGCTGACCTCCGGCAAGCCTGACCTGAAGCAGGGGCTCTATCTCGGCGAGGAGTTGGGGCCGGACGACCGTCGCGTCGCCGCCGGCTGGCCGATGCACGGGGCCAACCAGTGGCCGACCGCCCAGCCGTCGCTCCGACCCGCCGTCACCGCCTGGATGGAGGCCATGACCCGCGCCGGCCAGGCCCTGCTGGAGGGCGTGGCGCTGAGCCTCGGCCTGCCGGACGACTATTTCCGTGACCACTATCCGGCCACGCCGCCCGGCGACGGCGCTGACTACAGCTGGGGCGTAGGCGAGCACACCGACTACGGCCTGCTGACGCTGCTGGCCCAGGACGACAACGGCGGTCTGCAGATCAAGGGCCGCGACGGGGTCTGGTTCGACGCCCCGCCGATCCCGGGGACCCTGGTGATCAACATCGGCGACATGCTCGATCGGCTCACACAGGGCCTCTACCGCTCGGCCCCGCACCGGGTGGCAAACACCAGCGGCCGCGACCGCCTGAGCTGGCCGCTGTTCCTCGATCCGGGCTTCGAGGCCGTAGTCGAACCCCTGCCTCTGGCCGCCGGTCTCAAGCGCGAGGCCCGCTGGGACGAGGCTGACCTCGGCGCCATCACCGGCCCCTACGGCGACTACCTGCTCGGCAAGGTCGGCAAGGTGTT
>CAZISF010000049.1:2331-17531 GCA_964541915.1 uncultured Caulobacter sp.
GCGCCATCACCGGCCCCTACGGCGACTACCTGCTCGGCAAGGTCGGCAAGGTGTTTCCGGGACTGAAAAACGCCCTCTCCCAACGGGAGAGGGAGGGGCCCGGCGCCCCCGGGCTCGGCCAAAGGCCGACCCGAGGATAAACTCCGCGACGGGAAGGTGAGGGCGTTACGGCGCGCACCGTAAACCCTTATCCGCCGGGCTCCGCCCGGCACCTTCTCCCGCCGGGAGAAGGGACAGAGCTAGGGCGCCACGTCCAGCCGCTCGAGCCCCCTGAAGAACGGCAGCGTGCGCCATTCCGCCGGCTCGTCCGGGCGCGCCAGTTTCAGGTCCGGGAACCGTTGAAACAGCTTCACCAGCGCCACCTGGGCCTCCAGCCGGGCCAGCGGCGCGCCGATGCAGATGTGCGCCCCGCCGCCGAAGGCGATGTGCGGGCGGTGTTTGCGGGTGATGTCGAAGCGGTGCGGGTCCTCGAACACCGCCGGGTCGCGATTGGCGGCGCGCAGCCAGACCGTCATCGCCTGGCCGGCCTTCAGCGGGCAGCCGCCAATCTCCATGTCCTTCGACGCCAGCCGCGCCGTGATGTCGATCGGCGGCTCATAGCGCAGGATCTCCTCGACCAGGGCGTTGACCAGCTTCGGGTCGGCCTTGAACGTCGCCAGCTGGTCCGGGTTCAGCAGCAACAGCCGCACGCCGTTGCCGATCAGGTCGGTCGTGGTCAGATTGCCGCCGACCAGCAGGGCGCCCAGATTGATGCGCAGTTCGTCGTCGGACAGCTCGACGCCCGACGCCTGCAACTGAACCATGTCGCTGATCAGGTCGTCGCGGGGATTGGTCCGGCGATCATTGATCGCCTCGGTGAAATAGGTGGTCAGCGCCTCGCTGGCGGCCATCATCGCCTGGGTCTGGGCGGGCGTCCGGAACGGGTTGAGGCTCTGGATGATGCCCTCGGACCAGCTGCGGAACTCGACCAGCCGCTCATGGTCGACCCCGAGGATCGCGGCGATGGCGTCAATCGGGACGGGCACGCACAGCCGGTCCATCAGGTCGAATTCGGCCTCGCCCGCGACGGCGTCGAGCGCCTCGTCGACGATCCGTTCGATCTCCGGCCGGAACTTCGCCACCCTCGCATAGAGCGCCTGCGCCAGCGGCTGGCGCACCCGGGCGTGGTCCGGATCGTCGAGCATCAGGATGCTGGTCGTGCTGCTGCGCGGCACGGACGGGTCATAGGCCTCGAGGAACCGCCGCTGCATCACCGCCGACTCATCAGCCCTGATCGGGTCGCGCCACAGGGTGCGGTCGCTGACCACCGCGCGGACGTCCTCGTACCGGCTCAGCATCAGGCTGCCGGACACCGCGTCGGGCTGCACCGGACAGCGGCCACGCAGGTCATCGAGAAAGACGTGCGGATCCCTGTTGTATTCGGGATTGAGGGCCGTCAGCTGCAGGATGCTCGGCGGGGTCTCTGACATCGGCGCTTTCCCTTGCGGCATCAGTGTTTCCGACGCTCTCTCAGCGCTCGATAGTGCGCCCGTCGCCCTCGCATGACAACGGTCCCCGAGGCGGCTCTTTCGGCGACAAACCCCGGCGGCGCGCGGTATGGAACGGGTCCGGTTTCCTTTGCGATTCGACCATGACTGTTCACACGCCTCCGCCCGGTGACGGCGACCGCATCATCGACGAGCCCCTGACCGAGGCCCTGTCGCGGCGCTATCTCGCCTATGCCCTGTCGACCATCAGCTCGCGGGCGCTGCCCGACGTGCGTGACGGGCTCAAGCCCGTGCACCGCCGCCTGATGTACGCCATGAGCAACATGCGGCTGAGCCCGGAGTCCGCGGCCCGCAAGTGCGCCAAGGTCGTCGGCGAGGTGATGGGTAACTTCCACCCGCACGGCGACCAGTCGATCTATGACGCCCTGGTGCGCCTCGCCCAGTCTTTCGCCCAGCGCTACCAGCTGGTCGACGGCCAGGGGAACTTCGGCAACATCGACGGCGATAACGCCGCGGCCATGCGCTACACGGAGTGCAAGATGACGCCGGCGGCGATGCTGCTGCTGGACGGCATCGACGAGGACGCGGTCGACTTCCGCCCGACCTACGACGGCCAGGACGAAGAGCCGGTCGTCCTGCCCTCGGGCTTCCCCAACCTGCTGGCCAACGGCAGCTCGGGCATCGCCGTGGGCATGGCCACCTCGATCCCGCCGCACAACGCCGCCGAGCTGATCGATGCCTGCCTGTTGCTGCTGAAGCGGCCGGAAGCGACCACCGCCGACCTGATGACCCATGTGCGCGGTCCGGACTTCCCGACGGGCGGCGTCATCGTCGAGTCGGCGGCCTCGATGCTCGAGACCTACGAGACCGGCCGTGGCGGCGTGCGCGTGCGCGCCCGCTGGGAGAAGGAAGACCAGGCGCGCGGCGGTTGGCAGATCGTCATCACCGAGATTCCGTACCAGGTGAAGAAGGCCGAGCTGGTCGAACAACTGGCCGACCTGATCGAGAGCAAGAAGGCCCCGCTGCTCGGCGACGTGCGCGACGAGAGCGCCGAGGACGTCCGGCTGGTGCTGGAGCCCAAGAGCCGCAACGTCGAGCCCGAGGTGATGATGGAGAGCCTGTTCCGGCTCTCGGACCTGGAGAACCGCTTCCCGGTCAACATGAACGTGCTGGATGCGCGCGGCACCCCCGGGGTCATGGGGCTTAAGGCAGCGCTGCTGGCCTTCCTTGCCCACCGGCGCGAGGTTCTGGTGCGCCGGGCGCGTTTCCGGCTGGGCAAGATCGAGGCCCGGCTGCACATCCTCGACGGCCTGCTGATCGCCTTCCTCAATCTCGACGAGGTGATCCGCATCGTCCGCTACGAGGACGAGCCGAAGCAGAAGCTGATCGCCGCCTTCGCCCTGACCGATATCCAGGCCGACGCCATCCTCAACACCCGCCTGCGCCAGCTGGCCAAGCTGGAAGAGATGGAGCTGCGCCGCGAGCACGCCGAACTGGCCGAGGAGCGCGACGGCATCATCGCCATGCTGGCCGACGAGAAGATGCAGTGGAAGCTGGTCGGGGAGGGGCTCAAGGACGTCCGCAAGGTGCTCGGGCCTGACACGACTGTCGGCAAGCGCCGCTCCGACTTCGCCGACGCGCCGACCGTCTCGATCGAAGCCTCGGTCGAGGCCTTCGTCGTACGCGAGCCCATCACCGTCATCCTGTCGGACAAGGGCTGGATCCGTGCGGCCAAGGGCCGGGTCGAGGACCCCTCCGAACTGAAGTTCAAGGAGGGCGACAAGCTGGGCTTCATTGTTCCAGCAGAAACAACGGACAAGCTGCTTATCTTCGCGTCCGATGGGCGCTTCTTCACCCTCGACTGCAGCAAGTTGCCCAGCGCCCGTGGCCATGGCGAACCGCTGCGGCTGATGGTCGATATCGACGACCGGGTGAAGATCATCGACGTCTTCCCGCACAAGCCGGGCCGCAAGCGCGTGCTGGCCAGCAAGGCCGGCTACGGCTTCATCCTGCCGGAAGAGGAGGCCCTGGCCTTCCGCAAGGCCGGCAAGCAGGTGCTCAACGGTGAAGCGCTCGTGTCGCTGGAGGTCACTGGCGACCGCCTGGGCGTGGTCGGCGACAACGGCAAGATATTGATCTTCGCCCTTGAAGAACTTCCGGAAATGCCGCGCGGCAAGGGCGTCAAGCTGCAGACCTACCGCGAGGGCGGCCTGCGCGATGCGCTCGTATTTGCGTCCGCCACCGGCGCGGCCTGGATCGACGCCGCCGGCCGCACCCGCGACTGGCCGGAGTGGAAGGACTGGGAAGGCCGCCGCAGCGCCGCCGGCAAACTGGCGCCAAAGGGCTTCCCGACCAGCAAGCGCTTCCGGCCGAAGTGACGACCACGGGGACAGGCGGCGAGACACTCCTTCACCTTCACCGGGTGACAATGGAGATCGCAAAGCCTTGTCCAATAAATCCCCGAGGATGACGGTGAGCGAGGTCGGGGACATGTCCCCTTGCACTTGCTTGCCCCGCCGGAAGCCGTCGCATATCTCGGCCAAACGGTCGTTCGAGCCGGTTGGGGGATGCACATGACGATCTGGCGCAAAGCGATTCTGGCGACGGCGACTTCCCTGGCCCTGTTGGCGCCGGTCTCTATGGCCCAGGCCTGGCCCGGGAAGGCCAAACCCGCCGCGACCGTCGCGGCCCCCGTTCCCCCGCTCGGCCTGCCCACCGCCGCCCCAGAGTCGGTCGGCTTCTCCTCCGAGCGCCTCGGCCGGCTGCACGCCGTCATGGACGCCTTCGTTGACCGCGGCTACGCGCCCGGGATCGCCACGGTGGTCATTCGCCACGGACAGATCATCGACACCCACCTGTACGGCAAGACCGACCTGACGACCGGCGCGGCCGTGTCCCAGGATACGATGTGGCGGATGTACAGCCAGACCAAGCCGGTCACCGGCGTGGCGATGATGATCCTCTACGAAGAGGGCAAATGGCGGCTGGACGACCCGGTGACCAAATACATCCCCGAGTTCGCCGGCCTGAAGGTGTTCAAGGGGCTCGACAAGGACGGCAAGCCGATCCTCGAGCCGATCGCCCGCTCGGCGACCATGCGCGAGCTGATGACCCACACGGCCGGCTTCGCCTACGGCCTGGTGGCCGACAACTATGTCGACAAGGTCTACCAGGAGTCCGCGCTGCAGCGGCAGGGCTCGCTGAAGGACGCTATGGGGGTGCTGGTCACCCTGCCGATGGCCCACCAGCCCGGCGAGGCCTGGAAGTACAGCGTCGCCGTCGACGTCCAGGGCTACATCATCGAAAAGCTGTCCGGTCAGACGCTGCCGGACTTCATGCAGACCCGCATCTTCGGCCCGCTGCGCATGACCGACACGGCCTTCTGGGTCCCGGAAGCCAAGCGCGGCCGCCTCGCCAGCCTGTACATGATCGATCGCGAGACCCGCACGATCAAGCCGGCGGAAGGTTTCATGATCATACCGACCGACAAGGTCCCCGGCGCGGCCAACGGCGGCGGCGGCCTGATCTCGACCATGGCCGACTACAGCCGTTTCGCCGCCATGCTGGCCGGCGGTGGTCAGCTTGACGGCGTGCGCATCCTCAGCCCTTCGACGATCAGGCTGATGGCGACCAACCACCTGACGGACACCACGCTCGCGTCCTACCAGGCCCGGTATCCTGGCCACGGGTTCGGGCTCGATGTCGACGTGATCACCGATCCCGCGAGGGCGGGCACGACGGCCGGCAAGGGCAGCTTCAGCTGGGGCGGCGCAGCCGGCACCTGGTTCTGGGTCGATCCGGAGAACGACGTGGTCGTGCTGGGCTTTATCCACGTGCTCGGCGGCAGCAGCTACGGGCTCGACGACCGGTCCGCGACCCTGGTCTACCAGGCGCTGGTCGACCCTTCGAAGTAGCGAACGGCGCGGCGACGCCTATATCTGGTCCGGCGCATTCCATCGGCGCCGGATTGGCTCTAGCGTCGCACGACTCCTTTCGGGACTTCCCATGACCCTGATCATCATTCTCGTCGTCGTCGTGGTCCTCGCTCTGGCGGGGATCGGCATCTACAACCGCCTGGTCGCGCTCAACACGCGCGCGGACCAGGCCTTCGCCGACATCGACGTGCAGCTGAAGCAGCGCCACGATCTGATCCCCAATCTGGTCGAGACGGTGAAGGGCTACGCCACCCACGAGAAGGGCACGCTGGAGGCCGTCATCGCCGCCCGCAATGCGGCCACGAGCGCCACGAGCGTGGCGGACAAGGTGGCGGCCGAGAATGTCCTGACGGGCGCCCTGCGGCAGGTGTTCGCGCTCTCGGAGGCCTATCCGGACCTCAAGGCCAACACCAACTTCCTCAGCCTTCAGGCCGAACTGTCGGACGTGGAGAACAAGCTGGCGGCCGCCCGTCGATTCTTCAACGGCGCCGTGGCCGAGTTCAACGCCGCCCGGCTGTCCTTCCCGGCGGTGCTGTTCGCCGGATCGATGGGCTTCAACGCCCGCACCCTGTTCGATCTCGGCGAGCAGCGCGCCGCCCTGGATGTCGCCCCCGAGGTCAAGTTCTAGGAACCGCGTCATGGGGGCCGTCGGCCTCTACACCCACATCCAGAGCAACAATGTCCGGTCGGTCCTGCTGCTGGCGGGGTTTCCCGTCCTGCTGCTCGGACTGACCTACGCCCTGACGCTGGGGCTGATCGGCTTTGGCATGCTGCCGTCCACGGGGTCGACCGGCGGCGATCTCGGCCTGGCGGCCGGGTTCATGCTGGCCGGAGCGCCGCTCGCCCTGCTGGTGACGGCTGTCTGGTTCGCCGTCGCCTGGTTCGCCAACACCGCGATCATCGACGCGGTCACTGGCGCCCGGCCCGTGTCACGGCAGGAACAGCCCGAGCTCTACAACCTGCTGGAAAACCTGTGCATCTCCCGTGGCATTCCGATGCCCAGCCTGCGCCTCATCGAGAGCGATGCGCTCAACGCCTACGCCAGCGGACTGAACGAGAAGCAGTACAGCATCACCGTCACGACCGGCCTGATCGCGACGCTTGATCGGGCGGAAATGGAGGCGGTGCTCGGTCACGAGCTGACCCACATCCTCAACCGCGACGTCCGCACCATGGTCATCGCGGCCGTGTTCGCAGGGATCATCACCCTGGTCGCCGAGATCCTGTTCCGCTCGGTCCAGTTCGGCGGGCTTGGACGACGGCGGGACAACGACAGCAAGGGCAACGGCCTGTTCATCGTCATCGCCTTCGCGGCGGCGGCGATCGGCTGGCTGCTGGCCATCGTCATCCGCATGGCCCTGTCGCGCAGCCGCGAGTTTGTCGCGGACGCCGGTTCGGTCGAGCTGACGAAGAACCCCGACGCCATGATCAGCGCCCTGCGCAAGATCGAGGGTCACAGCGCCTTGCCGGCGCCGGAGTCGGTGCAGGGCATGTTCATCGAGAACCACGAGACCGGCTTCTACAGCCTGTTCGCAACCCATCCCCCGATCAGCAAGCGGATCGAGGCCCTGGTGCAGTTCGCCGGCGGTCGCGACAGTCCGAGGCCGATCGTGGAGAGCCCGTTGGCCACGTCCTCTCCGATCGTGGAGCCCGTCAGAACCGGATCCTGGTCGAAAAAGGGACCGTGGGGGTAGGGGTATGGCGAGCGACCTGGCCGCGCATCTCCTGGAGCTCGAGACCCGCCTCCTGAATTCGCCGGCGCGGACGGATGCCGCCTGGCTCGCCGAGGTGCTGGCCGATGACTTCGTCGAGGTCGGCAGTTCGGGACGGACCTATGACAAGGCCGGCGTGATCGCAGCGCTGACGGCGCCGCAAGCAACGCTGGACCCGTCGGCACACATCGACTCCGTCACGGTTCGCCTGCTGGCCCCCTGTGTGGCCCTGGTGACCTATCAGGCGACAGGCAATGACCGGCCGCGTTCACTTCGCAGTTCGGTCTGGCGGCTGGAGGGCGACCGGTGGCGGCTGGCCTTCCACCAGGGAACGACGGCGGCGGCCTAGAGCTCCAGGTGCAGGAACTGGTTGAAGGCGCTGGCCTCGTAGTCCGAGAAGGCGCCGCCGTTCTCGAAGCCGCGCTTGCGGTACAGCGCGAGCGCCGGGTCGAAACTCTCGCCGACCCCGGTCTCCAGGCTTACCCGGTGATAGCCCCGCGTCGCCGCTACATCGAGGATATGGTCCAGCAGGGCGGCCGCGACGCCCCTGCGCAGGTGGTCCGGATGCGTGCGCATCGACTTGAGCTCACCGGTCCCGTCGCCGAGCGCCTTGAGCGCGCCGATGCCGGCCAGTGCGCCGTCGTGTCGCACGGTCCAGACTGTGATGTCCGGCGTCTGCAGGCCTGACAGATCGAGGGCGAACACATGCTCCGGCGGCGTGTTCTCGGCCATGCCGGCCAGATGGATCGCCAGCAGGGCGCGGACGTCGTCACCGGAGAGGTCGTCCTGGCGGATCAAGAACACGACTACGGCGCCTTGCTGCCCAGCCTGACCGTCGCGGGACCGCGCATCCGACGCTCACGATCGAGGCTGTCCTGGGCCTCGGCCCGGTCGCGCGCCGACATCAGCATCCAGCCCTGCGGCCGCAGCACCTCCAGCGGCGTGAAGCGGGCCTTGTAGGCCATCTTCTCGCTGCCCGGCACCCAGTAGCCCAGATAGACGTAGGCCAGCCCGTTGAGGCCGGCCTGAACCACGTGATCGAGAATGATGAAGGTGCCGAGGCTGCGTTTCTCAAGCCGCGGATCATAGAAGCTGTAGACCATCGACAGGCCGTCGCTCATCACGTCGATCAGTACGCAGGCGATCAGGTCGCCGGGGCCGTCGTCCGTTGACGCGAGCCGGTATTCGATGATGTGGGTGCGGACTGCGGTGTCCTCGACCATGGCGACGTAGTCAGGCCAGGTCATCTCGGCCATCCCGCCATCGGCGTGTCGGGCGAGCAGATAGCGGCGAAGCAGGTCGAACTGCTCCATCGTCGCCTCGGCCTCGACCAGATGCCGTCGCAGGTCGCCGTTGCGGGCCAGCGTCTTCCGCTCCGAGCGCGAGAAGACGTAATCCATCACGGGGAGGCGGGCCGAGGTGCAGGCCGAACAGGCTTCACAGGCCGGGCGATAGGCGATGTGCTGGGAGCGTCGAAATCCGGACTGGGTCAGTCCGTCGTTGACCGAAGGGCCATCCGAGGAGGGCAGATGGGCGAAGACCTTCCGCTCCTCCCGTCCCGGCAGATAGGGGCACGGCGAGGGGGCCGTGAGAAAGAAACGCATCCGCCGAGATGTGAAGTGATGCGTCACCGACCCCTTATGCCTTGCGGCTCTCCTGTTCCCCGCGAGGATTAGGGCGCATGCCGCGCCCCCGTGCAAGCGAGGTTTGATCGATCATCGTTCAACGATCCGGGGGAAGGACAGGGGCTTCGCGCAGCAGGATAATCGAGATGCGCCGGTTTCCCGCCAGCATTGGATCATCGGGATAGAGCGGATCTGAGTTGGCCTTGCCGGCGACCTGATAGACGCGGTCGGGACTGACGCCGGCGCCCTGCAGAAGCTGTCGGGCGACATCAGCGCGGGCCGAGGACAGGGCCCAGTCGCTCGACTGGGTCCGGCCGTCGGGGCTGATGCTGGTGTGGCCGCTGATCGAGATGCGGTTGGGCAGCTGGTTGATGATCCGCGACACGGCCCGCAGCAGGATGCGCGCGCGATCGTTCGGCATCGCCGCGCCGTCCTTGAACATCGACCGCCCTTCCTGGTCGACCAGCTGGATGCGCAGGCCTTCGGGCGTCTGGTCGATCAGGATCTGCTTCGACAGTTCAGCCAGTTCCGGCATGTCCTGTAGCGCCTGGCGCAGCGACTGCGCGGCGGAGGCGAAGGCGGCGTCCTCACGGGCCTGCAGCTCCTTGCGCAGGGCCTGTTCGCTGGCGGTCTCGAGGTCGGTGGACCCGGGCTTGCTGTCGCTCTGGCCGGCGACCTGGGCGTCCGTCGGAGATTCGGGCGCCATCTGCTCGACCGAGCTGACAGACCCCGAAGACTTGGCCCCGTCGTCCCCTAGCGCCGTGCCGCCGAGGATGCCGCCGGAGCCGCTGGTGGTCTCCGAAACGCTGGCCGGCGCGAAATAGTCGGCGATCCCGCGCTTCTGTTCCGGGCTGGTCGTATTGATCAGCCACATCAGGAGAAAGAAGGCCATCATGGCGGTCACGAAGTCGGCGTAGGCGACCTTCCAGGCGCCGCCGTGGTGCCCACCGCCGACGACCTTCTTGACCTTTTTGATCATGATGGGCGCGTCGCTGCCCAAGGCCATGGTGAATCCTCGTTTAACCGTAACTGCGAACCTCGCCTGCGGTCGTTAAGATGGTGTTGCGGCGCAGCCCTGGATTCGGAGTTCGGACATGAAAATCGCCTTTGTCGGCCTTGGCGTCATGGGTTTCCCCATGGCGGGACATCTGGCGAAGGCCGGACATGCGGTCAGCGTGTTCAACCGCAGTCCCGCGAAAGCGATTCGCTGGGCCGACCTCCATGGGGGCCGAGCGGGCGCGACGGGCGCAGACGCGGCGGCCGGGTGCGAGATCGTCGCCCTGTGCGTCGGCACCGACGATGACGTTCGTGGCGTTGTCCCGGAAGTCCTGGCCGCGATGGCTCCGGGCGGGATCGTCGTCGACCACACCACAACCTCCGCCGTGGTCGCCCGCGAAATGGCCGATCTCGCGCGGGCATCTGGCCGGTGGTTCGTCGACGCGCCGGTCAGCGGCGGCCAGGCGGGCGCCGAGAACGGTCAGCTGACGGTCATGGCTGGCGGCGACGCAGCGGCCGTGGCGCGGCTCGAGCCGGTGCTGGCGGCCTACGCCAAGGCGGTGAAACGGATCGGCGAGGCCGGCAGCGGCCAGCTGGCCAAGATGGTCAACCAGATCTGCATCGCCGGCGTCGTCCAGGGGCTGGCCGAGGCGGTTCATTTCAGCAAGCGCTCGGGAATTGATCCGCAGCTGGTCTTCGAGGCCATCAGCAAGGGCGCCGCCCAGTCGTGGCAGATGGACAACCGCTGGGCGACGATGGTCCAGGGCAAGTTCGACTTCGGCTTCGCGGTCGACTGGATGCGCAAGGACCTGGGATTGGTGCTGGACGAAGCGGTGGCCAATGGCGCGACCCTCGAGATGACCGCCATGGTCGACGGCTACTATGCCGAAGTTCAGGCCATGGGCGGCAACCGTTGGGACACCTCCAGCCTCGCGGCGCGGCTCGAAAAGCCCGCGTGACCCGGCCATGATGTTCACCCGCCGCCTTCGCGACCCGGTCATGCGGGGCGAAGTGACCTGCTCGGTGCGCATCTGGCAGAGGCCGAAGGTCAAGGTCGGCGGGCGCTACGCCCTCGGGCCGGGCCGCATCGTTGTGACGTCAATCCGCGAGATGTCCCTCTCGGACATAACACCGGACCTCGCGCGCCGGTCGGGTTTCGAAGGTCTGGTCGACCTGCTGAAGGTCGCCAAACACGGCCCCGGCGAGCGGGTCTTCCTCGTGGAGTTTGAGTATGTGGGGCCGGAGCCGGTCGCCTGACGTCAGGCTGCGGCCGTCCACTGTACGATCGAGGTGATCAGCGCCCGCGCGTCGATCGGTTTGGGCACATGGCCATCGAAGCCGGCGCCGAGAAGTCGCTCGGTCGCCTGACCATCGACGTCGGCGGTGAAGGCGAGGATCGGCGTCCCGGCGTTTGGCCCGTCGCCGGTCCGGATCAGGCCCATGGCCGCTTCGCCGCCCATGCCGGGCATGCGGATGTCCATCAGGACCAGATCGAACAGCGCGCCGGCGGCCGTCTGGACGGCCTCTTCGCCGCTGGTGGCGAACGTCATGTCGAGGTCAAGCGACGCCAGCAGGTGGGACACGAGCTCGCGGTTCGCTTCATTGTCGTCAACGATCAGAACCCTGGCCCGGTCGCTGGAACGCTCCGCCGGCGCGGCGCTGATCGGCTCCGCGGCAGCCGGGGCGTCGGTCGCCGGAGCAGGCACCCTGAACCAGAACCGGCTGCCCTGGCCGACCGCGCTCTCGACGCCGATCTCTCCGCCCATCGCCTCGACGAGACCACTGCAGATGGCCAGACCCAGACCCGTTCCGCCCTCGACCCGGTTGGACGCGTCCTCCACCTGCGAGAAGCGCCGGAACAGGCGCGCCTGTCCGTCCGCCGAAATGCCCGGGCCGGTGTCCTGGACGCTCAGTCGCAGACCGCCGGCCTCGGACCAGTCGCCGCGCACCATCACGGATCCGGACGTGGTGAACTTCACCGCGTTGCCGGTCAGGTTCAGCAGGATCTGTCTCAGCCTGTCGGGATCGATCAGCACCCAGTTCGCGAGCGAGTCGGCCAGGTCGACGGTCAGAACGATGCCCTTGTCGGCCGCCTGGGCTTCGAACAGACCCGCCACGTCGAGGATCAGCGCGCGCGGCGCCGTGGGACGCGGCTCGATCCGGGCCTGACCGGCCTCGATCTTGGAGAAGTCGAGCACATCATTGACGATCGCCAGCAGCGACTGGGTCGCCGTCACGATCCGGGTGGCGAAGCTGCTCGAGGTCGAGGAGAGCTCCGGCTGCTCGCTCAGCAGGCGCGAGAACCCGACGATGCTGGTCAGCGGCGTGCGGATTTCGTGGCTCATGTTGGCGAGGAATTCCGACTTCACGCGGTCGGCCCGTTCGGCCCGGTCGGCGGCAGCGACAAGCCGGCGCTGCAGTCGCCGTTGCCCCGCCAGCGAGACCACCGCCGCGATCAGGGCCAGGGCGACGATCCCGACCAGGACGGTGATCTGGAGCGTCTGCTGGCGCTGTGCCTTCAGCAGGGCCTGGGTGTCATCGATCTCGTTCTCGAGGCTGGCCCGCATATCGTGCAGGCCCTCAACAACCGAGATGGAGCTATCCCGTTGCTGCTGGTCGTGAAACGACAGCAGCGCCGCATAGGCCTCGTCGGGCCGTCCTTCGCTGCGCAGGACCTCGGCCTCGCTTTGCAGCACATTGTGGATCAACACGGGGTCGCCACGTTTGCGGGCGAGCGCCTGAAGTTCGGTCAGGCGCCGGCGGGCCTCGGCAGGACGACCCAGTCGCGCCAGGGCGGTCACCTCGATCAGCATCACCTTCGGCCGATGCTCCGGGGCCATGTCCGGATAGGCGAGGGCGGCCTCTGCGCAGCGGAGCGCCTCGTCGTAGACGCGGGCCCCGATCTTCACGGTCGCGCAGACTTCATTGGCCCAGGCGATCTCGGTCTGGTCACCGGTCGCCGCGGACAGACGCTGAAACTGCTTCAGCAGATCGGCCGCGATCGCGTCCCGACCGAGGTTCGAGGTCAGAATGGTCAGATTGTAGAGCGCCGTCCGGCCGTCGAGCGGCTGGTCGGTCTTCGCCGCCGCCGCGATCTCGATGTCGATGTTGTCGATGAAGGCCGGCAGGTCGTTGAGCTGGCGGGACGCGTAGGCCCCCGCGTCGGCGAGGCCGATCTTGAGAGCCGCGCCGTCCCTGACCTGGTCGGCGTCGCGCAGGCCGGACCGGATCACCTGCAGCGCCTGCACAGGCACGCCGGCGTCGGCGAGGGAATAGGCCAGTAGCCGGGCGCCGTTTGCGCGCAGGAACGGGTCCCGCTCCCCGGAGAGCAAACGGGTCAGCTCAGTGACGGCGCCGCCGAAGTCGCCGTCGATCCCGCGTTCATAGGCCCGGAGTTGCAGGAGCACACGGGCGTGACGGGTGTCGTTCCGGGCCTGGATCTCCTGCTGGTACAGCGCCATCCAGCGATGCGCCCGCTCCACATCCGAAGCGGTTAGGGCTTCGACGGAGATGCGACGCAACTGCTCGAGTCGCCTGTCTCCGGTCGTCGCGGCAGCCCGGCTCTCCCAGGCGCTGATCACCTGCGGCGTCGTCATGAGGCCGCGCGACTCCAGTGTCCGCGCAAGCTGCACGGCCCGTTGATCCTGGGCGGACTGGCTCGAAATGGGGATGGCCGGAGCGGCGGCCGCGAAGGCCTGACCGGTCGTCAACGCAAAACACAGGGTAAGAACGAATCGCAGCCGCATGGGGCCCTTGGGACACTGAAGGCCGCAAGGTCGCCATTGAGCGCCAATTAAGCGTTAACGGGGTTCTCCGGACTGGCCCGTTCGGCCGCCCTGCGTCGATAGGCCCGGCCTGCCTCCAGGCGGATCGAACCGTACTCGGCGCCGAACAGGATGATCTTCGATCCGAGACCCCAGACGGTCAGGATCAGCGCCCAGGTCTTCAGATCGACCAGCGCGACCAGCACGAGATTGCCGACGGCGGAAAACAGCATCAGGCCTGCCCAGACGTAGCCCCAGAGAATGAACCGTCGCTCGGGCACCAGCTCAAGGGCGATCGGCGGCACATAGCCCGCCTGCCAGCCCCGCTTGAGCATCACGATGCCGATGGCGGTGTAGCCGACGCTCGGCTTGACCATCACGAAGCGCGGGTCATGCAGGATCAGGCTGGCGCCGCCGAGCGTCACGACCAGGAACAGGCTGGCCGCCTGCATGATGCTGATCTTCCTGTGGCGAACCACTTCCCAGGCGATCTCGGCCACGCCGACGGCGATACCGATGAGGATCGCGGCGCGGACGTCGTGCAGGAAGCTGAGCGCGATCAGGAAGGCGATGGTCGACAGGAAGTCGAGCAGGATCGGCCTGACACTCTGGAAGAAGTATTTCATGGGCGGACGTCCCCGGCGGCTTCCAGAGACTGACCGTCCGCCGCAGCGCGGCCCAGAACGGCCTCGATGAAATCGCCCTTGGCGGCGGTGTAGGCTTCGCGATCGTCACGAAACCGTCGGGCCAGATCCTGCTTCAGGGCGGCGTAGGCGTCCCGCTCGGCGGGATGGTCGCGCAGGTGGTCCCGAAAGGCGATATGCCTCAACGCGCCGGGGCCAGCCTCCATGATGTGCAGGTGGTGCGTCCTGTGCGGCGCCGCGGGCGGCAGGCCCTTCACGAAGAACAGCCGGTCGGTGTCGGGGTTCTCGGCCCAGAAGCTGTAGCCGGCGGCTTCGAGCGGCGCGACCAGGAGCGACCTCGCGGCCTCCAGATCGGTGACCGTCGCCTGAATGTCGATAATCGGTTTGGCGGGGAGGCCGGGCACGGCGGTGCTGCCGATATGCTCCAGGTCGATCAGCAGATCCGGGGGAATGATCGTCCGCAGACGCGAGGCTTCCTCTTCGAAGCGCCGGGGCCAGGCCGGGTCTGATGCTACCAGCTCAATTTCATCCATGACCGGCTCGCTTCGAGGGCAATGTGATGGGAGTTCAGCGCCTGATCATCCGCCAGGACTGGAAACGGAATAGGCGAGGACCGCCCAGAACACAGCCGAAACTGCACCCAACAGAAGGATTGGCCCCCGTCGCCGCTCTCGGATCGCCGCATTCAACGCTGTGAGGTTGGTCACGATCAAGATCATCGACGCGACTAGCGCGCCGTTGAAAACCCACGCCTTCCAGGGCTCGACGAAGAAGTCGTGGCCGTGGTTGTTCAGTTTGGCCGTCAGCCCGGCGGCGGCGTTCGGCGCGTTTGCGCCATGCCGATCCAGAACGAGGAAAAAGGCCAGGTTCCCGAACCAGGAACAGAAGCCAACGGCGCCGAGGGCCGGCCGGATCCCCCGCGCAGAGGAGCCGACAGGGCTCACATCAGGCCCCGAGCAGTTTCGCGGCGCGCGGCGCGAAATAGCTGATCACGCCGGCGCAGCCCGCGCGCTTGAAGGCGCCAAGGCTCTCAAGAA
>CAZISF010000049.1:17631-20333 GCA_964541915.1 uncultured Caulobacter sp.
TAGCTGATCACGCCGGCGCAGCCCGCGCGCTTGAAGGCGCCAAGGCTCTCAAGAATGGCGCGTTCCTCGTCGATCCAGCCGTTCCGCGCCGCGGCCATGATCATCGCGTATTCGCCGCTGACCTGGAAGGCGAAGGTCGGCATCGAGAAGGTCTCGACAACCCGTTGAATGATATCGAGATAGGGCATGCCCGGCTTGACCATGACCATGTCCGCGCCCTCAGCGATGTCGAGGGCCACCTCGCGCAGCGCCTCATCGCTGTTGGCCGGGTCCTGCTGATAGGTTTTCTTGTCGGAGGGGCCAAGCGTGCCCAGCTTGCCCGAGCCGATCGCGTCCCGGTATGGCCCGTAGAACGCCGAAGCGTATTTCGCGGCATAGGACATGATCATAACATCCTGAAAGCCCTCGGCTTCCAGCGCCTGACGAAGAATGCCGACCCGCCCGTCCATCATGTCGGACGGAGCCAGGATATCGCAGCCGGCCCGGGCCTGAACGAGAGCCTGTTCGACCAGTTTCTCGATGGTGCTGTCGTTGTCGATCCGGCCATCGATGATCAGGCCGTCGTGGCCGTGGTCGGTGAACGGATCGAGCGCCACGTCGCACATGATCCCGACTTCAGGGGCCGCGGCCTTCATCGCGCGTACGGCCCGGCTGACGACGCCGTCCGGGTCGGCGGCGCGGGAACCGGCGGCGTCCTTGGTGGAGCCGTCGATGTAGGGGAACACTGCGATCGCGGGGATTCCGAGGTCGCGGGCGTCTACAGCGGCCTTCGCACACTCCTCGACCGAAAGCCGCTCGACGCCGGGCATGGAGGCGACGGGGATCTTGCCCTCACCCTCGTGCACGACCATCGACCAGATCAGGTCGGCCGGGGTCATCACGCTTTCGCGGACCAGACGACGGCTCCAGTCGGCCTGACGCGGACGGCGGAGGCGGAGGGCGGGATAGGCGGCGAGGGGCGGAAGGCTCATGACGCGGCGGTCTCGCTCATGTGCTTCGATGTGGCAAGCCGGATGAAGCCGAACACCGGCGCGAGGATGGTCCAAACGGCGCCGAGCAGGGCCGAACTGACGGCCACGCCTGCGGAAACAACGACCAGCGGCGTGATCCGCAGGCCGCTCAGGTCAATGCTGTGGCCCCACAGGTCAAGCGTGCGCACCATGTCGGTCGGTGGCGCCTGATGCAGCAGGGCGCCCAGGGAACTCACGGCCGCGACTACGCCTGCCACGACAGCCAGCGCGACGCAGCCCAGGCCGATCCAGAAGATGCGGATCTGGAAGCGGAAGTGGCTCGACAGGGTCTCGTTGGCGGCATCGTGAAGTGTGTAGGCGATGATCACCGCCACCAGCGCCGTGATGCCGGCGAAGAACACGGAAACCTCCAGCAACCCATAGGCCAGAAGGGCCAGGTTGCGTTCGGCTTCGGTGCGGATGGCTCCGGCGGGCTTGTTCAAGGGCGTGGTCCTGCGAAGTCGCGGTCGTTGACAGGGTGCGCCGCTGGCGTCAGGTCATCAACCCGATACAACCGGGGCTGTGAATTGCCCTGCTGGAGGCCAAAGGCGCATGGATTTTTCCCTTTCCGACGATCAGCGCGCGATCCAGGAGATGGCCCAGGCCTTCGCGCGGGATGAACTCGCCCCGCATTCGGCGAAGTGGGACGAGGACAGTCACTTCCCGGTCGATGTGATGCGCTCGGCGGCGGCGCTCGGCTTCGCCGGCATCTATGTCCAGGACGACGTCGGGGGTTCGGGCCTGTCGCGCCTCGACGCCTCGATCATCTTCGAGGCCCTGAGCTACGGCGACGTGTCGACGGCCGCTTACATGACCATCCACAACATGGCCTCGTGGATGATCGACCGGTTCGGGTCGGACGAGCTGCGCCACCGCTGGCTGCCGCGCCTGACGACGATGGAGCTGATCGCCAGCTACTGCCTGACCGAGCCGGGCTCGGGCTCGGACGCCGCAGCCATGCGCACTACGGCGGCAAAGGACGGCGACCACTACGTGCTGAACGGCTCGAAGGCCTTCATCAGCGGCGGCGGGGTGTCGGACATCTATGTTGTCATGGCCCGCACCGGTGAGCCGGGCGCCAAGGGCGTCTCGGCCTTCGTGGTCGAGAAGGGAACGCCTGGGCTCAGCTTCGGGGCCAACGAGCGCAAGATGGGCTGGAAGTCGCAGCCGACCGCTCAGGTCAACTTCGATGGCGTGCGCGTGCATGAGTCCAACCGCATCGGCGGGGAGGGGGAGGGCTTCCGCTTCGCCATGATGGGCCTCGACGGCGGTCGGCTGAACATCGCCAGTTGCTCGCTCGGCGGCGCGGCCTTCGCCCTCGACACGGCCAAGGCCTACATGGAAACCCGCAACCAGTTCGGCCGCCCGCTGAAGGACTTCCAGGCCCTGCAGTTCAAGATCGCCGACATGGCGACCGAGCTGGAGGCCGCCCGGCTGATGGTGCGCAACGCCGCCGACGCGCTGGATCGGCGCGATCCGAGCGCAACGAAGCTCTGCGCCATGGCCAAGCGTTTCGCCACCGACGCCGGGTTCGAGGTCGCCAACCAGGCGCTGCAGCTGCACGGCGGCTACGGCTATCTCGCGGACTATCCGCTGGAGCGCGTGGTCCGCGACCTGCGGGTCCACCAGATCCTCGAGGGCACCAACGAGATCATGCGGGTGATCATCAGTCGGGAGATGTTCCGCCAGTGA
>CAZISF010000050.1:0-20167 GCA_964541915.1 uncultured Caulobacter sp.
GCGCCGACAGCTCCCCCGAAGGGGAACAACTACACCGAACGAACGAACGGCAGCCGGTACGTCGCCGGCTTGCCGGCGCCGAGCAGGGCGTTGGCGACGGCCGGGCCGATCACCGGAGTGCCGGGTTCGCCCACGCCCGACGGCGCGTTGCCGGACGGGACGATCCAGGTCTCGACCGTCGGCGACTCGTTCATGCGCAGCACGCGGTAGCCGTCGAAGTTGGTCTGCTGCACGGCGCCGTCCTTCAGCGAGACCTCGCCATAGAGAGCCGCCGACAGGCCGTAGCAGGTGCCGCCTTCCATCTGGGCCGCGACCTGGTCGGGCGAGATCGCCACGCCGCAGTCGATGGCCGTGACCACCCGCCGCACGCGGGGTTCCGCGCCCGACAGGTCGACATCGGCGATCTGGGCGACCACCGAACCGAAGGATTCATGCACGGCGATGCCGCGCGAGACACCGGCCGGCGCGGGTCCGGCCTTGGCGATCGCCAGATCCATCACCGCCAGATGCCGTTTGGCGCCCGCGCGGGTGTAGAGGGTCCGGCGATACTCGACCGGATCCTTGCCGGTCCTGCGGGCCAGCTGGTCGATCGTGTGCTCCATGACGAAGGCCGTGTGGGTCGCGCCCACCGACCGCCACCACAGCACCGGCACGCCGACTTCGGGCAGCGCGACCTGGGCGTCCACCGCCGGCGTGGCCTTCAGATAGGGCGAACCCATCGCGCCCTCGACCGCCGAGGTGTCGACGCCCTTGGACGGCATCGGCGAGCCCTTCATCACCGTCTGGGTGACGACGCGGTGGCGCCAGACAGCCGGGTAGCCGTCCTTGTCGAGGTTGATCCGCACGTTGTGGTGCACGATCGGGCGGAAGTAACCCGCCTGCATGTCGTCCTCGCGGGTCCAGACCAGCTTCACCGGGCGACCGCCGCCGACCTTCTTGGCGATGTGCACGCACTCGGCGGAATAGTCTGACTGGAAGTTGCCGCGGCGACCGAACGAGCCGCCGGCGAACAAGGTTTCGATCTGCACGGCGCCCGGCAACGTCCCGACGATCTTGGCCGCGTTCAGCTGGTCCATGGTCGGAATCTGCGAGCCGAACGTCATCGTCACGCTGTTGCCCTTGACCCGGGCGACGGCGTTCATCGGCTCCATCGTGGCGTGGGCCAGATAGGGGAAGTCGTAGGTCGCTTCAAAGATCTCGCCGTCGGCCTTCGAGGCGTCGCCATGAGTGTCGAACGACTCCCACTTCAGGTCGGCCGGGCCCTTGCCGGCGGCCGCGTCCCGGAACTCGGCCATGATCTGGTCGGAGCCGCGCTTTTCAGCCTTCGAACTGTCCCACTCGACCTTCAGGGCGTCGCGGCCCTGACGGGCGGCCCAGGTGTTGTTGGCCACCACGGCGACGCCGGTCGGGATCTGATAGACCTCGACCACGCCGGGCACCTTCTTCGCCGCGGTCGCGTCGAAGCTCTTCACCTTGGCGCCGAACAGCGGCGCATGGGCGACCATGGCCACCAGAAGGTTCGGCTCCTGGACGTCCTGGGTGAACCGGGCGGTCCCGGTGCTCTTGGCCAGGCTGTCCTTGCGCCGCACGCGGCTCGTGCCGATCAGGGTGAAGGTCTTGGGGTCCTTCAGGACCGGCGCTTCCGGCGGCTTGACCTTCGCCGCATCGGCCAGCAGGTCGCCGAAACCGGCCGACTTGCCGCTCTTGTGGCTGACGACGCCGTCCTTGACGGTGATTTCCGCCGCCGGGACGTTCCACTTGCCGGACGCCGCCTGGACGAACATCGCCCGGGCGCCCGCGCCTGCCGTGCGCAACTGCGTCCAGCTATTGGAGATGGCCGACGAACCGCCCGTTCCCTGCACGCCCATGCCGAGATTGGCGTACAGTTTGGCATTGGCCGGCGCCTGTTCGACCGTGACCCGCGACCAGTCGGCGTCGAGCTCTTCGGCGACGATCGCTGACAGACCCGCGTGGTTGCCCTGGCCGAATTCGATGTGCTTGGAGATCACGGTCACGGCGCCGTCGGCGGCCACCTTGATGAAGGGCCCGAAGGCGCCGACGTCCACCTTGGATCCGGCGCTGAGCAGATCGGCCGGCGAGCAACCGACGAGCAGGGCGCCGCCCACCAGGGTCGCGCCGACAACCAGGTCGCGACGGGTAGGTTCGATGGTCTTGCTGTGCGCGTTCATGACGATGTCCCTCACGCCTTGGCCGGCAGGGCGGCGGCGATGCCGGCCGCGTCCTTGATGGCCGCGCGGATGCGCTGATAGGTGCCGCAGCGACAGATGTTGCCGCTCATGGCGGCGTCGATGTCTTCGTCGCTGGGGTGTTTCTTTTCCGCCAGGAGCGCGGCGGCGCTCATGATCTGGCCGGACTGGCAGTAGCCGCACTGGGGCACGTCGGCGGCGACCCAGGCCTGCTGCAGCGGGTGATGTCCGCCCAGCCCCTCGATGGTGGTGATCTTCATGCCGGCGACGGCGCTGACCGGGGTCTGGCAGGACCGCGTCGGCTGGCCGTCGATATGCACCGTGCAGGCGCCGCACTGGGCGATGCCGCAGCCGTATTTGGTCCCTGTCAGGCCCAGTTCGTCCCGCAGGACCCAGAGCAGGGGCGTGTCGTCGGACGCGGTGACGCTGACGGCCTTGCCGTTGATGTCGAGTGTGGTTGCCATGTCTGAACGTTCCCCGGTCTGCGTTCGATTATAGCCACGGGCCTGGCCAGTCCCTGGGCGATCTATATCTTAACGCTGTTAAGGGGAGGGCGCGCCAGTGAATTTTTCTCGGGGCTGGTCTACGGTGACCGTCCCTCGACGGAGACTGTTCATGCGCATCGCCCTCGCCGCCGCCCTCGTGCTGGCGTCCGCCCTGCCTGCCGCCGCCGAAGACGGCAAGGCCCTGTTCAACGCCCAGTGCAAGAGTTGCCATACCCTGACCGGGACCAGCGGACCCACCGGGCCCACGCTCAAGGGCGTCGCCGGCCGAAAGATCGCCGGCGCGCCGGGCTTTGCGTACTCGGCGGGCCTGAAGGCCAAGGCAGGGACCTGGACCGACGCCAGCCTCGACGCCTACCTTTCAGCGCCGTCCACCTTCGCGCCTGGAACACGAATGTTCGCGCGTGTGGCGCAACCTGCGGCGCGTTCAGCCGTCATCGCGTATCTGAAGACCCAGCACTAGGAGCGCCCATGCGCCGCCTGTCCCTCATCGTCGCTCTGGGCCTGACCCTTGCCGGCTGCGCCACCGCGCCCGCGCCGGGCACGGACAGCGGCCCGCTGCGCTATCGCTGCGACGGCGGCAGGGGCTTCACGGCGGCCTGGAACCAGCCCGGCGACCGGGTGAAGGTGACCGCGGGTGGCGTGACGAAGGCGCTGCCGCATGTCCGGTCTGGCTCCGGCGCCCGCTACGCCGCGGGCCCCTACGAGATCTGGGGCAAGGGCGAAGGCGCCGTGCTGTCGGGCTTCCCCGGCGGCCCCTACGACAACTGCCGCGTCGGCTGACGGAGACCCGGTGGACGCCTTTCCAGCCTTCTTCCCCCTGGCCGGCCGCAAGGTGGTCATCGCCGGCTCCGGCGAGGCCGCCGACGCCAAGGCGCGGCTGTTCGATGGCTCGCCCGCGCACATCGTGCGACTGGACGGACCCTCGGCCTTCCTCGCGGGGGCCTATTCGGGCGCCATCCTGGCCTTCATCGCCGGCGACGAACTGTTCGTGCAGGCGGCGGCCGGCGCGGCGCGGGCGGCGCGAGCCCTGGTCAATGTCGTCGACCGCCCCGACCTGTCGGACTTCTTCACGCCCGCTCTGATCGACCGGGGCGAGGTCGTCGCGGCCATCGGCACGGGTGGCGGGGCGCCGATGCTGGCGGCCCTGCTGCGCAACGCCATCGAGACCCGCATTCCCGAAGGCTCCGGCCGGGTCGCGGCCCTGCTGCGCCAGCATCAGGCCGAGGTCCGCGAAGCCATGCCCGACGCGGCCACGCGCCGGACCTTCCTGCGAGAGATCCTCGCCAGTCCCACGGCACAGGCGGCGATGGACGGTGACATGGAGCGCGCAAGCGCCCTGTTGAAGGAAGCGATCGCCCGCGGCGTTCAGCCCACCGGCCTGGTCCGGTTCGTCGCCGGCAAGGGCCCCTCGGACCTGCTAACCCTGCGCGCCGCGCGGGTGTTGTCCGAAGCGGACTGCCTGGTCATTCCCGACGGCGTCGAGCCGTCCATTCTCGGCATGGCGCGCCGTGACGCGGGCCGGCTGACGCTCGGCGACGCCGGCGCGGAACATCTGATCGCCCTGGCCCGCGCCGGTCGCCAGGTCGTGCGCCTGGTCACCGGCCCGATTGATCCGCGTGAAATCAGGGCGTTGGCCGAGGCCGGCGTGGCGGTCGAGGTGCTGCTCGCCGCGCCTGAGGCGTGACCGCCCTGACGCCCGCCGACCTGGACGCGATCGCCCTGTCGCTGAAGGTGGCGGCGACAGCGACGCTGTTTTCCCTGCCGGTCGCGTTCGGAGTCGCCCTGCTACTGGCGCGCGGGCGGTTTGCCGGCCGGTCCCCGCTCGATGCGCTGGTGCATCTGCCGCTGGTGCTGCCGCCGGTGGCGACCGGCTATGTCCTGCTGATCCTGCTCGGCCGCAACGGACCGCTCGGGAGGCCGCTGGCGGAGATGGGCATCCTGTTCGCGTTCGACTGGACCGGCGCGGCCCTTGCCTCGGCGGTGATGGCCTTCCCGCTCATGGTGCGGCCGATCCGGCTGGCCATCGAGTCGATCGACCCCGAAGTCGACGAAGTGGCCCGCACCCTCGGCGCCCGGCCGTTGCTGCGCCTGGTGCGGATCACCATCCCGTTGGCGGGCCCAGGCCTGATCGCCGGGGCGGTGCTCGGCTTCGCCAAGGCGCTCGGCGAGTTCGGGGCGACCATCACCTTCGCCGCGGCGATCCCGGGCGAGACCCTGACCCTGCCGACAGCCATTTACCAGGCGGTGCAGTCCCCGGGCGGCGAGGGCCGCGCCCTGACGCTCTGCATCGTCGCCGGCGCCATCGCGGTGGGGGCGGTGTTCGCGTCGAACGCGCTGGTGCGGGCGGTGGAACGACCGACGGGACGGGGCTAGTCGTCCAGCGATCGTCCCCGCGTCTCCGGCCAGAGGAACAGGGTCGCGACGACGCTGATCAGGGTGAAGATCAGCGGGTACCAGAGCCCGGCGTAGATATCGCCGGTAGCCGTCACGATGGCGAAGGCCGTGAACGGCACGAAGCCGCCGACCCAGCCGGTGCCGACGTGATAGGGCAATGACAGCGCCGTATAGCGAACCCGGGTAGGGAACAGCTCGACGAGGGCTGAAGCCTGTGGCCCGTAGAGCGCCGTGGCGGCGACCACGAAGATCATGATGATCCCGAACAGCGCCGGCAGATTCATGCGCGCGGCATCGGCCTTGGCCGGATAGTCGGCGGCGGCCAGCGCGGCCTTGAGCCGGGTCTCGAAGTCGGTCTTGGCCGCCTTGAGCGCCGCCTTGTCCAGACCAGCGCCTTCAACGGACACGACTTCAGCGGCGCCGACCTCGACGCGCGCCACGGCGCCGGCGGGCCCGGGCCTGTTGACGTAGGACACGCCGGCGTTGGCCAGGGCGCTCTTGGCGATGTCGCAGGAGCTGGTGAACACGGCCTTGCCCACCGGGTCGAACTGCAGGTGGCAGGCGGCCGGATCGGCGATCACGGTCACGGGCATGCGCTGCTCGGCCTCGGCCAGCGCGGGGTTGGCGTAGCGGGCCATCTGGTGGAAGGCGGGGAAGAACGCCGCCAGCGCCAGGGTCATGCCGAACCACAGCACCCACTTGCGGCCGACCTTGTCGGACAGCCAGCCGAAGAAGACGTACAGCGGCGCGCTGACGGCGGTCGCGGCCATCACCAGCAGATTGACCGTCTTCGGCTCGACCTTGAGGAAGCGCTCGAGAAACACCGGCAGATAGAAGAAGGCGGTGTACCAGACGGCCCCCTGGGCGAACATGATCGCAACCAGCGCCAGCAGCACCAGTTTCAGGTTTTTCCACTGGCCGAAGGCTTCGCGGAACGGGTGCTCGGCCTGTTCGCCGGCGTCCTTGAGCTTCTGGAACGAGGGGCTCTCCGACAGCTTCAGGCGCATGAAGATCGACACGCCCAGCAGGCCGACCGAAACGAGGAACGGAATGCGCCAGCCCCAGGCGAGGAAGGCCTCTTCGCCCAGCGCCGTGCGGGCCGCCAGGATCACCAGCAGGGCGCCGAGCAGGCCGAAGGCGGCGGAGGTCTGGATCCAGCCGGTCATCGCGCCGCGCTTGCCGTCCGGCGCGTGCTCGGCGACGTAGATCGCCGCGCCGCCGTACTCACCGCCCAGCGCTGTGCCCTGGATGATGCGCATCAGGATCAGCAGCAGCGGGGCCAGCGGCCCGGCCATGGCGTAGGTCGGCAGCAGGCCGATGGCGAAGGTCGCCGCGCCCATGAGGATGACGGTGATCAGGAAGGCGCCTTTGCGGCCGGCCTTGTCGCCGATGCGGCCGAAGATCAGGGCGCCGAGCGGCCGGAAGAAGAAGCCGGCGCCGAACAGGCCCAGCGCCGCCAGGACGCCTGCCGTGTCGCCGAGCTCGGCGAAGAAGTTCTTGCCGATGACCGACGCCAGCGTGCCGAAGACGAAGAAGTCATACCACTCAAAGGCCGTGCCGGCGGAAGACGCCAGGACCACGGTCCGCATGGAGACGGGCGTGTCTTCACTGGTTGTCGTGCTGGCCATGGTTACGTACCCCCCGGTTTTGACGCAGGTCTAGCACGACCCACGCCGGGGGGAAGATGGTCAGGCGATCCGGGCCTGTTCAGGCGTCGCTTCACCCGGGTCGGCGGCGAGCCGGGAAATCTCCGCCAGCAGGGCCGCGGGCGAGACCGGTTTGCCGACCACGCCGTCCATGCCGGCGGCCAGATAGGTCTCCCGCTGATGCGCCAGGACGTTTGCGGTCAGGGCGATCATTGGCGTGGTCGCGGACGGACCGGTCTGCGCGCGGATGCGGCGGCAGGCCTCCATGCCGTCCATGTCGGGCATCTGGATGTCCATCAGGATCAGGTCGAACACTCCCGCGGCGGCGGCGGCCACGCCCTCGGCCCCGTCGCACGCGGTCTGCGCGGACGCGCCGAGGCTCTCGAGCATCTTCACCGCGATCATCCGGTTGGTCGGGTTGTCCTCGACAACAAGAATTCGCAGACCTTCGAGCGGCGCCCCCGCCAGCTCGGCGGCGGGGCCCGCCGCGACCGCGTCCACGGCGGCGATCTCGATCCGGAAGGTCGAGCCGACGCCCGCCACGGATTCGAAAGTGACCTGGCCACCCATCATCTCCGCCAGACGGCGGGTGATGCTCAGACCGAGGCCGGAGCCGCCGAACCGTCGGGTCGTGGTGGCGTCGGCCTGGTGGAAGCGTTCGAACAGCCGGTCCTGGGCCTCCGGCGCGATACCGATGCCGGTGTCCCGCACGCCGAACGCCAGCCGCCCGGGCGCCGGGCGCTCGCAGCGCAGCGTCACCCCGCCCTCCAGCGTGAACTTCACGGCGTTGCCCATCAGATTGAACAGGCATTGGCGCAGCCGCACGGGGTCGGTTCGCACCCAGCCCAGGTCGTCCGCACCTTCCAGCGTCAGCGTCAGGCCCTTGGCGCGCGCCTGCGGCTCCAGCAGCCGGAAGACGCCGCGCGCCAGTTCGCCTGCGTCAACCGCTTCGTCTGAAAGTTCAAGCCGGCCCGCCTCGATCCGCTCGAAGTCGATCACGTCATCGAGCAGTGTCGAGAGCATCTCGCCGCAGGTCAGGGCTTCGTCCAGCAGCCGCTGGCCGCCGTCGCTGATCGTCTCGTTCTTCAGCAGATGGAGCACGCCGAGCACGCCGTTCATCGGCGTGCGAATTTCGTGGCTCATGTTGGCGAGGAAACTCGCCTTGGCCTCCGCCGCCGCTTCAGCGGCCCGTTGCGCCTCGACCAGCGCCAGTTCCTGCCGCTTGCGGGCGTCGATATCCAGAACAAGACCCACGCCTTTTCGGCTGGGCCTGTCGAGCCGGTAGAAGGTGCGCACCCAGCGCTCCTGGCCGTCCGGCATGAGAATGCGGAATTCCATGGAGACGTTTTCAACGCCGCCGGCCCAGCGCCGGTTCGTTTCCCGCACGAGCGTCCTGTCTTCGGGATGCACGAACGGCCAGAGCGGGACGGCCATTTCCTTGTAGGTCATGCGCCGGCCGACCAGCCGGAAGAACTGCTCGCTGGCCCAGAAGGTTCGGCCGGCGTGATCGATCTCGAAGGCCCCGGCGTCGGCGGCGCCAAGCGCCAGCTCCTGCCGCCAGGCATCCATGCGCGCCCGCTCCATCAGCGCCTGAACCCGCGCCTCGCCCTCGCGCGCGGCATCCCGGGCCTCGGCGAGCTCGCTCACGTCCTGCGAGATGCCCTTGAGGGCGAAAACTCGTCCCCGCCGCTCAGTGCGGAAGGTGGCCCGCATGGTCAGCCATCGGCCGTCCCGGGTGAGGAAGCGATGTTCGATCGTGGCGCCTTCGCCTGACCGGACGCTCTGGCGGAAGGTCGCGTCGACCATGTCCCGCTGAGCCGGATCTACGATGGCTTGAAATTTCTCAGGCGTATCGATGTCCGCCTGATCCCAGCCGCAGAGCGCCAGGATGTCGTCCGACCATTCGATGCGGTCGCTGTAGGGCTCATAGCTCCAGCTGCCGATGCCGGCGGCCTCGGACAGCATCGAGCGGGTCCGGCGGGCGGCCTCGAGCTCCTCCTTCTGGAGGACGGTCTCGGTGATATCCTGCAGGGTGCCGACCATGTGGTCGTTGGGGTCGAGCCGGGATCGGCCCTGGATCCAGATCCAGCGCCCGTCCTGGCAGCGGATCTTCAGCTGGTTGACCGTGTGGCCGTCGCGCTTCATGCGCCGGCGGGAGTCGCGGGCCTCTTCGTAGCTGTCCTCATGAAGGAACTCGAAGATCGTCTTGCCGACCAGGTCCTCGCGTCGCCAGCCGGTGATCCGCTCCCACGCGTCATTGACGTCGGTGAAGACGCCGTCGCGGTTGACCACCGCGAACATGTCGAGGGAGTTGTCGAAGAACCAGCGCGCCGCAGCGGATTTGGGTCCGCGGCGTTTCGCCGATGCTCTTCCGGTCTTTGCGCCGGCCATGCCGTTTCCGCCCTGTTCGCGGCGAGCATGACGACCACGGGTAAACGCGGGGTATTCAAACGGTCGCGGAAATGGCCCGGAACGGGGGTTCAGGTCTCGGCCCACATCCGCAGCAGGTTGTGGTACGCGCCGGTCAGCGAAACCACCGCAGCGTCCCCGGCCCCCAGACCGGCCCCGGCCCGCTGGATGGCCAGGTCCATATCGAACAGCAGGGTGCGGCGAGCATCGTCACGCACCAGACTCTGGATCCAGAAAAAGCCTGAGACGCGGGCGCCGCGGGTGATGCGTTCGACCCGGTGCAGGCTCGAGGCGGGATAGAGGATCAGATCCCCGGCGGCGAGTTTCACCTGATGAACGCCGTAGGTGTCGTCGACCGTCAGCTCCCCGCCATCGTAGTCCTCGGGCTCGGTCAGGAAGAGCGTCGCCGAAAGGTCGGTACGGAACTGTCGCCCCTCCCGGTCGCGGCGGATCGCGTTGTCGATGTGATCGCCGAAGCCGTCGCCGACGCCGTAGGCGTTGAACAGAGGCGGAAAGATCCGCGCCGGCAGCGCGGCCGAGAGGAACAGCGGATGGCGCTGAAGCGCCGCCAGAATGGCCGCGCCGGCCTCGCGGGCCGCGTCGGAGCCTTCCGGCAGCTGCCGGTTCTGCTTGGCCAGGGCCGACTGGAACCCGGATGTCACATTGCCATCGGTCCAGTCCGCCGCATCGATCAGGGACCGAATCCGCGCGACCTCATCCTTGTCCAGCACGCCGGGAATCTGGAGCATCATCGCGCTGGTCCTCCCGCGCCCGTCAAAACCGGTAGTTCAGGGTTATCTGCGCCGACCGAGCGTCACCCGGCGTCGCCCAGCCGAACCCGGCGTTGGAGCGGATGCGCGTGTAGTAGGCCTGGTCGGTCAGGTTCTTGATGTTGACCTGGACGCTGACGGCGTCGCTGGCGGTCCAGGTCAGCGAGGCGTTGTGCAGCCAGTAGCTGTCCGACCAGAGCAGCGGCGCCCCGACGGCGGCGCGGGCGAAGGCATACTCGCCGGCGTAGGTCGCCCCGTACCCCACCATCACCTTGTCGGTGACCATCACCGTGGTCCACAGGTTGAAGGCATGGCGCGGCGTGATCGGGATCGGGTCACCCCTGGTGTAGTCGACGTCGTTCGGCGGCAGGGCCGTGCCGGCGACGTTCTGAAGTATCTCGCTGTCGAGGAAGGTGTAGTTGGCGAGGATCGTCCAGCGATCGGTCAATTGGCCGGCCGCGCCCAGCGCCATCCCCCGCACGCGGGACGCGCCGTCCAGTTGCTGCACCGGGATCGCGGGGTCATTGGAGTTCAGCCGGATGTTCGTCCGCTCGTTCTGGAACAGGGCCGCGGTCAGCGACAACCGGCCGTCGAACGTGTCCCACTTGGCGCCGACCTCGAGCACCTGGCCCTCTTCCGGATCGACATTGCAGTTCTGCGCCGCGCCGGTCACCGCACAGCCGCCGTTGACGGTGGCCTGCGACGGCGTCCGTGTGTTGCCATAGGCAATGTACAGGCTGGCGTTCGGCGCGGGCTTGTAGACCAGGCCGAGGCGCCAGGAGACCAGCGTCTCCTCGTTCTTCGCGATGGTCGTGGCCCCGGCCACCCGCACCGGCGGCGTTCCGACGGTCCAGGTGTAGGGCGTCGAGACGAACTCGCCTTCGTTATGCTCGACCCGCGCGCCGCCGTTCAGCTGCCAGTGCTGACCCAGTTCGATCGTGTCGAAGACGTAGAGCGCCTGGTTGGCCAGCTCACCGTCGCTGATCGCGCTTTCGAGGAAGTTGACCGGGCCGGCGTAGCGGTTGTCGGGATCAGCGATGCTCATGGTCGGCAGGACCACGGCCGAGCCGTTGGCGTTGAAGAACAACCGGCCGGTGGTCAGGTCATAGGTCTCGTTGGAAAAAGACGCTCCCAGCACAAGGTTGTGCGACCAGGATCCGGTGGCGAATTTCCAGTTGAAGTCCGTCTGGCTGACGAGCTGGGTGTTGGTCGTGTCGCGCAGGTTCCCGCGTGGGCCGCTGAGCACATAGACACCCGGCGTGGCGCAGGCCGCGCCGGTCTGGGCGTTGAAGCCGCTGGCCAGGCACCAGGTCCCCTGTGGCGGGTCGACGATGGTCGTCTGGGTGATTTGCTGCCAGCGGCTGGTGTTGGTCACCGTCAGGCTGTCGCTGATCTCGTGCACGATGCTCAGGGTCAGGCTGTCGACGCCGATCTCCTGCGTGTCGATGTTGCGATAGCCGAAGTAGCTGGACGACTTCACGCCGGGCAGCGGCCCGTTGAGGAAGGCGTTCGAGGCGTAGGGCACGCCGTACTGCGGAACGTTGTCGTCCTCCTGGTGCAGCCAGGACACCGTCACCCGTGTCGGGCTGGTCAGGCCAATCGTGATCGACGGGGCGAGCCCCCAGCGGCTGAAGCGCTCGACGTCGCGTCCCGGTGCGTCGTTGCCGTGCGCCATGGCGTTCAGACGGACGGCGATCTGGTCGCCGATCACCCGGTTGGCGTCCAGCGTCAGTCGGCCATAGCCGTCCGTTCCGACGCCGACGGTGGCGACCCCACTGTCGGACGCGCGCGGCGCCTTGCTGACCAGATTGATGGACCCACCGACCGAGCCGGCGCCGGCGTAGACGGAGTTGGCCCCGTTGATGACCTCGATCTGTTGCAGGTTGAACGGATCGGTGCGGCTGTACTGTGCGCTGTCGCGCAGGCCGTCGGTGGTGACATCGTTGCTGGCCGAGTAGCCGCGCAGATTGATGCTGTCGCCATAGCCGCCGCCGCCCTCTCCAGCCCCGAAGGTGATGCCGGGCACGGTCTGCAGGATGTCGCGCAGGGTCAGCAGGTTCTGGTCGCGGATCGTGCGGCCGGACACGACCGTCACCGTCTGCGGGGTGTCGATCGGGGTGGCGGTGTACTTCGGTGAGCTGGGCCGATCCGTGCGCGCGGCGATGATCTCGATGCCCTGAAGGTCGGTCGGCGCTTCGACGGCGGCAGTGTCCGCTGCCATGGCGAGCGTCGGGGACAGAGAGAGGCCGGCCGCGCCGGCGACCGCCGCGACGCCCAGGGCGCGCTTGGCCCTGGCGGTGATGCCGACGGCGGTCATACGCATGAACTGAGGTTCCGTTAGAGGCGCGCCCAGGCGCCGTGTTGCGATTGCGAGTCGTTCTTATATTTGTCGAGCCGCCGCCGCAATGAGAATCGTTCGCAACAATTCGATCAGCCTGCGGGTTGCCGCGCGAGGCGGCGCAGGTGCGCGCGACGGGACCGCCGGCGCAGCCACATCACCGTCCCGGTCACGCCGAGCAGCACCGGCGCGACGCCGGTGGCGAACACGAGGATCTGCCAGATCCACGGCGTGTCCTGGGCGTCGTGGATCCTGCGCATGCGCCGGGACAGGGGATCGGGCTGATCCGGCCTGCCCTTTCCTGTCAGGACCGCGCCGTCGCGGTCGCTGATCTGGACGGAGACCGGCAGGCGATGTCCCTCACCGGCGAACTGCACCCGCCAGGCCGGCCGCCGGCCTTCAGTGGGCAGGGTGATGGCGGCGAGACGTTCGCCCGGCTTTTCGGCCATTGCGGCGGCGACCGCCATGTCGATCGGCAGACCCGGCGCTGCCAGCGGCGCAGCGGCGGCAGGTCGCTGGCTGCCCCGGGGGCCGCCGGAGGTCTCGACGCCGAACAGCTTGCGACTGGTCTCGGGGAACGAGATGTAGACGCCAGTCAGGGATACCAGCAGCAGCGGGACCAGCACCCAGAAGCCGACCATGTGGTGCAGGTTGTTAAACGTCGACGGCGAGCGCAGCCAGCGCAACCCAAGCAAAACCTTGCCGTTGCGGGGCCACCACAACCACAGGCCGGTCAGGCAGGAGACACTCATCGCCCATCCGAGCCAGCCGACGATCTTGCGGCCAAGACCAGGCGTGGCGATCAGCAGGCTGCCGTGCAGCCGGTGCAGGACACCAATGGCCTCGTTCCGGGTATCGGCCACATCCAGCACCCGCGCCGTCGCCGGGTCGATCCAGGCTGTCAGGCTGCGCGGACGCTGGCCGGGTACCGGTGGCGGCCCGTTGACCCGCCCGCTGGCGATGACCGGCCGCCCGGCCTCTTCAGGCATGCGGATCTGAGTCACCGTCGCCCGGTCGCCATAGGCCTTGCGGGCCGCATCGAGATAGGCCGACGCCGCCAGCGTCGTGTCGCCTTTTGAAACGGCGAACCGCTGGGGATGGAGCATTGCGTCCAGCCCGTCATGCCAGACCAGCGCCGCGCCTGACAGGCCGAGCGGAACGAGCAGGATGAACAGCCCCACGCCGATCCACAGGTGGATGTTGAGCCAGAAGCGGCGCAGGCGGCCAGAAAGGGACTGGGTCAAGAGGAAGGTTCCGGAACGCTGAAAGTCGGAAGGCCAACTGGCGTTAATGCGAATAGTTCGCAGATGCAAGTTGATCGGGTTGACCAGTCCGGCCGTCGGGCCTAGCCCCAAGCCGTCCAGACAGGGGAGGCGTCGATGACATTCTCAATCGAGGCGATCGGCCACGTTCGGGGAGGGCGCGAGGCGGCGATCGACGATGACTGGGGACCCAGTCGCGCGCGCATCGATCTCGACCCGAAACGGTTTGGCGCCGAAGCCCTCTTCGGCCTGACCGACTTCTCCCATGCGGAAATCGTGTTCGTCTTCGACCGCATCACCGAGGCGGAGATCGTCACCGGCGCCCGCCGGCCTCGCGGCCGCGAGGACTGGCCGCTGGTCGGCATCTTCGCCCAGCGCGGCCGCAATCGCCCCAACCGCCTGGGCGTCTCGGTCTGCCGCGTCATCGCGGTCGACGGGTTGAGTCTGGAGGTCGAAGGCCTGGACGCCATCGACGGCACGCCGGTCGTCGATATCAAGCCCGTGCTCAGCGGCTTCCTGCCGCGTGGCGAGGTCCGCGAACCGGCCTGGGCCGCCGAGATCATGGAGTCCTACTGGTGAAACGGCCCCTGCAGGGCGTGCGCGTTCTGACCATCGAGCACTACGGGGCCGGCCCCTACGCCACCCTGCTGATGTCCGAGCTCGGCGCCGAGGTGATCAAGATCGAGGCCCCGTCCATGGGCGGCGACGCCTCGCGGCCCACGGGGCCGTTCCTGCTCGGCGAGAACGACAGCCAGTATTTCCAGACCTTCTCGCGCGGCAAGAAGTCGGCGGCCATCGAGCTGAAAACGCCCGAAGGCCGGGCCGACTTTGAGCGGCTGGTCGCCTCGGCCGAGGCTGTGGTCAACAATCTGCGGGGCGATCAGCCGACGAAGCTGGGCCTGACCTATGAAGCTCTGAAGACCCTTAACCCGGCCATCGTCTGCGGCCACCTGTCGGCCTACGGGCGGGGCAACAGCCGCGAAGGCTGGCCGGGCTACGACTATCCGATGCAGGCCGAGTGCGGCCTGATGAGCCTGACGGGCGAACCGGACGGCCCGCCCGCGCGGATGGGTGTCTCGATCATCGATTTCATGAGTGGCGCGACCTTCGCTTTCGGCGTGGTCAGCGCCATCCTTTCGGCGCGCGCCACCGGCGAGGGCTGCGACGTGGACGTGTCACTGTTCGACGTGGCCCTGCACCAGCTCAGCTACCCGGCCGTCTGGGCGATGAACGAGCACCATCCGACGGTCCGCATGCCGGCCGGCGCACACCCCTCGCTGGCTCCGGTGCAGCGGGTGAAGACGGCCGACGGCTACGGCCAGCTGATGTGCATGAACGAGAAGTTCTGGGGAGAGCTCTGCGACCTGATCGGCCGCCCGGACCTGGCCGCCGATCCGCGCTTCGCCACGCTCGCCGACCGGGCGCGCAATCTTCCGGCCCTGACCGAGGCGCTCGATGTCCTGTTCGCGACGGAGCCGACCGCGCACTGGAGCGCCCTTTTCGCGGGGCGCGTCCCCTTCGGCCCGGTCAACGATCTGTTCCAGGCGCTCGACAACCCGTTTGTCGCCGAGGTCGGCATGCGGGATGTGGTCGATCACCCGGACCGGCCACAGGGTCTGCACATGCTGGCCGCACCGCTGAAGATTGACGGCGTCCGCATGCCGGGCGTCCGGTCTCCGAAACTTGGGGAACACACAGACGAATTGCTCTGACCGACGGTCAGACGGCCAGATCTTCGCCGGTCATCCGCCGGTAAAGCTCCAGATACCGCTCCGACGTCGCCCTCACGACCGCCTCCGGCAAGGGCGGCGGGGGCGCCTCGCCGTTCCAGCGACCGGCGGCGCGTTCCGCATCGAGGTAGTCGCGCAGCGGCTGCTTGTCGAAGCTGGGCGGGGTCTCGCCGACAGACCAGCCCCCCGCGGGCCAATAGCGCGAGCTGTCCGGCGTCATCACCTCGTCGATCAGCACGACCCTACCCTGCGCGTCCCGGCCGAACTCGAACTTCGTGTCGGCCAGAATGAGCCCGCGCTCGGCGGCCAGGGCCCGACCGGCTTCGTAAACGGTGCGGCTCAGCGCCTCCAGTTCGCCGGCCAGGGCCGCGCCGACGACCGCGCCCATCCGCGCGACAGAGATGTTCTCGTCGTGGCCGGTCTCGGCCTTGGTCGCCGGGCTGAACACCGGCGGGTCAAGCCGCTCGCTCTTGCGGAGCCCGGCCGGCAGGGCCTCGCCCGCCAGTGTCCCGGAGTCCGCATATTCCTTCCAGGCGGAGCCCGAGAGATAGCCACGCACGACGCACTCGACCGGCACGACCGTCACCCGGCGGCAGAGCATCGCCCGCCCCACGAGGCTCGCGCGGTGGCGGGCCAGCACGGGCGCGGCCGCGATGATCTCGTCGGGATCGACCGACAGCATGTGGTGGCACACCACGCCATCCAGGCGCCGGAACCACCAGGCGCTGAGCTGGGTCAACACGGCGCCCTTCATTGGGACGGGCTCGGCCATCACCACGTCGAAGGCGCTGACCCGGTCGGTCGCGATCAACAGCAGCCGGTCATCGCCAACGGCGTAGATGTCGCGCACCTTTCCCCGTCCGATAAGGTCGAGGGGGAGGTCGCTGCTGGTCAGGAGATCCATGGTCGCGCTCACGGTCAAAGGCTCCGCCGGATAGCCGCCCAGCTGTCGGCGAGTCCATCCCGATGGGCCGGTTCGGCCACCGCGATCAGCGCCTCGGCGCGGCCATCGAGCGTCAGGCCGCGCAGATCGGCCACGCCATGCTCGGTGATCACCAGACCGACATCGGCCCTCGGTACGGAGACGGCTGTCGGCGGCAGGCGCGGCACGATGCGGCTGATCTCGCCCCGTCGCGCGCTGGCCGGCAGGGCGAGGATCGGCAAGCCGCCCTTCGAAAGCCGCGCGCCGCGCAGGAAGTCGGTCAGCCCGCCGACGCCGCTGATCTGTCGACCGTCCTGGAATTCGGCGTTGGCCTGGCCGAACAGATCGATCTCGATCGCCGAATTGACCGCCGCCAGGCGCGGGATTTCCGCCAGCACCCGGATGTCATGGGTCACGTTCGATGGCTCGAAACGGATGCGGCTGTCGGAACCGCAGCGGTCGTAGAGCGCGCGCGATCCGGCCGCCAGGCCCGTCACCACTTCGGTCAGCGCGCCGGAGTCGAGCACCGGCAGCAGCGGATCGGTGACCATGCCGGAGTGGATTCGCAGGCCCTTCATCCCCTCCAGCGCCGCCAGCGCCGCGATCCCGGCCTTGCCGACGCCGAACTGCACGCTGGCGCCATCGGGCATGATCGCCTGCAGATGCCGCTTGATCGCCTCGAACGCCGGGTCGAGCGTGCCTGTGTCGTAGGTCAGCAGATCGTGCGGCGCGTCGGCGACGAGGTCGAATGCGGCCAGCGGCCAGACCGGGCCCTGGACACGCGGCATGGCCGGATTGACCAGCGCGACCTTGAACAGGTCCCGGGCCATGACCGCCGGCGCGAGGTCGCTGGCGATCCCCATCGACACGTTGCCGTCCGCGTCGGGTTCGCTGACGTGGAACACGGCTGCGTCGAGCGGCGTCTCGCCTAGCCAGCCGAACGCCTGAAACCAGGTCATGGGCCGCAGGCTGAACCGTCCGGCCTCGAAACTGGCTCGCCAGTCGGCGGACAGGAACGTCCCCTCCGATCGGGCCGTCTCGTGCAGACCGGCCCAGTCGTTGCGGTTGATCCCCGGTACAGGCGAGCCGACGAAGGTCAGATTGGCGGCCAGTTCGGGCCTGCGCCGCCACGCATCGAGCAACGTCAGCGGCTCTCCGGCGCTGCCCGGCAGGAAGATCCTGCCCCCGCCAGGATTCAACTGGTGGGCGATCAATTCGGCGAGCTTGTCGACTGTCAGGCGAATCACGTCATTCTCGGTTCAGACGACGCCTGCAACCGTATGCGGCGCCTGTGTGTTCAACAGTTGAATACTTGGCCCCGAAAGGACCTTCAGCGTCATGCGCGCCGCAGTCGATAACCCCTACGACGTCCTCAAGCCCTTCCTCTGGATCGCCGGTCTGGCGTTCGTCAGCGGCTTCCTCGGCTACGTGGGTTTCCACGGCCTCCCGACCTAGCCGGCGCCAGTCGAGCCGAACCCGCCCGCGCCCCGCGCGGTCTCGTCGAGGCTCGTCACCGCCTGCCAGGTCGCCGCCGCCACCGGCGCGATCACGAGCTGGGCGATCCGGTCGCCCCGGCGGATGACGAAGTCCTCCTCCCCCAGATTGATCAGAATGACCTTCACCTCGCCGCGATAGTCCGCGTCGATGGTGCCAGGCGTGTTGAGGCAGGTGATCCCCGCCTTGGCCGCCAGGCCCGAGCGCGGCCGGACCTGGGCTTCGAAACCAGCCGGCACGGCGAACGACAGGCCGGTCGGCGCCATGGCCCGGGCCATCGGCTTCAGAATGATCGGTTCGTCCTCGGGAACCGCGGCGCGCAGGTCCATGCCGGCCGCGAGCGGCGTCTCATAGGCCGGCAACGGCAGGCCCTCGGCGTGGGGTAGCTGGACGACGGGGATGGTCGGGGTCACGTCAAAGCCTTCGCGATACGGGCGGCCAGATCGGCGGCGACCCGGTCCTTGTGGGCGCGGTCCCAGCGCTCGATCCCCTCGCGGGTGATCAGCAGCACCGCATTCTCTTCACCACCCATGACGCCGGGCTCGGTCACATCATTGGCGATGATCCAGTCGCAGCCCTTGCGGGCCAGCTTGGCCCGGGCGTGCGCCTCGACGTCATTGGTCTCGGCGGCGAAGCCGACGACCAGCGTCGGCCGCGCTGGGCCCGACGCGGCGAGGGTCGCCAGGATGTCGGGGTTCTCGACCAGGGTCAGGGTCGGCGGGCCGTCCTTGCCCTTCTTCAGCTTGATGCCGAAGGCCTCGTCCGGGCGCCAGTCGGCCACGGCGGCGACACAGATCGCGGCGTCGGCCGGCAGGGCCGCCTGGCTGGCCGCCAGCATGTCGCGCGCGGACTCCACGTCCACCCGGTCCACGCCCGCCGGCGTCGGCAGGCTCACCGGGCCAGACACCAGCGTCACGCGGGCGCCCAGAGCGGCCAGCGCCCCGGCGATGGCGTAGCCCTGCCGGCCGCTTGAGCGGTTGGTGAGCAACCGCACGGGATCGAGCGCCTCGGCCGTCGGTCCGGCCGTCACCAGCACATGTCTACCGGCTAAAGGGCGGGCGGCGGGCCCCTCCAGCAGGCCCAGAATCGCGTTGAAGATCGCCTCGGGCTCGGCCATCCGGCCATAGCCGAACTCGCCGCAGGCCATGGCCCCTTCGTCAGGCCCCACGAACCGCACGCCGTCGCCCTTGAGGGTCGCCAGGTTCCGCTTCGTCGCCGGATGGTCCCACATGCGAACGTTCATCGCCGGGGCCATCAGCACGGGCTTGTCGGTCGCCAGCAGGGTCGTCGAGGCAAGGTCCCCGGCCAGGCCATGGGCCGCCTTTGCCATCAGGTCGGCCGTCGCCGGGGCCACGACCACCAGGTCGGCCGAGCGGGAGAGCTCGATATGGCCCATCTCCGCTTCGTCCGTCAGAGAGAAGAGTTCGCTGTAGACCTTGTCCTCGGCAAGCGCCGACAGGGACAGCGGCGTGACGAACTCGGCGCCGGCCTTTGTCAGGATCGGCCGCACCGCCACGCCCGCCTTGCGCAGCAGCCGTGTCAGTTCCAGCGCCTTGTAGGCGGCGATGCCGCCCCCGACGATCAGCAGAACCCGCCGCCCAGCCAAACCCGCGTCTCCGTCAGCGCCATGAACACCCGTCGCTGCATACGACGCCACGGACGCTTGACCAATCCCGAAACCCGTGTTCTTGATCTGTTCAAATACACTTTTAACGGGTGACAAGGACAAGATCATGGTGGGATTGTTCCGGGCTTCGTCGGCGGTGATGCTGGCCGCCGCCTTTCTGGCAGGTTGCGACGGTGGGGCGTCCGCCGTGCCGGTTCATCAGGCGGCATCGGCCACGCCCGCCCCCGCCCCCATGGCGGGGACGGATGAGGCGCCTGCAGCCTCCGACGCGCGCTCGGCGCCGGTCCGGCGCATAGACGGCAAGCCGATGTGGTCGGCCAGTCGCCGCTTCACCGCCGAGCAGAACGCCGAGCGCAACTTCCAGCGCAACGGGGCCGACTTCGGCGCCCGATCGCTCGACGCCTATGTCAGCAAGGCGCGTGCCTTCGTGACGAAGCCGCCGCGGGGCGCCCAGACCCTGACCCGGGCCAACGGCGACACCCTGATCTATGACCCGGGCAGCAATGTCTTCGCGGTCGCCACCCGCGACGGGGCGCCAAGGACGATGTTCAAGCCGGACGACGGGGCCGCCTACTGGGCCAAGGTGAAGACACGCGAAGCCGAGGGCGGGGCAAGGCGGTCGCGGTCGCGGGACGACGGGTAGAACCTTCCGTGCGCCTGGCGCGAGTGCGGGAGGCGGGCCACGCGAAGCGTGGTGGAGAGGGAAACGCCGTCGATGGCCGACAAGGTCCGTGCTCGCCGAAGGCGGGGCATGGCGGACCGCTCCTGATGTCTTGACGGCCAGTGTCGCTCCGACGGACGGCCTGCTCAAGGACCGCTTCGCGGCCGCGTAGCGGCGACCCCGCAGGGGTCGTCCTTGACC
>CAZISF010000051.1:0-19778 GCA_964541915.1 uncultured Caulobacter sp.
CTCAGTCAGTCCTGCGGACTGACAGCTCCCCCGAAGGGGAGCATCCGCCAAAGGTCAGATATCCACGTCCGCCGCGGCGAACTCGGCGTTGTCCTGGATGAAGCGGAAGCGCTGTTCGGGTTTGCGGCCCATCAGGTTCTCGACCAGCTCGATGACGTGGCTTTCGTCGCGCGGCAGGGTGACCCTGGCCAGCGTCCGCTTGGACGGGTCCATGGTCGTTTCCTTGAGCTGGGCAGGCATCATCTCGCCCAGGCCCTTGAAGCGGCCGATCTCGGGCTTCTTTCCCTTGAACTGCATCTCCAGCAGCTCGTCCTTGTGGGCGTCGTCACGAGCGTAGACGGCCTTGCCGCCGTGGCTGATGCGATAAAGCGGGGGCAGGGCGAGGTACAGCCGGCCGCCGCGGATCATCTCCGGCATCTGGCGGTAGAAGAAGGTGATCAGCAGGCTGGCGATGTGTGCGCCGTCGACGTCGGCGTCGGTCATGATGACGATCCGCTCGTAGCGCAGGTCCTCGTCCCGGTACTTGCTGCCGCCCTGGACGCCGAGGGCCAGCATCAGGTCCGACAGTTCCTTGTTGCCCATCAGCTTGTCGCCGGTGGCGCTGGCGACGTTGAGGATCTTGCCGCGCAGGGGCAGGATCGCCTGGGTCTTGCGGTCGCGCGCCTGCTTGGCCGAGCCGCCGGCGCTGTCGCCTTCGACGATGAACAGTTCGGCGCCGTCGATGGCGTTGGCCGAGCAGTCCGCCAGCTTGCCGGGCAGGCGCAGCTTGCGGGTTGCCGAGGCTCTAGCGACCTCGCGGTCCTTGCGGCGCTTGAGGCGGTCCTCGGCGCGCTCGATGACGAAGTCGAGCAGGGCGCGGGCGGCCTTGGGCGAGGCGGTCAGCCAGTGGTCGAAGGGGTCGCGCAATGCAGCCTCGACCAGCTTCTGGGCGTCCGACGAGCTCAGCCGCTCCTTGGTCTGGCCCTGGAACTCCGGATTGCGGATGAACACGCTGATCAGGGCGCCGGCATTGGCGATCACGTCGTCGGCGGTGATGATGCCGGCGCGCTTCTCGTTGATCATCTCCGCGTGGGCCTTGAGGCCCCGCGTCAGTGCCGCGCGGAAACCGGCCTCGTGCGTGCCACCCTCGGGCGTGGGCACGGTGTTGCAGTAGGACTGCATGAAGCCGTCGGCCTCGCCAAAGCCCTGCGGCGTCCAGGTGACGGCCCATTCGACGGCGCCGGCCTCGCCGGTGCGCTCGATGCGGCCGCTGAAGGCCTCCGGCGTCACGGTGGCGACGGACTTGATCCGCTCGGCGAGGAAGTCGGCCAGGCCATTGGGGAAGTGGAACACTGCTTCCGGCGGAGTCTGGTCCTGGATGCGGCCGGGGTCACAGGTCCATTTGATCTGCACGCCGCGGAACAGATAGGCCTTGGACCGGGCCATGCGGTACAGGCGCGCGGGTTTGAACACCGCGCCCTCGCCGAAGATGATCGGGTCGGGCAGGAATTTGATCGCCGTCCCGCGCTTCTTCGAGGGGCCCAGCTTTTCCAGCGGACCGAGCGGTTTGCCGCGGGAGAAGATCTGGCGGTGCTCGAAGCCGTCACGCCAGACCGTGACCTCCACCCGCTCGGACAGCGCGTTGACGACCGAAACGCCGACCCCGTGCAGACCGCCCGAGGTCTCGTAGGCCTTGCCCGAGAATTTCCCGCCCGAGTGCAGCACGGTCATGATGACCTCGAGCGCCGACATGCCCGGATGTTTGGGGTGGGCGTCAACCGGAATGCCCCGGCCGTCGTCCTTGACCGTCAGGGCGCCGTCGGCGTCGAAGACGACCTCGATCAGCTTGGCGTGGCCGGCGACGGCCTCGTCCATGGCGTTGTCCAGCACCTCGGCGAACAGGTGGTGCAGGGCGCGCTCGTCGGTGCCGCCGATGTACATGCCCGGCCGCTTGCGCACCGGCTCCAGGCCTTCGAGCACCTCGATGTCGCTGGCCGTGTAGCCGCCGCCGGGCGCGGCCTTCGCCGGAGGAGCGGGGGGTGGCGCGGGCCTCGCCGCGACGGGCTCGCTGGCCTGCGCCAGCGGCGCGGCCGGCGCCGGGTTCAGCGCGTCGTCGAACAGGGAGGATTGCACGGGGGAAGCAGACATGACGCTGGGGAGTTTCGGTCGATTCGGGGACCGTGAGGTATGCGGCGTTGGTCTCCGCGCGGCAAGGATCAGATGGTCGCGGGCTCCGTCCGGGGCGTGAGGATGCGAGCCAGCGGCCGGCCGAAGAGCATCAGGATGACCAGCGCCGCGCCGGCCACGGCCGTGTGCAGCAGCCAGAACTGCGCCGGAGTCATGACTTCGTAGAACCGCCCCAGCCAGCCCAGCACGAACTGGCAGATCGCCGAGGCGAGATAGAAGACCCCCATCATGGTCGTGTTGACCGCCGCCGGCGCGGATCGCGAGAAAGCCGACATGGTCACCGTGTCGACGAACGGGATCATCAGGTCCTGGAAGACGAAGAAGACGACCGGGAAGATCAGTGCGACCGGATGGGCGCCGGCCAGCCAGGTCCCGAGCGTCAGAATCCCGAAGCCGGTCGCGCCGAGGAACAGGCCGAAGTTGATCTTGCCGATGTCGCCGGGCTCGCGACCGCGTTTGGCCTGCCAGGCCCAGACCCGCACCGCCGTGAACACCGCCAGGATGGTCAGGACGCCGTCGAGCGTGGCGAACCAGGTCACCGGCGCGCGGAAGCCGAGGATATTCAGGTCGACGTGGGCGTCGGCCCAGATGGTGAAGATGTTCCAGGCCTGGTTGTAGGCGCTGAAAACCAGGATGTACGGGACCAGCAGCAGCAGCAGGCCGAGGATGATCCGCCCGTCGCCGGGCTGAAGGCGGGGCGCCGCCGTGTGGCCGTCGGCCTTGCGGTGGAGAGCGTCCGGCGGGAGATGTTTCTGGCCGATCAGATAGGTGGCCAGCGAGATCAGCATGCCGATGCCGGCCGCGCCGAAGCCCCAGTGAAAGCCGACCTTCTCGCCCAGCGTTCCGCAGACCAGAGGCGCCGAAAACGCGCCGACGTTCAGGCCGATCAGATAGATGCCGAAGGCCCGTGTGCGCCGGGTGTCGTTCGGCCCATAGAGCCGCCCCACCTGCACGGCCATGTTGCCCTTGATGCAGCCGGCGCCGAGGATCAGGCTCAACAGGGCCAGCAGAAACAGGTGCTCGGAGACCATCATCGCGTGGCCGGCGGCCATCAGCAGGGTGCCGAGCACCACGGTGCGGCGCTGGCCCAGCAGCCGGTCGCCGATCAGCCCGCCGAGGATCGGCGTGACATAGATGAAGCCGGTGTAGAGGCCGAAGATCTGTGAGGCGAGCGCCAGCGGCGTCAGGGGTCCGAACGCGCCCTCGACCACGCCCCGGAAGGCTGGAAAGCCCCAGACGTTCTCCACGTGGCCGGGCAGCAGCAGCTGCTTGGTCATGTAGAGCGTCAGCAGCCCCATCATCCCGTAGTAGGAAAACCGCTCCCAGATCTCGGTCAGGGTCAGGACCGCGAGGCCGCGCGGGTGGCCCAGCAACTGCGGGCCGCCAATGCCGCCAGCGCTCGCCGGCGTGTCGGCCGATTCAGAACCCGCCTGCATGGTCGTCCCCCCGGGCGGCCCCCGCCGCCTGCCTGACCCTGACAGGGCAGCTAGGCCGTCACAAGCGGTTGACCAGCGGGCGCCGGCCGAATTGGCTGACGCCTGTTTGGCGGGCGCCTACTGATAGGCTGGCGGATACCCGCTGGCCGCCGACTTGAGGTAGCGGTCACGGAGTTCAAACCCTCGGGTGCTCCGGGGTTGCTCGACGCCGTCGATGAACACCGTCACAGGCCAGGTCGTGGTTTCCAACGGATCGCCGGTCCACAGCACCACGTCGGCTTCCTGACCGGCGGCCAGGGTTCCGACGCCGGTCATGCCCCAGATCTTCGCCACGTTGGCGGTGATGGCAGCCATGGCCTGATCGCGGGGCAGGCCGTTTGCGACGGCCAGGCCGGCGTTGAAGCGCTGCTGGCGCATGTTGTTGAGGTCGCGGCTCCCCATGATGGCCACGGTCACGCCGGCGGCCTGCAGGCGGGCCGCGTTGTCCAGACGCGCCGCCAGGCTTTCGAAGCTGTCAGGCAGGTCGGCCTGGCTGTCGACGATGACACCGACGCCGGCGGCGGCGATCTGCTGGGCGACCAGCCAGCCCTCTTCGGCGCCCTCGAGGATCACCTTGATCTTCTCCTCGCGGGCCAGACGCAGGACCTGGAGGATGTCGCTGGCGCGGTGTACGCGAACGAGCAGAGGCGTCTCGCCCCGAACCACGGGAATCAGGGCTTCCAGATCGATGCGCGACAGGCCGAACTCGCGGCTTTCGCCCCGGTCATAGGCCGAGCGATTGCGGGCGAAGGCGCGGGCATCCTCGAAAGCGCCTTTCACCAGCACCAGCGCCGCGCCACGCGAGCCGCCGGCATTGCGGGCGCCGGTTTCGCCGAGATCCAGCGTCACCGCCACACGGGCGCGCACGACCGGGTCCTGATCGCCGGCCGCGAGGCTGACGATGGCGGCCTGGCCGGCGAACATGGCGGGATCACCCTCGTCCCCGCCGCCGCCGCCGGCGAAATCCTCGGCCCCACTGTCGTCCTTGTGCCCGTCACCGCCACCGCGCGACAGCACGGGGGTTGCCACGACGCGAGTCAGGCCTGTCTGACGGGCCAGCGGGATCATGGTGCTGTTGGGATTGACGCCATAGCTGATGTCAAAGCCGGCCGAGAGCTTTCCGGAGCGGTCGTCGCGGGTGGGCGTGACCTGCTCGACCTCGGTAACGGTCAGGCTGGACGACGGGGCGATCAGGCCAGGCGTGACGACGCCGCCGTTGGCGTCGATGACCCGGGCGCCGGCCGGGGTCGCGACCCCTGCGCCGACGGCGACGATCTTGCCGTCCTTGAGCACGAGCGTGCCACTCGGGATCGTTCCGGCCGGGCCTGCGGTCTCGATGCGGGCGTTGACGATGGCCACGGTCTCGGCGGCGGCCGGCGTGGCGAGCGCCAGGGCGGCGAAGACGAAAAGGGCGCGTTTCATGGGTGGAAGGCCCCTTCGCCGGGCTGGCCGAGTTCGAAATCGGATTTGGGCTGATAGCGGGGATCGTGCCGATCGTAGATCAGCGCCCCGTCGATGAAGACCTTTTCGGCCTGGGCGTAGATGCTGAAGGGATCGGCGCTCCACAGCACCACATCCGCCCGCTTTCCGGCGACCAGCGAACCGGTCTGGCCGTCGATGCCCATGGCCTTGGCCGGGTTGGCGGTGATCCAGGCGATCGCTTCAGCTTCGGTGATGTTCAGACCGATGCGGTTGCCGGCCGCCATGGCGATCGCGGCTTCCTGGTTCAGCCGCTGGGTGATCGTCGCGTCATCGGAGTGGATCACCGTGCAGGCGCCGGCCCGGTAGGCGATCGCGGCGTTGGCCTCGATGCCGTCGTAGGACTCCATCTTGAAGCCCGCCCAGTCCGCCCAGGTGGCGAAGCAGATGCCCTCCTTCGCCAGCAGGGGGGCGATCTTGTAGGCCTCCGAGGCGTGGTGGAACATGCTGATCTTGTAGCCGAATTCCCTGGCGATATCGATCATCACGGCCATTTCGTCGGCGCGATAGCAGTGGTTCTGAACGAGGATTTCGCCGTGCAGGACGCCGACCAGGGTGTCCAGTCCGAGGTCACGCTTGGGTGGGTCGGCCTTTTCGCCCTTGGCGATCTTGGCGCGGTAGTCGTCCCACTTGCGGCCATACTCCGCCGCGTCGATCCAGGCGCGCCGATAGCCGGCCACGTTGCCCATGGCCGTGGAAGGCGAACGGCCCTTGCCGCCATAGACCCGCTTGGGGTTCTCGCCACAGGCCATCTTCAGGCCGTAGGGCGCGCCGGGCATCTTCATGCCCTGCATCGTCACCGAAGGCACATTGCGCAGGGTGACGGAACGACCGCCGAACAGGTTGGCCGAGCCCGGGAGGATCTGCAGGGTCGTGACCCCGCCTGCGCGGGCCCGGTTGAAGCCGGGGTCCTGCGGCCAGACGCTGTGCTCGGCCCAGACATTGGCCGTCACCGGATCGGTCGCCTCGTTGCCGTCCGAGCGCGAGGCGACGCCGGGGGAGGGGTAGACGCCCAGGTGGCTGTGCGCGTCGATGATGCCGGGCGTGACCCACTTGCCGCGGCCGTCGATGACCGTGACGCCGTCGGGAATGGCCGTGTCCGCGCCGCCGACGGCGAGAATCTTGCCGGCCTGCAGCACGATGACCCCGTTGTCGATCCGCAGGCCCGTCGCGGTCAGGATCGTGGCGCCCCGGATCGCCGTTGGAGCCGAGGGGAAGGCGGCGTAGGTCGAAGGGAAGGGATCGGGCCGCGCCGCAGGGTCGAGGCCCGCGGGTATGGGTTTGGCCGGCGCGGTGCTGGCGACTGGTTTGGCTGTCGCCGCCGTCGTCCCTGTCGTGGCGCAGGCGGCCAGTAGCGCCGCCGTCGCGGTGGCGGCCAGGGCCGCCCCGAATCTGAATGTCATGACCCCGTCCCAAACGCGAAGGCGCAGAGATCAAACCAATTGCGCGCGCTGATCAAGGGTGCATGAACCGTTCTCGACAGTCTGACGTTCAAGGCACAGATTTGCGGCGAGGGACGCCGACGGAGAAGATCATGACGCGCTTCATCAGGATTGGTCTGGCGGCAGCCCTGTTGCTGGGTCTGGCCGCCGCCTGCGAATCTTCGGGCGATGGCGGCCCTGTCCCCCCGCCGCCGCCGCCGGGCCGCACGCCGGTCGCCGAGAGCGGCATGTGCGGCGGCTTCGCCGGCTTCCAGTGCCAGGCCGGACTCTACTGTTCGATGACGCCGGAGATGCAGCGCATCGCCGACGGTTCGGGGACCTGCCGCAAGCGACCCCAGATGTGCACCCGCGAGTACCGGCCGGTCTGCGGCGCCGACGGAAAGACCTACGGCAACGCCTGCACGGCCGCCGCCGCGGGGATCAGTGTCGCGGGCGAGGGCGAGTGTCCAAAGGGCTGATCGCGACGCGCCGGAACCATTGAAGGCGGCCTCGGGACAAGGCAGTCTTTGGTCATGAAGCGGATCCTGTTCCCACTGGTCGTTGCGGCGGCAATCGCGATGGCGGCTCTGCCCGCGGAGGCTGCCGCCTCCGGCGTGAAATCGCCGTGGCAACTGGGCCTGCTGGAGTCCTGCAAGTCCGACAGTTTCGTCGAGAAGACCAGGGCGAAGGCCTCCGAGGGCGATGTCGAAGCCATGGCAGCGCTGGGCTACCTCTACTCGGAGGCCTGCGGCGTCCCCTACGACGCTGTTGAAGCGGCCCGGCTGTGGATCGCCGCCGCCGGACAGGGGCAGGCCGATGCGATGGCCTCGCTGGGCTACATCTACGGCGAAGGGATCGGTGTCGCCGAAGACCCGGTCGAGGCCCTGCGCTGGACGCGGGCGGCGGCCGAAAAGGGCAACGTGCGCGGGCTTTTCAATCTCGGGGTCAGCTATGACCTCGGCCTTGGCGTCGCGGCCGACAAGGCCGAGGCGATCCGCTGGTACCGTGCGGCCATCGCCCAGGGCGACACGGACGCCATGCACAACCTCGCGATCCTCTACCTGCGAGGCGACGGGCCAGAGAAGGACGAGAAGGAAGCCGCGCGGCTGTGGCGACGGGCAGCTGATCTGGGCGACCCCGAAAGCATGGCCCAGATGGGCTCCATGGCCTACTGGGGCAAGGGCGTCGAAAAGGACATCAACCAGGCTCTGCGCTGGTGGCGGGCGGCTGCGGACAAGGGCGAACCGTCGGCGATGTTCTTCATCGGCCTGCTCTACGAGACCGGCGAGGGCGTCGTCGCCGATGACGTCGAGGCGCTCCGGTGGATCCGCAAGGCCGCCGACAAGGAAGACCCGAACGCCATGGTCAACATGGGGGTGCGGGCGATCTCCGGCAAAGGCGTGGCCCGCGACGCGCGGCAGGCCCGCCGCTGGTGGAAGGCGGCGGCCGACAAGGGCGACGGCAATGCGATGTACTACCTCGGCATGCTCTATTCGGACGGCGACGAGGGCGTTCCCGAGAACGAGGACGAGGCTGTCAAATGGCTGCGCCAGGCCGCCCAGGCCGGCAATGTCGACGCCGCCCGCGTCCTGCGCCAGAGCGGCATCGGCGTGGTGGCCCCGGCGGAGGTCATGTAGCGGCCGGCAGGCTCGCTCTACCGCATCAGCGCCGGCGCGTTCGCCTCCGGCAGGTTGAACAGTTGCCCCGCGAAGAAGATCACCGCCTCACGACCATCGGTGTCGGCGACAGGCGCGGTGATAAAGGACCCGTTGCGGTCATAGCTTCCGGCGAAGTCGACGATCGTGCCCTTGTAGTCCGGGAAATCGATACGCCCGACGAGCTTGCCGTCTCTGGAGATCGTGTAGCCATCCGCGACGCGGCGCTGGTCGTATTCACGCTCGGGGTGGAAGCCGGTCGGCACGGCTTCGTAGACGACGCCCTTGTACCGCAGCCGGGCCTTGAGGACCTTGAACTTGTCCGGATTGATGGTCGTGAAGGAGACCATCGTGTCGGGCTCCGCCTCTATGCCGGGCACGACGGCTTCAAGCGTGTAGGTATCCGGAGGGACGTCCTTGAAATCGCAGGCATAGAGGCTGTTTTCAGCGGTGTTCCAGAGGCCGGACCACATCTTTGTTCTCATCGAGCAGAGACCCGTCGCGACAGGCGCGCCGTCCGCCCGGGTGAACCGGAAAGTGACGTTGACGCGCTTCACCTTGCGGGATGAGCCGAGCACGTCGACCGAGAAGGGACCGCTTACGTCCGAGACACCCGTCCTGGCCGCGAATACGTAGTCGGCCACGGAGAAGACGGTCTCGCCAAACTTACCCTTGGCCTTTCCGAGGCTCAGCCGCTCCACCGACACAGCGTAGGACGAGCTTGCGGTCGCAACCGGAGCCGGCGTTTGCGCACGGCTTGCGAAGGGCACGGCGACGACGAGCGCGGCCGACAGGTATGGCAGGAGTGTCCGCATGTCCGATCTCCCCCGGAATCAAGGCGCCGCTGACTATGCCGCAGGTTTCCGTTCCGCGTGAATCGGGCTCGTCCGGTGTCTGCTCAGCGGAGGATGACACATACGAAAAGGGCCGGAGATCGCTCTCCGGCCCTTCGCGTTTTCAATCAGCTTTCGCTGACTAGCACTTGTAGTACATGTCGAATTCGACGGGGTGCGGGTGCAGTTGCAGGCGCATCACCTCTTCCATCTTCAGCTCGATGTAGCTGTCGATGAAGTCGTCATCCATGACGCCGCCCTTCTTGAGGAAGGCGCGGTCCTTGTCGAGGTTCTCGAGGGCCTCGCGGAGCGAACCGCAGACTTCCGGGATCTTCTTCTGTTCGCGCGGCGGCAGGTCGTAGAGGTTCTTGTCGGCGGGCGCGCCGGGATCGATCTTGTTCTCGATGCCGTCGAGGCCGGCCATCAGCAGGGCGGTGAAGGTCAGGTACGGGTTGCCCATGGGATCGGGGAACCGGCATTCCAGACGCTTGGCCTTGGGGCTGTCGACGTGCGGGATGCGGATCGAGGCGGAGCGGTTGCGGCTGGAGTAGGCCAGCTTCACCGGGGCTTCGTAGCCCGGGACCAGACGCTTGTAGCTGTTGGTCGTGGAGTTGGAGAAGGCGTTGATCGCCTTGGCGTGCTTGATGATGCCGCCGATGTACCAAAGGCACATTTCCGACAGCCCGGCGTACTGGTCGCCGGCGAACAGCGGCTTGCCGTCGCCCCAGATCGACTGGTGCACGTGCATGCCCGAGCCGTTGTCGGCGAACATCGGCTTGGCCATGAAGGTCGCCGTCTTGCCGTAGGCGTGGGCCACGTTGTGGATCACGTATTTGTAGAGCTGCAGGCGGTCGGCCATGGTGACCATGGTGTCGAACTTCAGGCCCAGCTCATGCTGCGCGGGGGCCACTTCGTGGTGGTGCTTTTCCGGCTTCATGCCGAGCTCGCCCATCACGGCCAGCATTTCGCCGCGCAGGTCCTGGGCGCTGTCGACCGGGTTCAGCGGGAAATACCCACCTTTGGGACCGGGACGATGCCCCATGTTGCCCTCGGCGTAGCTTTTGCCCGTGTTCACCGGCAGTTCGGTGGAGTCGTAGCTGTAGCCGGTGTTGTGCGGGTCCGTGGACCACTTCACGTCGTCGAAGATGAAGAACTCGGCTTCCGGGCCGAAGTAGACGGTGTCGCCGATGCCCGAGGCCTTCACGTAGGCGAGGGCGGTCTTGGCCATCGAGCGCGGGTCGCGGTTGTAGGGCGTGCCCGTGTCCGGGTTCACCACATCGCAGAACAGGCACAGCGTGGTCTGCTGGTAGAACGGGTCGATGTAGGCGGTCGACAGGTCGGGACGCAGCTTCATGTCCGACTCGTTGATGGCCTTCCAGCCGGCGATCGACGAGCCGTCGAACATGGTGCCGTCTTCCAGGAAGTCGTCATCGACCAGGTCGATGTCGAACGTGACGTGCTGCATCTTGCCGCGAATGTCGGTGAAGCGGACGTCGACGTATTTGACGTCCTTCTCCTTGATCATCGCATGAATGTCTTTGGCCTTGGCCATGTGCCCTATCCCCTGAGCTGATGGTGCGAAACGTTATTGGATTGAGGTGATCAGACCGCCGCCGCGCCGCTTTCACCCGTGCGGATGCGAACGACGTCCGTGACTTCGGACACGAAAATCTTGCCATCTCCGATGCGGCCGGTGCGGGCCGCGGTCTGGATGGCCTCGAGGGCGCCGGCCAGCTGGTCATCGGAGACCACGACCTCGACCTTGATCTTGGGCAGGAAGTCCACGACGTACTCGGCGCCGCGATACAGCTCCGTGTGGCCCTTCTGGCGCCCGTAGCCCTTGGCCTCAAGCACGGTCATGCCCTGCACGCCGAGCTCCTGGAGCGCTTCCTTCACCTCATCGAGCTTGAACGGCTTGATGATCGCTTCAATCTTCTTCATGCGGGCCTCTGTGGCGCATCTGGCGCGACGGAGCACGGGGCCTTGCGACGGTTCAAGGGCCGTCGCTCCGCACGTGCGTTGCAGCGCAGCGTAAAGGATGGGGCGCCCATCAAACAGGCGCCCGGCGCCCAAGACAAGGGCAATGCGCCAAAGGCCTTGGATGACCTCGCGGCAGGGCGCTACCGAGACTGAAAACCACGCTCAAGGGAGCCGAACGATGCGCGACGACACACCGGTGATCATCGGAGTGGGTCAATTCACGTACCGGGGACCGGCGGATACATCGCCCGCGCCGCTCGACCTGCTCAAGATCGTGGCGGATCGCGCCGCCACAGACGCAGGGCTGCCGGACGGCGCACTCGCCGGGCTCGATGGCGTGGCGGTGGTCGGCTTCACCATCGATGCGCCGGGCGGATTCGCCCAGTTGCCGTTCCCGCGCCTGAAGAACCCGCCGGCCAGCTTCGCCCGGTCGGTCGGGGCGGACCCGACCTTTGAAATCTATACTCACATGGGTGGCAACAGCCCCCAGCAGGTGATCAACACGCTCTGCGAGCGCATCGCGCGGGGTGAGAATGAGCTGACCATCGCGCTCGGCGCAGAGTTCCTCGGATCGCTGATGAAGCGGCTCAAGGGCGGCAAGGGCTTTGACGGCTGGGAAGACCCCTATGCCATCGAGGCCGAGCCGAAGCGGATGGGCGATCCACGCCCCGGCACCACGCCGCAGGAAAACGCTCACGGGCTGAACCGGCCGATCAATGTCTATCCGATGTTCGAGAACGCCCTGCGTGCCCGTGACGGCCGCTCGATCGAGGATCACCAGAAGCGTCTGGGCAAGCTGTTCGCGCCGTTCAGCCAGGTCGCCGCCACCAATCCCTACGCCTGGTTCCCGACCGAACACAGCGAAGCAGAGCTGATCACCGTCACCGACCAGAACCGGATGATCAGCTTTCCGTACCCGAAGTACCTCAACGCCATCATGGAGGTGGACCAGTCCGCCGGCGTGATCATCGCCAGCGTCCGAAAGGCGCGCGAGCTCGGTGTGCCCGAGAGCAAATGGGTCTATCTGCACGGCTGCGCCGACGCGTCCGACCTCTGGTATCCGTCGGACCGGCAGGACTTCCATTCCAGCCCGGCCATGCGGCTGACCGGCAAGCGGGCGTTCGAGATGGCCCGCATCGGCCCGGACGATCTGGACTACATCGACCTCTATTCCTGCTTCCCGATTGCGGTTGAGGTCGGGGCCGAGGAGCTGGGCCTGTCGCTGGATGACCCCCGCGGCCTGACGGTCACCGGCGGGCTGCCCTACATGGGCGGGCCGGGCAACAACTACGCCATGCACTCGATCGCCACGATGATCGGCAAGCTGCGCGACCATCCCGGCAGCTGGGGTCTGTGCACGGCCAACGGCTGGTACCTGACCAAGCAGTCGACCGGCATCTATTCCACAACGCCTGTCGAAGGCGTGTGGGAGCGGGAAGACCCGGCCGTCATCCAGCGCCAGATCGACGCACTGCCGCACCCGACGATCGTCGAGCACCCAGAAGGTCCGGCGACCATAGAGGCCTATACCGTGGTCCACACCCGCGACGGTTATCACATGGGCATCGTGTTCGGCCGCGACGGCCACGACCGCCGCTTCATCGCCGTGACCCCGGACGACGAGGCGACCCTGAAGGATCTGGAGGCCCGCGAAGGCGTGGGACGGACAGGCGTGGTCGGCAAGCATCCGGACGGCAAGCGGAACCTGGTCGGGCCGGACTAGGGTCAGCCTGCCCCTGTGCCGGCATGGCCCGGCTTGTCCGGGCCACCCATGCGCGGCGAGGCGGGACGACTGGCCGCAAAGGCGGCATCCTGCGGTGTTCTTGGATGGCCCGGACAAGCCGGGCCATGACGGAGTTGGGTTGAAATGCGCACCTACATGATCCGCCACGGCAAGCCCTCGGCCACCTGGGGCGATCACGACGACGATCCGGGCCTCGACGAGACGGGCCAGGCCCAGGCGCGGGCGGCGGCCGAGGCGCTGCTGGCGTTGCCGGAAGCGGATCGGCCGACCCGGGTGATCAGCTCGCCCCTGCGCCGTTGCCGCGAGACCGCCATGCCGTTCGCCGAAGCGCTCGGCGTCGACCTCGTCATCGATCCCATGGTCGGCGAAATCCCGACGCCGAAGGCCGTCAGCCACGAGGATCGCGGCGCCTGGCTGCGCGCAGCGTTCGGCGGTCGCTGGCAGGAGATCGAGGGCGACCTCGACTATGACGCCTGGCGTCGCGGCGTGGCCGCCGCCGTCGCCGGCTATCCCGGCGCGGCCGTGTTCAGTCACTATGTCGCGATCAACGCGGCGGTCTCGACAGCCCTGAACGATGACCAGGTCATGGGTTTCCGGCCCGACCACTGCTCCATCCAGGTGTTCGACGCCGTCGATGACCGCTTGATCCTGATCGCCAAGGGGCGCGAAGCTTCAACCCAGGTTCTCTAGAGGGCAGGCCTTGGGTTCGGCGCCGGAAATTCTCACGGTCGAGGCGATGAAGCGGGCCGACCAGGCCGCGATCGCGGACGGGACCTCTGGCGTGAAACTGATGGAGCGTGCAGGCCGTGCGGTGGCCGAGGCCATCCGCGACCGCCATCGCCCCTGCCGCACAGTGGTGCTGTGCGGGCCCGGCAACAACGGCGGCGACGGCTACATGGTCGCGCGCGTGCTCAAGCGACGCGGCTGGCCGGTCTGGGTCGAGGCCCTGGCGCCTCCGACGACGCCGGACGCCCGGGCCGTGGCCGCCCGCTGGCGCGGTGAAACCCTGCCTCTTTCAGCCACGGAGCGGCCCGCCGACCTGATCATCGACGCCCTGTTCGGGGCCGGCCTCAGCCGTCCGCTCGAGGGCGCCGCGCTCAGCCAGGCGCGGGCCTCGCACCAATCGAAAGTTCCGGTCGTCGCCATCGACGTGCCCAGCGGGATCAGCGGTGACACGGGCAAGGTCGTGGGCGAGACGGCCTTCCGAGCCGATCTGACCGTAACCTTCCACCGGCGCAAGGTCGGTCATGCGCTGGAGCCCGGTCGGTCGGCCTGCGGCGCACTTGTGGTGGCGGACATTGGTCTTGGCCCGACGGCGTCCGGCATTTTCGAGAACCGGCCCGCCCTCTGGATGGACCGGTTTCCGTGGCCGACGGCCGCTTCGCACAAGCATGCGCGCGGGGCGCTGGCCGTGGTCAGCGGCGATCAGTTTCACACCGGCGCCGCGCGGCTGGCCGCCCGAGGCGGCCTACGCATCGGCGCCGGGCTGGTCACGGTGCTCTCTCCGCCCGCCGCCGCTCTGGTCCATGCCGCGCACTTGGAGGCGGTGATGCTGGGCCTGTTCGACAATGACCAGACGCTGGCCGAGGCGGCGGGTCGGGCTGACGCCGTGGTCATCGGTCCGGCCGCCGGGCTCACACCCGCCACGCGCGCTCACCTGTTCGCCCTGGCCCGGACCGGCGCGGCGCTGGTGGTCGACGCCGATGCGCTTACCGTCTTCAGGGACAAGCCATCGGACCTGTTCAGCGCGCTCGATCGCGACGACGTCCTGACGCCGCATGTCGGCGAGTTCGAGCGTCTGTTTCCCGGGCTGCTGGCCTCCAGCCCGCACCGCATCGCCGCCGTGCAGGAGGCGGCGAAACGGGCAGGGGCGATCGTCCTGCTCAAGGGGCCGGATACGGTCATCGCCACGCCGGACGATCGGACGGCGGTCTGTCTCGACGATGCGCCCTGGCTGGCCACAGCCGGTTCGGGCGACGTGCTGGCCGGCTTCATCGGCGGCCTGATCGCCCAGGGCATGGACAGTTTCGAGGCCGCCTGCGCGGGGGCGTGGATCCACGCCGCCTGCGCGCGCCGCTTCGGTCCCGGCCTGATCGCCGAGGACCTGCCGGGCCTCGCCCAGGCCGTGCTGGCGGAGCTCTACGCCAGCCGATAGACCCGCTTCGCCGCGCCCGAGAACAGCGCCGCCTTCTCCGCATCCGAGGCCCCGGCGGCGATGCGCTTGAAGGCGTTCCATAGAGTGGCGTAGTCGCAGCCCCAGCGGTCGACGGGGAAGTTGCTCTCGAACATGCAGCGTTCCGCGCCGAAAGCCTCGATGCAGGGCTCGATGTAGGGGCGCCAGAGGTCCGCCAGCCTCTCGGATGAGGGGCGGTTCACGCCGTCGAGGCCCGGGAAGCCGGGGAAGGGCATTCCGAGACCGCCCAGCTTGACGCTGACCTCCGTCGATTTCGCCAGTTCGCGGATGTTGGCCAGCCAGAGGTTGTAGCGATCGTCCCGTTTGCCGGCGTAGGCGCCGATGCCGAGCGGCGTGCCCACGTGGTCGAGAATGATCGCGGTGTCGGGGAACGCGCGGGCCAGGTCGATCAGCTCCGGCAGCTGGGGCTCGAGCATCCAGGCATCGAACGACAGGCCCAGCGGCGCGAGCCGGGAGAACCCCGCGCGGAAGGCTGCATCGCCCAGAAGACCGCCCGGCGTGTGGCTCATCGGGCCAAGCACGCGAGGGTCCGGATCGGAGGCGTTGACGTGGCGGATGCCCTTGAACCGCCCGCCGCCGGCGGCGATCTCGGCCTCCAGCACCGCCGCCGCGCTGTCGCCGAGCAGCAGGTCGGCATGGCCGACGATGCCGTCACAGGCACGGAAGGGGCCATAGATCCCGCTGGCGCTCATCGCCGCGACGCCGTTGACGAACTCGACCTCGCCGACCGGCGCCATGCCCTGCGCGGCGTCCGCCCGATAGAAGGCCCCGCACTGGACGTAGACCGTGGCCGTGACGTTATGGCCGCTCCCGGCGTCGGCCCGCAGCTCGTCGAGCAGATACCTGGGCGTCAGGCGCACCACATCCTCGAAGGGGTGGCCGTCCGGACGGGGCGGCGGCAGGGACGGTCGGTCCCACAGGTGATGATGCGGATCGACGATCGGCAGGTCGGGCTCGAGGATTGCCTCCGGCGCGGTGTCTGACTGGCTCATTCCGTTTCCTCGACCCGTTTTTCGCGTTGCCGACATCGTCGCCAGCGCCGGCGGCGACGACAAGCGCAAATGCCGGCTCGCGCGGGGCAATCTCGACTGCATCAAAGCGGGCCGGGGCCGCGTCGTGCAGGCTGGCGCCGCACGAGACCGCGCCCCGGGGGGGCGGAGCGTTGCGCGGACAGGTCCCTTGACGCAGCAGGTCGACGACATCCTGGAGAAGATCCAGGCGCTGGAGCAAGAGCTCGAGGTGGAATTCGCCAAGGCGCGGGCCGGGCTCAACTATGGCCTGGAACACGGCAGAGCCCGCTTCGAGGAAGAGGTGAAGCGCCGCCACGAGGCGTTGCGCAAGGGGCTGGGCAAGTACCTGGCGGGAGCCAGTCCACTGGTCGTTTTGAGCGCGCCGGTGATCTATTCGCTGATCATCCCGTTCGCGATCATGGATCTCTGGGTCTCCGCCTACCAGGCCATCTGTTTTCCGATCTACGGCATCCCAAAGGTAAAACGCGACCGCTACGTCGTCTTCGACCGCTCAGGGCTCGCCTATCTGAACCTGATCGAGAAGCTCAACTGCGGTTACTGCTCCTATGCCAATGGCGTGGCGGCCTATGTCCGCGAGGTCGCCGCCCGCACTGAACAGTACTGGTGCCCGATCAAGCACGCCCGACGCGTTCTCGGGGCGCACGCCCGCTATGTCCATTTCGCCGAGTACGGCGACGGCGAGCACTACGCCGAGGAGCTGAAACAGGCGCGCGAACGGCTGCGAAATCTGGACGACACGACGGCGGACTAGGCGCCGCGTGGGGCGCGCGCGCTGCCAGACCCCCTGGACAGGCTCACCAGGCCCGACGCGAGCGCCATCGCCGCGCCCAGCGCCAACCCGGCGCGGGGTGCGACTGCGAGGGGGGCGACGGTGAACAGCAAGGTCATCAGCACCGCGCCCGCCGTCTGTCCAGTCAGGCGGGCCGTGCCCTGCAGACCGCCGGCCGCGCCACTGCGCTCCGGCGGCGCGGAGAGGAACAGGTTCCGGTTGTTCGGCGTCTGGAACAGCCCGAAACCCAGGCCGCAGGTCGCCGAAAGCAGAATGAGCGGGCGTGGATCGCCCCGCAGAGGCCAGGCGGCCATGGCGGCCAGGCCGCCCGCCAGGCAGCCCGCGCCGATGGCGCAAAGCCAGGCGCTCGGGACACGGTCGGAAAGGCGTCCGGCGAGGCTCGCCATCGCCGCGACGCCGAGCGGCCAGGCCGACATGTATAGTCCAGCCGTCAACGGAGACTGGCCGAGGCCATGCTGCAGGTAGAACGGCAGGGCGACCATACCCGCCGCTTGACCGGTGAAACAGAAGACCGAGGCGATCGCGGACAGCCGGAAGGACGGACTCCTTAGCAGGTCCAGCGGGACCAGCGGCGCGGCTTTCGGAGCCTCGCGGCGTACGAGCAGGATGAAGGCGACGATCGCAAGGCCGATCAGCGCCAGGGCTCTTGAAGGCGCGGTCGTCAGGGCCTCGATGCCGACCACCAGCAAGGCGAAGCTGGCGCCGTTTAGCGCCATGCTGAAAAGATCGAGCCGCTTCGGCCGCCCGGGGATCGCCGGCAGAGACCGCGCCGACAGCAGCACGACCGCGCCGATCGGCAGGTTGACGAGAAACAGCCACGGCCAATCGAGGCGCGCGATGATGAGCGCACCGAGCGTCGGCGCGGTAGCGGAGGCGAGGGCTACCGTCAGTGCGTTCCAGCCGACCGCGGCGCCCAGTCTGTCTCGCGCCACCGCAAACCGCAGCAAGGCGACCCCCAGCGCCATCACCGCCGCGCCGCCGAGGCCCTGAACGAAACGGGCGCCGACAAGAAGAGGGAGTGAGGGCGACAGGGCGCAGAGAAGGGACCCCAGCAGGAAAATGGCCACGCCGATCTGGAAGACCCTGCGGTTGCCGAACCGCTCGCCAAGCGCCGCGCAGGGCAGAAGCGCCATCACCAGCGCGGTCTGGTAGGCGGTAATCACCAGCACGGACCGCGCCGGCGTAACGGCCAGGGCCCGGGCCATCGTCGGCAGGGCGACGTTGGCCATGCCCGCGTCCAGCACCACCAGGCTCATGGCCGCCAGAACGGCGACGATGGCCAGGGCGCGTTGCGGTTGGGGCAGGCCGCTTTCGACGCCCTGTCCCGTGACGGGAGCGCGGGTCATTCCGCCCCCGTGGTCCACACGCCGTTCCGCTCGTGATAGCGCGTGACCCGCCCCTCCTGCCGGTCCTCGACCCGCAGGTCCCGCTCGGTGAAGCGAAACAGCAGGGCCGAACGCGTCAGGCATTGGGTGTCGTGAATATCGCCGGGCAGATAGACCTGCGCCTGGCCGGCGCGGACCCGCGTGCTGTCCCGCTTCACCAGCCGAACCTCGCCTGCCGGATCCTCGATCCGGGCGTAGGTGCCCATCTCGATCTCGCCGTCCTGAAGGGCGTAGATAACCCAGCTCCGACCATGGTCGTGGGGTGGGCGGTAGAGTCCCGCCTGTTCGGTGTGGGCCTGCAGGACGAATCCGTGGTCGGGGTCGCGATAGAGCTCCTCGTTGACCGGCCGGTCCCGGTGCAGGGCGCTGAGCCAGGCCTCCGCGGGGCGGGCCTGGACGAGGCGCTCGAGGTGGCCGCGACAGCCGGCGACGAGTTCGCTGGTCAGCGGTCCCCAGTCGGCCCTGACGTCGTTTATGAAGGTTTCGAGTGCGGTGTTTGCCATTGCCTGGCCTCCGTCTGGTGATCCTTCCCTGAGGCTAGCGGGGCGCCATAGGCGGCGGAACACGCAGCATTTGCACATCAATGCTGCATCCGACGCTCTGTATTGGGGCAGGAGCGTGCTATGCTGTGTGCATGGCCTCGCCGGACCTCAACCTGCTGATCACGCTCGATGCGCTGCTGGCCGAAGGGAGCGTCGTGGGCGCCGCCCGGCGGCTGCGTCTGAGCCCGTCGGCCATGAGTCGCGCCCTGACGCGCCTTCGCGAAACGACCGGTGACCCGCTCCTCGTCCGGGCAGGACGCGGCCTCGCTCCGACGCCCCGCGCCCAGGCGCTGCGGGATCATGTTCGGCAGCTCGTCGAGGCGGCGGAAGGCGTCCTGCGCCCGGACGAGACCCTCGATCTGTTGTCCTTGGCGCGAACCTTTACCCTGCGTACCAGCGACGGTTTCGTCGAGAATTTCGGGGCCGACCTGATCGCAAGGGTCCGCGCCGACGCCCCGGCGGTCCGCCTCAACTTCCTTCAGAAGACCGACAAGGACAGCGGGCCCTTGCGCGATGGCCGCATCGACCTCGAAACCGGTGTGGTCGAAGAGTCGCTTGGACCTGAGGTGCGGACCCAGGCCCTGTTTCGTGACCGGCTGGTCGGCGTCGTCCGGGAGGGGCATCCTCTCGATCAGGGCGGGTTCCCCCGGTCGTGGTACGCTGATGCCGAGCATGTCGCGGTCTCGCGGAGCGGCCTTGAGGTCGATGCGGTCGATCGGCCGTTCCTGCCCGCGGACTTGCAACGCCGGGTCACGACCCTCGTCAGCGGCTTCTCCGCCGCCCTGGCGCTGGCCCGCGCCTCCAATCTGGTCGCGACGGTCCCGGATCGCCACACCGGGAGTCTGCGCCAGGGGATGGTCACGGTCTCCCTCCCCATGCCGACCACGGCGTTCACGGTCGCCATGCTGTGGCACCCCCGTCTGGACGCGGACCCCGCTCACAGATGGCTGCGATCCTGCGTCCGGGAGGTCTGCTCGCCGCATCGCGACCCCCTAGCGGCGCAACGCCCGATCCCTTAAGGGACCCCTCGAACCTGCGGATGTGGCGGAACTGGTAGACGCACTGGATTTAGGTTCCAGCGCC
>CAZISF010000052.1:0-19768 GCA_964541915.1 uncultured Caulobacter sp.
TCATGACCGTTGTAATTGACCGGACCACGCCCCCCAGCGCGGCCAAAAGCCCGGGTCCGGTCAGTGCCGCCGCTCTGGCCCGTCGCAAGGCGGATCAGGGCGGCGGTCTCTATAAAAAGCGCGTCCCGATCTACCCCAAGCTGGTTCACGGCAAGTGGCGGACGATCAAGTGGGCGATGCTGATCGCCACCCTGGCGGTCTACTACATCGTGCCGTGGATCCGCTGGGCCCGGCCGGGCGCCTTGCCCGACCAGGCGGTGCTGGTCGATTTCACGGGCCGCCGGTTCTACTTCTTCTTCATCCAGCTATGGCCCCAGGAGGTCTATTTCATCACCGGCCTGCTGGTGATGGGAGCCCTGGCGCTGTTCCTGGTCACGGCGCTGTTTGGCCGACTGTGGTGCGGCTACACCTGTCCGCAGACGGTCTGGACCGACCTGTTCATCGCCGTGGAGCGATTGTTCGAGGGGGACCGCAACGCGCGGATGAAGCTCGACGCGTCGCCGATGTCGTTCAACAAGCTCTGGCGCAAGGTCGGCAAACACGCCGCCTGGCTCGGCATCGCCTTCGCCACCGGCGGGGCCTGGATCTTCTATTTCCACGATGCCCCGACGCTCATTCGCACCTTCTGGATCGGTCAGGCCCCTCTGACGGCCTACATCTCGTGCGGGCTGCTGACGGCGACGACCTATGCCCTCGCGGGCACCATGCGCGAGCAGGTCTGCACCTACATGTGCCCCTGGCCGCGAATCCAGGGCGCGATGCTCGACGAGCATTCCCTGCAGGTGACCTATCTGAGCGACCGCGGCGAACCGCGCCGCCCCCACAAGAAGAACGAGTCCTGGGAAGGCCGCGGCGACTGCGTCGACTGCAACCAGTGTGTCGTGGTCTGTCCGATGGGGATCGATATCCGCAACGGCTCGCAGCTCGAGTGCATCAACTGCGGCCTCTGCGTCGACGCCTGCGACGCGATCATGGACAAGATGGAGCGGCCGCGCGGCCTGATCGCCTACGATACCGACCACGCCGTCGTCAGCCGCAATGCGCAGCAGAAGGTGGTCTACAAGCCCATCCGCGCCCGGACCATCTACTATGCGGTGGCGCTCACCCTGGTCAGCTCGGTCATGCTGTGGGGCTTCCTGCAGCGTACGCCGGTCGATCTGCACGTGCTGCGCGACCGCAATCCAACCTTCATCCGGCTGCACGACGGGTCCATTCGCAACGCCTACACCCTGAAGATCACCAACCGCAGTTTCGAGCCGCAGACCTACGAGGTCGCGTTCTCGGGCATCGCGCCTGTGACCCTCAAGACCCCCGGCGAGTCGGCCTCGGCCCAACGCCTGACTGTGCTGGTCCAGCCTGATGAGGTCAGGGCCATGCGGGTCTTCGTCAACGCCCCGGCGGCGTCGCTCAATGCGACGAGCATGCCGGTGATTTTCTCGATTAGATCAAAGTCGGTCTCGACCGAGACCCGTACGGTATTCCTCTCAGGAGAGGCGAACGCACGATGACCCAGCTGGCCGACACCCCCGGATTCACCATCAAGGGCTGGCACGTCCTGCTCGGCTTCATCGCCTTCTTCGGCATCGTCATCGCCGTCGATGTCAGCTTCGCCATGGCGGCCTACAAGACGTTTTCCGGCGAGGCGATCCACGACCCCTATGAGGCCGGCATCCTCTACAACAACACCCTGGCCCAGCGTCGTCGCGAGGCGCAGCTCGGCTGGAAGGCCACCATCGCCGAGCAGGGCGACGTCGTCGTGGTCCGGGTCGCCGACCGTACGGGCAAGGCCATCGAAGGCCTGAGCGTCTCCGGCGTGCTGGTCCGGCCCGCGACGGTGAAGGGTCAGAAGACGCTGCGCTTCACCTCCGACGGATCGGGCGGCTATCGCGCCGATACCGCTTCGCTCGACGGCGCCTGGGACCTGCATGTCATCGCCAGGGGCACGGCAGGGGCCGTATTCGAGGCGGATCGGCGGTTGGTGCGGCCGTGACCATAGCCCTGGCCCCGCGTGATCTTTCGGCCTTCGTCACCCAGGACGACGCCGACCACGGGCGGGTCGAACTGCTGGTCACGGGCGCGCGTTGCGCCGCCTGTATGGCGAAGATCGAGCGGGTCGCGGCGGCCGCGCCCGGCGTCGCCGCGGCGCGATTCAATCTGACGACCGGCAAGCTGGCCGTCCGGTTCCTCGGCCCATCCGGCGATCCGGGCCTGATCATCGACGCGCTGGAGAAGGAAGGCTATCCGGCCACGCCTTTTGATCCGGGCAAGGCCGAAGCGGCGCACGACAAGGAGGGCCGGATGCTGGCCCTGGCGCTTGGCGTCGCGGGATTCGGCGCCGGCAACGCCATGATGTTCACCGTTCCCGTCTGGGCCGGCATCTTTGGCCAGGAGATGGATCCGTCCACGCGCCAGCTGATGTACTGGTTCGCGGCGGCGGTCGCGACGCCCTGCGCGCTGTTCGCCGGCCAGCCTTTCTTCCGGTCGGCCTGGGCCTCGCTGCGCAAGGGCAAGGCGAACATGGACGTGCCGATCTCGATCGGCGTTATCCTGACCCTCATCGTCAGCTTCTCCGAAACGATCCAGAACGGCCCGCACGCCTATTTCGACGCGGCCGTCACGCTCCTGTTCCTGCTGCTGATCGGCCGCTATCTCGACCACAAACTGCGGGCGAGGGCGCGCAGCGCGGCCCGCGACCTGCTGGCGCTCCAGGCGCCGGTGGCCACGCGTATCGATGACCTGGGCGTCGAACGGACGATCCCGGTCGGGGAGGTCGAGGTCGGCGACTCCCTCGTGGTCGCGCCGGGCGACCGGATCCCCGTCAACGCCATCATCGAAGCCGGCGGCTCCGATCTCGACAACGCCCTGATCACCGGCGAAACGGCCAGCCTGATCGTTGGACCGGGCTCGGTGGTCAACGCCGGCGCGCTGAACCTCTCGGGTCGGCTGGTCCTGCGGGTGCTGGCCCGCTCGGAGGACTCCGCCATCGCCGCCATCGCGCGGCTGATGGAAGCCGGCGCCCAGAGCCGCTCCAACTATGTCCAGCTCGCTGACAAGGCCGCAGCCCTCTACGTCCCGGTCGTCCACACCCTGGCGGCCCTGACCTTCGCGGGCGGCTGGGCACTTGGCCTCGGGCCGCGTGAGGCGCTGCTGCGCGCGGCCGCGGTGCTGATCGTCACCTGTCCCTGCGCCCTCGGGCTCGCGGTTCCGGCCGTCCAGATCGTCGCGTCCGGCCGACTCTTCCGCAAAGGCGTGCTGGTCAAGACCGGCGCGGCGCTCGAGCGGCTGGCCGAGGTCGACCACGTAGTGTTCGACAAGACGGGCGTGCTGACCGAAGGCCGGCCGATGCTGCTGGACGCCCCACCGCAGGTGCTGGCCATGGCCGCGCCGCTGGCCCGCGCCTCGCGTCACCCGCTTGCGCGTTCGCTCGCCGAGGCCGCCGGCTGCGGCGACGTGGCCACCGAGGTCAACGAGGTCGCGGGTATGGGTGTCGAGGGCGTCATTGACGGCCGCCGCGCCCGTCTCGGCCGCGCCGCCTTCCTCGGTGTTGAGGCCCGTCACGCCGACGAGACGGAGCTGTGGTTCGGCTTTGATGGCGACACCCGGGTCCGGTTCACCTTCGAAGACCGGTTGCGGCCCGACGCCGGGGCCGCCGTCGCACAGCTCAAGGCCATGGGCCTGACGGTCGAGGTGCTGTCCGGCGACGTCGCCGGTCCGGTCCTCCGCGCCGCCAACGAGGCCGGGATCGATCTCTGGAGCGCCGGCCTGACACCGTTCGACAAGGTCGCCGTGCTCGATCGCCTGAAACAGGAAGGCCGCAAGGTCCTGATGGTCGGCGACGGCCTCAACGACGCCGCCGCCATCGCACGCGCCCATGCCTCGATGGCGCCCGGTTCGGCGGTCGACGCCAGCCAGAATGCCGCCGACCTGGTCTTCTCGGGCAAGCTGCTCGACGCCGTACCGTTCAGCGTCCGGGTGGCCCGCGCGGCGCGGCGTCGGGCGATGGAGAACTTCGCCTTCTCCGCCCTCTACAACGTCGTGGCGGCGCCGGCGGCGATGTTCGGCTTCGTCAATCCGCTGGTGGCGGCTGTGGCCATGTCCGGCTCGTCCCTGGTCGTGACGCTGAACGCCCTGCGCATGAATCTGACGGGAGGCCGCCGATGACCATCGTCCTGCTGCTGGCGCCGTTCTCGCTTTTGCTGGCGCTCACGGGTCTGGCCGCGTTCTGGTGGACGATCCGGTCGGGCCAGTACGACGACCCCAAGGGCTCCGCGGCGCGGATTCTCGATGATCACCTGATCGACGGGCCTGATCAGGAAGTTTGACACAGATCAGGGTGAGATCGGCCCCGCACGGCACATTGGCGCGACTCTCACAGGATGCCGCCATGTCACTGGCCGACTCGACCCTGACCTTCGATTCCCGTCGCCAGCATCTGCTTGAGCGCTACGACGGCAGCGTGCCGCGCTACACCAGCTATCCGACGGCGGTGGAGTTCTCGAACGCGGTCGACGAGGACATGGTCGCCGGCTGGCTCGGCGAGGTGTCGCTTGAGGAGCGGTTGTCGGTCTATGTCCACGTCCCGTTCTGCAAGCGGCTGTGCTGGTACTGCGGCTGCAACACCCGGGCGGTGCGCAATACCAGGCTGATCAGCGACTACATCGCGTTTGTCGGGGAAGAACTGGCGCTGCTCGAAAAGGCCCTGCCGGGTCGCCCGCATGCCGGCGCGATCCATCTGGGGGGCGGCACGCCCAACATGCTGTCGCGTGAGGACATGGGCAGCCTGTTCCGCGCCCTGCGTCACGTCTTCAAGGTTTCGCCCGGCGCGGAGATCGCCGCGGAGCTGGATCCGTCGGTGCTGACCCGCGAGTGGGTGACCGCCGCGGCCTTCCACGGCCTCACCCGCGCCAGCATTGGCGTCCAGGACCTGTCGCCGCATGTGCAGCAGGCGGTCAACCGGATCGAGTCCTTCGAGATCGTCGAGCGGGCCGCCGGCTGGCTGCGTGAAGCGGGCATCGCCTCGATCAACCTGGACCTGATGTACGGCCTGCCGCGCCAGCGGACCGAGGACGTGCTGAACACCCTCGACCGGGTGCTCACATTGCGTCCGGAGCGTTTGGCCCTGTTTGGTTACGCGCACGTGCCCTGGGTGAAGCCGCACCAGAAACTGATCGATCAGACTGAACTTCCAGGCGCCGCGGAGCGGCTGGACCAGAGCGAGGCCGCGGCGGCGAGGCTCGAGTCCGAGGGCTATGTCCGCATCGGCCTAGACCACTTCGCCCTGCCGGACGATCCCCTGGCCATCGCGTTGAAGCAGGGCGCCCTGCGTCGCAACTTCCAGGGCTATACCGCCGACCCGCACATGACCCTGATCGGCCTGGGCGCCTCCTCGATCAGCAGTCTGCCGCAGGGCTACTACCAGAACGATCCGACCGAACTGGGCTGGCGCCGCCGCCTGCAGGAAGGCCGGCTCCCCGTGGTGCGCGGCATCGGGCTGACCGACGAGGACCGATTCCGGGGCGACATCATCGAGACCCTGATGTGCCGCAAGACTGTCGACCTGAACGCGGTCTGCGCCAGCCACGGCCGCTCGGTCGGGGAACTCCGGCCGGAACGGGAAACACTGGCCGCCATGGCCGCCGACGGTGTCGTCGCCCTGTCCGGCGATACGGTCGCGCTGACGCCCCTGGGACAGCCCTGGCTGCGGTCGGTGGCGCGGGTTTTCGATCTGCGCAGCGGATCGCAATCCCGATTCTCGCGGGTGCTCTGAGGCGGCGGCCACGATTGTCGCGGCGTCGTGACGTCGGGTCATACTTTCCGCGCACGTAAGACACGTTCATGATCCGCTTCAACAAGGGTCGCCCGGGCCATCACCCGAGACCGGCCTCGACGGGAGTTGGACATGCACGATCTGGTCATCCGCAACGGGCGGGTCATCGACGGCGCCGAGACGCCGGCCTTCACCGCCGACATCGCCATCGACGACGGTCGCATCACCGCCGTCGGCGTGGTGTCGGGAAAGGGTCGCCGCGAGATCGACGCCGCGGGCAAGATCGTCACGCCCGGCTGGGTCGACATCCATACGCACTATGACGGCCAGGTGACCTGGGATCCCTACCTTTCGCCTTCCAGCTGGCATGGCGTTACCACGGCGGTGATGGGCAACTGCGGCGTCGGCTTCGCCCCGGTGAAGCGCGACCGACATGACTGGCTGATCGAGCTGATGGAAGGCGTCGAGGACATCCCCGGCTCGGCCTTGGCCGAAGGCATCAGCTGGGACTGGGAAACCTTTCCCGAATATCTCGACAGCCTCGACGGTCAGGCGCGGGTGCTGGACGTCGCGACCCAGGTGCCGCACAGCGCGGTGCGGGCCTACGTCATGGGCGACCGCGGCGCGCGAAACGAGGACGCCACGCCTGACGATATCGCCGCCATGTCGGCCATCGTCGCCGAGGGCGTCGCGGCCGGAGCGCTGGGCTTTTCCACCTCGCGCACCGTGGTCCACACGACCAAGGACGGCACGGTGATGCCGGGCACCACGGCGGCGGCTGACGAACTCCTTGCCATCGGCAAGGCCATGGCGGCCGTCGCGCCCGGCGTGTTCGAAATGTCCTCCGACATGAACCCCGCCGACCGCGAGTTCGAGTGGATGCGCGCCATGTCGATCGATACCGGCGTGACCGTGACCTACAGCCTTCTGCAGTCGCCGCTGCAGCCGGGCAACTGGATCAAGCTGCTTGAACTGACGCGCCAGGCGCGGGCCCAGGGCGCCAGCATCGCCGCCCAGATCGCCTGCCGCCCGACCGGCCTTGTGCTCGGCTGGCAGAGCACGATCCATCCCTTCGTCGGTCGCCAGACCTATCGCGACATCGCCGCCTTGCCGTTCGAGGAGCGCCTCGAGAAGCTGAAGGATCCGGCGGTCCGCGCCGCCATTCTGGCCGATCCGAGCCGCAAGATGGGCCCGCTCGGCGCCATCATGACCCAGGGCTTCGACCGCATGTTCCGGCTTCAGCAGCCGGACGGCGGCCTCGACTACGAACCCCGCGCCGAGGACTCGATCAAGGCGCTCGCGGAGGCCAGCGGCCAGGCGCCCGATGCCGTCGTCTATGACATGCTCATGGAGAACGACGGCCGCGGCTACATCTACCTGCCGCTGCTGAACTACACGGAGTTCAACTTCGACCACATCCACGCGATGATGCACGATCCGAACACGGTGCTCAGCCTGTCGGATGGCGGCGCGCACTGCGGCGTGATCTGCGACGCCAGCTTCCCGACCTACATGCTGACCCACTGGGTTCGCGACCGGAAGCGCGGGCCGACCCTGCCACTCGAGAAGGTGGTCGCCATGCAGACGCGCGACACGGCCCGGCTGTATGGCCTCAACGACCGCGGTGTTCTCGCCGTCGGCATGAAGGCTGACCTCAACGTCATCGACTTCGAACGGCTGGCGATCCAGCCGCCGGAGATGGTCTTCGACCTGCCGGCCGCCGGGCGGCGGATGATCCAGCGGGCGGAAGGCTACGTCGCCACCATCGTCAGCGGCGTGGTCACCTACGAGAACGGCGAGGCTACCGGCGCGATGCCCGGCAAGCTGATCCGTGGCCGGCAGGAGCCTGCCCTCGCCATGGCCGCCGAATAGACACCTCATTCTTCAACCGATCACATCGAGAACACCCATGAAGGTCGCCGCCGTCAAAGCCCCGGGCGGGCTGCAGAACATCGCCATCGAAGAGCGTGACCGGCCCACGCCGGGACCGGGCCAGATCCTGGTGCGAGTCCGCGCCAGTTCGCTGAACTTCCACGACTTCGCCGTCGTCGCGGGCATGATCCGCGTGCCGGACGGCCGGATCCCGATGTCCGACGGGGCGGGTGAAGTCGTCGAGCTTGGCGCCGGCGCATCGCTGTTCAAGGTCGGCGATCAGGTCCTGTCGACCTTCTTCCCCAACTGGGCCGGCGGCGGACCGACCCTGCCGCGTCTGCTCGGCGTGCCGGGCGACAGCGCCGAAGGCTTCGCGGCCGAGTATGTGGCGATGCCCGAAACGGCCTTCACCCGCATTCCGAAGGGCTGGACCCCGGCCCAGGCGGCGACGCTGCCCTGCGCGGCGCTGACGGCCTGGCGCGCGCTGGTGGTCGAAGCGGGCATCAAGCCCGGCGATATCGTCCTGACCCAGGGCACCGGCGGCGTGTCGATCTTCGCCCTGCAGCTGGCCAAGGCGGCCGGCGCGACGGTCATCGCCACCTCGTCCTCGCCCGAGAAGCTGGCGAAGCTGAAGGCGCTCGGGGCCGACCACCTGATCAACTACAAGGAAGAGACCAACTGGGGCGCGGCCGCCATGGCCCTGACCGGTGGACGCGGCGTCGACGCGGTGGTCGAGATCGGCGGGCCCGGCACCATGGGTCAGTCGATCCAGGCCTGCCGGATCGGCGGGCATATCTCGCTGATCGGCGTCCTGACCGGCGTCTCGGGCGACATCCCGACCGCGCTGGCCATGTCCAAGAACGTCTGCATCCAGGGCATCACCGTCGGGTCCCGCCAGGACCAGGAAGAGATGATCGAGGCCATCGAGGCCAACGGCATCGTTCCGGTAATCGACTCGACCTTCCCGCTGGACCAGATCTCGGCGGCCTTCGCCCACCAGATGTCCCAGAAGCACTTCGGCAAGATCTGCCTCGAGTTCTGATCGACGAAACGCGCCGGACGCCGCTGCCCTGAAAGGGGCGGTTGGCTGTCCGGCGAAGTCGCTCTATCTGATGCGGCGAGACTTCGGGGGCTACCATGAACCGCTTCGTCCTGCTTCTGGCCGTCCTGGCCCTGTCCGCCTGTTCCACGGCCACCGGCAAGGCTGCCGCCGCGCCGCCGACGACGGATCCGGCCACCGCGCGAACGCTGACAGAGGGCGGCGTGGTCGGCTATGTCGACGCCCCGACCGGCGCCCATGTCTGGCGCGCCATTCCGTTCGCGGCTCCGCCTGTCGGCGACCTGCGCTGGCGCGCGCCGCGCCCGCCGGCGTCATGGACGACCCAGCGCGTGTCGACCAAGGCGGCCCCCTGGTGCCCGCAACAGCTCAGCGCCCTCGACGGCGTGCCCAAGGAGAAATGGGGCGACATCGTCGGCCAGGAGGACTGCCTCTATCTCGACGTCTACGCCCCGCCGATGGCGGCCGACGCTGCGGCCCGGGCGAAGTTGCCCGTAATGATGTGGATCCATGGCGGATCCAACACCTGGGGCCGGGCGGAACAGTATGATGGCGCCGCCCTGGCCGCCCGCTACAAGGTCGTCGTCGTGGTGATCCAGTACCGCCTGGGCGCCCTCGGCTGGATGGCGATGGACGCGCTGCGCCAGGGCGGGACCCTGCCGGACGACGCCTCGGCCAACTTCGGCACGCTCGACCAGATTCGCGCCCTGGAGTGGATCCGTCAGGACATCGGCGCCTTCGGCGGCGATACGAGCCGGGTGACCATCTTCGGCGAGAGCGCCGGCGGCCAGAACGTCGCGACCCTGCTGACCAGCCCCCGCGCCAAGGGCCTGTTCCAGCGCGCGATCATTCAGTCGGGCTCGTTCCGCTCGACGCCGATCCAGGAAGCCGAAGGGCTCGAACAGTTCCCGCGCGCCGAGTCCGGCGTAACGCTGGCGCCGAAGATCGTCGGCGAGGGCAATCCGATCACCGGCGCGGCCCTGCGCGCGGCGCCGGTCAAGGCGATCTACCAGGCCTACAAGACGCCTGACGAGCAGCTCGACCCGATCCGCATCATCGCCGACGGTGTCGTGGTGCCGGCGGGCGGCCTGGACTCGGTGCTGGGCGACCCGACCGCGTTCAACGCCGTCCCGGTGATCACCGGCACCAACCGCGATGAGCTCAAGCTGTTCAACGTGCTCAACCCGACGCTGGTGAAGATGGTCCTCGGCAAGCTGCCGATGGCCCGCAAGCCCGGCTTTTACGACGCGATCTCCAGCTATCCGAGCCGCATGTGGCGGGTGAACGCGGTCGACACGCCGGCGTCCCGGATGACAGCGGGCGGTCTCCCGACGGTCTGGGCCTATCGCTTCGACTGGGACGAGGAGGGCAGGGTGCTGGTCAGCAACCTCGGTCGCCTGCTCGGCGCCGGCCACAGCATGGAAATCCCGTTCGTGTTCGGCCACTTCGAACTGCTCGGGGCGTTCGACAAGTTCGCCTTCACCAAGCACAACGCGCCCGGCCGCATCGCGCTCTCGGATGCGATGATGAGCTACTGGGTCAACTTCGCCGCAACGGGTGCGCCGGGCCGGGGCGTCGACGGGACTCTGCCGGAATGGAAGCCCTGGTCGAACGCGCCCGCGGCGGAGCGGCTGATGATCTTCGACAGCCCGAAGGGCGGCGGCTGGCGCATGAGCAGCGACCGCGAGACCAGCCAGCGCATCGTCGCGGACCTGCTGGCCGACAAGCGCGTCAAGACCCAGGCCCAGCGCTGCGATATCCTGACCCGCGTGGCGCGGGACAATCCCGAGCTCGGGCCGGTCATGGCCGCCCGCTGTCCGCGTGGACTGGAAGCCGGACCGCCACACTGACGGCGGGCGTCAGATCGTCCGGGCCGTCTCGGCGGCGAGCGCCAGCAGCCAGGCGACCGGGCCGGTGTCCTGTTCGCCCTGCCGCACCACGGCGCCGATCTCGAACGCCTGCGGCGGCGTAGCGGGTTCCACGACCACGACCCGGCCCTTTTCGACGGCCGACTGCGCGAACCGGCGCGGGAGCAGCGCGGCCATGTCCGTCTGCACCACGATGCTGAGCGCCGAATAGGAGTCCGCCACGGTCACCGGCCCGTCGAAGTCGCTGATGCTGGTGGAGCCCAGGGCATAGTCCTCGCTCCAGGCTGAGATGCGCAGGAGATGCAGGTTGCGCTGGTCGGCGCGTGGATCCCGCACCGGCTGACCCGGCGAGACCAGCAGATGGGGCAGCCCGATGATGTCGTCGACCGACATGCCCGGCCGGGCCGCCGGGTGCCCTGACCGGACGACCCAGACGCCCTGTTCGCTGAACAGGGGACGATAGGCAAAGCGCTCCGGCACATGCTCGAACCCGGCGATGACCATGTCGATGTCGCCGCGGTCCAGCGCCGCGGTGACCGGCGCCTCGATGTTTCGGATGCGCAGGCGGACGCCCGGCGCCGTCTGCAGAACCCGCCCGACAAGGGCCGGCATCAGCACGGCCCCGGTGTAGGGGCCGGCGGCGATATTGAATCGCCGCTCCGTGGTCGCCGGGTCAAACACCGGCGGCGACACGGCGGCCTCCAGCAGCTTCATCGCCTCCCGGACAGCGCCGCCCAGCTCCAGCGCGCGCGGTGTGGCCTGCAGGCCCGTGGGACCACGCGCGAACAGCTCGTCGTTCAGGGCCAGGCGCAGTCGCGACAAAGAGTGGCTGACCGCGGACTGGGTCAGACCCAGTCGGTGCCCGGCGCGAGTCGCGTTGCCTTCGGCCAGCAGGGCTTCGAACACCCGCAGCAGGTTCAGGTCGAGGGATTTGAAATGAACGTCATTCATGATTGGCGTGACAACATATCATTTTGATCATGTGGCGGGCGAGAGGTATTGCAGGGTCCCTGCCTGCGCCTCCGCGACGCGGGTCACCGGACATCGAAAGAGTCGTCACGGCGCCCTTGTTCGGGATCGCCGCGCATGGACGTGGAGCGACGAGTGAGCGACGCCGAAGGATACCAGGCCATCGCGGACGCCGACGAGGCCGCTGCCGCGAAGGAGCACCGTCGCGACCTGACCGACCGGCTTCGGCTTCCGCTGATGATCGGCGGACCGCTCATCGTGCTGGCCATCGTCGCCTGGTTCATCCTGACGGGCGGCCACTACCAATCGACCGACAACGCCTATGTCCAGGTGGCGCGCACGCGGATCAGCTCCAGCGTCGAGGCCCGGGTCGTGGAGGTGGCCGTCCACGAAAACCAGTATGTCAAAAAGGGTCAGGTCCTGCTGCGGCTCGACTCGGCCGAACTGGCGGTCTCCGAAGCGGAAGCCCAGGCCGCGCTGGCCACAGCCCGGCTCCAGGCCCAGAGCGCCGAGGCGGTCTACCGCCAGCGGCTGATCGACCAGTACGCGATCAAACAGACCGTCGCCTATACCGGGCGTGAAGCGCGCCGCCAGCAGGACCTCGCCGCGATCGGCGCCGTGACCCAGGCCCAGGCCGCCGAAGCCGTCCACGCCTATGACACGGCCCGCTACCAGCAGGCCCAGGTCGAGCAGACCCTTGCGGTCGCCCTGGCCGAGATCGGCGGCCGTCCGGGCCTGCCCGTCGACCGCCAGCCTCGCGTGATGAGCGCCAGGGCCGTCGTTGACCGCGCCCGCCTGAACCGGGGCTACGCCGTCATCGTCGCCCCGGCCGACGGCGTGGTGACCAAGGTCGAGCAGATCCAGGTCGGCGACCGCGTCGCGCCGTCGCAGTCCCTGTTCTGGCTGATCTCCGGCCAGCCGTGGATCGAGGCCAACTTCAAGGAAAACCAGCTGGCCCACATGCGGGTCGGCCAGCCGGTGACCATCACCGTCGACGCCTGGGATCAGAAGCTCACCGGCCATGTCGCCAGCTTCTCGCCGGGCACGGGCTCCAGCTTCGCCCTGTTGCCGGCCGAGAACGCCACGGGCAACTGGGTCAAGGTGGTCCAGCGCCTGCCGGTGCGCATCGAACTGGACGGACGGTTCCCCCGCCTCAGCGCCGGCCTCAGCGCCCGGGTCAAGGTCGACGTCCGCGACCGGTCCGCGCCGCGATGAGCGCCGCCCGCAACGGGCGGGACGACGCCGGCAACCGGGGACCCATCACCGTCGCCATCATGCTGGCGACGATCATGACCTCGCTGGACACGACGATCGCAAACGTCGCGCTGCCGCACATCCAGGGCAGCGTCTCGGCTTCGGCGGAGCAGATCACCTGGGTTCTGACCTCCTATATCGTCGCCTCGACGATCATGACGCCGTTGACGGGATTCCTCGCCGACCGGCTGGGCCGCAAGATGCTGCTGATGGTCTCGATCATCGGCTTCACGGTGGCCTCTATGCTGTGCGGCGTGGCCAACAGCCTTATCGAGATCGTCCTGTTCCGGCTGCTGCAAGGCATCTTCGGCGCGACCCTGATCCCGCTGTCCCAGGCGGTGCTGCTCGACATCAATCCGCCCGAGAAGCACGGCCAGGCGATGGCCGTCTGGGGCGCGGGCGCGGTGCTGGGCCCGGTCATGGGACCCGTCCTCGGCGGCTGGCTGACCGACAATCTCGACTGGCGCTGGGTGTTCTTCATCAACCTGCCCATCGGCCTGCTGGCCTTCGCGGGCGTGTTTCTGTTCCTGTCCGAGAAGAAGGGGCTGGTGAAGAACAAGCTCGACATTCTTGGCTTCGCGACCCTGTCGCTGGCCATCGGTGGCTTCCAGATGATGCTCGACCGGGGTCCCGGCCAGGACTGGTTCGGCTCGCCGGAGATCTGGACCTATCTGGTCATCGTCATCATCACCCTGTGGATCTTCGGGGTGCAGATCGCCACGGCGAAGAAGCCGTTCGTCGACCGGGCCCTGCTCAAGGACACGAACTTCGTCATCTGCTGCGTGTTCGGCTTCTTCACCGGGGTGCTGATGTTCAGCGTCCTGGCCCTGTTGCCGCCGATGATGCAGACGGTGCTCGGCTACCCGGTGGCCTACGCGGGCCTGATCAGCATGACGCGCGGCATCGGCTCCTTCCTCTCGATGATGTTCGTCGGCCAGCTGATCGGCCGGGTGAACATCCGCGCCATCCTGGTCTCCGGCCTGGCGATCAACACCATCGCGCTCTGGCAGATGGCCCATTTCTCGCTGGGCATGGACTCGGGTCCGATCGCGATCTCCGGCTTCCTGTCGGGTCTCGGAACGGGCCTGATCTTCGTGCCCCTCAGCACCATCGCCTTCGCCAAGGTCGAGCCGCACCTGCGGGCCGAAGGAGCCGGGGTCTACACCCTCGTGCGCAACATCGGCTCGGCGGCCGGCATCTCGATCATGCAGGCGCTCTATGTCAGCGGCATCGAGAAGCACCATTCGGCGATGGTCGAGCACGCCCGGCCCGACAACCCCCTCTACCAGGCCTACCGGCCGGAGATTTTCAGCTCCGAGGCCGCGATCGCCGCCTTCAACGGCTTCATCGGCCAACAGGCTCGGATGCTGTCCTACATCGACGACTTCCGCCTGATGGTCGTCCTCAGCCTCATCTGCGCGCCGCTGATCCTGCTGATGCGCTCACCCCGCAAGCCGCCTTCCGGAGAAGCCAGCCATGCCGCGATCGACTGACGCCATGAGACGCCTCCTTCTCGCCGGCGCGGCAAGCCTGGCCCTGACGGGCTGCGCCACGGTCGGCCCGAACTTCGTCCGGCCAGTCGCGCCGACGACGACCGGATACGCTATGTCCGGCGACGCCCCGGTCGAGGGCGCCCGGACGGTCTCGCTGGCCGACGGTCGGGGCGCCTGGTGGTCGGCCTTCAACTCGGCTGATCTGGACCGGATCATCCGCCAGGCGCTGGCGGACAGCCCGACCCTTGCCGAGGCCGACGCCCGGCTGGCGGCCTCCCGCGAGGCCCTGGCTCAGGCGCGGGGCGGCGGCCTCCCGCAACTCGATGCCGTGGCCGGGGTGAAGCGCCAGCGCGCCAATCTCCAGTCGTTCGGGTTTTCGGACTTCGGCGGCGTTTCGGTCAGCAATCCCACGTTCAGCCTCTATTCGATCGGCGGCGCGGTCCTCTACGACCTCGACCTGTTCGGCGGCGAGCGTCGTCGGGTGGAGGGGGCGACGGCCCGGGTCGAGGCCGAGGCGCGGCGGGCGGAGGCGGCCTATCTGACGCTGACGGCGAACGTCGCGCTGCAGGCGGTGACCATCGCCACGCTCGACGAGCAGATTGCCGCCACCCGGCGGATGATCGAGGCGGATCAGGCCAGCCTCGACCTCGTCCACCGCGCCATCGCGCTTGGCGGATCGACCTCGGGAGCCCGGGTCGAAGCCAGCAAGCAATTACTGGAGGATCAGGCCTTGCTGCCGCCGTTGCAGGCCGAGCTTGCGGCGGCGCGCCATGCACTGGCGCAGCTGGTGGGCAAGGCGCCCGGCGACTGGGCCGCGCCGGGCTTCAGTCTCGACGGCTTTGCCCTGTCCGGCCCCGTGCCGGTGGCGTTGCCGTCGGAACTTGTCCGTCAACGTCCGGACATCCTCGCGGCCGAGGCCGATCTGCACGCCGCGACCGCCGACGTCGGGGTCGCGACAGCCGACCTCTTCCCCAAGCTCAGTCTGACGGGGTCGTTCGCTCAGGGCGCGCTCAAGCCGATGGACCTGTTTTCCTATGATGCCAGCGGCTGGGACTTCGGCGCGGGTCTGACCGCGCCGCTGTTTGACGGCGGCGTGCTCCGGTCGCGCAAACGCGCGGCCCAGGCGACGGCGCTCGCGGCGGACGCACGGTATCGCCAGACGGTGCTGGCGGCCTTCGTCCAGGTCAGCGACGCGCTCCAGGCGCTGGCCGCGGACGACGCGGCGATCTCGATCCAGCAGCGCGCGCAAACGGATGCTGACGACAACCTTGGGCTCGTCCAGCAAGCCTACCGGCGTGGGGGCGATACGCTGGCAAGCGTCCATGAGGCCGAGCGACGTCGCGGCGAGGCGGCCGCCGATCTTGCCCGGGCGCGCGGCCGGCGTCTCGCGGACATGGTGCGGCTTTTCGCGGCGACCGGCGGCGACTGGCGCGCTGACTGAGCGGGTGCGGATTTCGCCTGTCAGCCGAAACTCCGCCCACCTGACCGTGAAACGGTGTTCAGTGGAACAGGGTTAACGGCGGAACGGGGGCCGACGACAGATGCGCGGGTGGACACCGATCCTCGGAGCGACCTCCGCGGCCATGATCGCCGTCGCCGTGCTCGGTGGTGACGCCGCGCGCGCGGGCGGCGGCGAAGACTGCCCGCCCAACCCCGTGCCGGGCCAGTGCTACGAAAAGGTGCTCGTGCCCGCGCGCTACCAGACCTACGCCCAGCAGATTCTCGACGTCCCGGCGCGCAGCGGCGTGCGCACCGTGCCCGCTGTCTACGGCGAGGAGGTTCGCCAGGAGATGGTGCGGCCCGAGCATGTCGAGACCTGGACGGTCCCGGCGACCTACCGGACCGTCTACGACACCGTCGTCGTGCAGCCGGCGTCATACCGTCTCGAGACGGTTCCTGCGGTCTACGACACCGTCACCGAGCGGGTGCTGATCCGCGCGGCCCATACGGAATGGCGGCGCGGCGAGCTGATCGAGAACCGGCCGACGGCGCCGGACGCGACCCGGGTCCTGCCGACCGGCGAGGTGCTGTGCCTGATCGAGGTGCCGGCCGAGTACGGGCTGGTCTCGCGGCAAATTCTCAGAACCCCGGCGCGCACCGTGCGGGTCGAGGTCCCGGCGATCACGCGCACGGTCGCAAGGCAGATCATCGACTGCCCGGCCCATGCCGAAAGCCGCGTCGTACCCGCGGAATACCGCCTGGTTCGCGTACGGGTGCTGATCCAGCCGGAGCGTCAGGAGGCCTGGTCGACCCCGGCGGTCTACCGAACCGTCACAGCGCAGAGGATCGTCAGCGAAGGCCGTTTCGAATGGCGGGTCATTCGCTGCGAGGACGGACGACCCGTCACGCCCCGCCCCTACGCGGGCGCCGAATCGCCCCCCTACAGCCCGACGCCGCAGGGGTACAACGGCTACCCTTGATCCCTACTCGGTGAAGGCCAGGTCCGCGTCGAGGATGAAGTCGACGAGGGTGGTCGGCATGGGGCTGGATTTACGCCCGGCCAGCGGCGCGACGGTGATCTCGAGCCGGATTCCACCGCTGTCCGGCGCGCGCCAGATGTCTTCGAGCTGGATGCGGAAACGCTGCGACTCCATGGAGTGACCGCCCATCGGGACGAGGAAGATCGCGTCCTTGAACACCTCGGTCCCGTCGCGGCGGGTCCGCGCGGAAAACTTGACCATCGACGCCGCGTGCGGGTCGGGGATGACTTCCAGATAGCCCGTCGCGGCTTCAGCCTTTGCGTTGGCGAGCGCCGCGGAAATGTCGACGAACGCCGACGCCGGCCCCATCTGCTGCATGGACCAGCTGTAGGACTTGCGGCGCAGGATCGGTTTGCCGGGGCCGACCGCGAAGGCGAGCGGCGGCGTCGGATCGAACTGATAGCCATAGCCGAACGGGGCCGTATCGACGGTCGTCTGCGCCAGGACGGCGGGGACGGGCTGTCCCATGGGGTCGAGGAAGCCGCCGAGCGACTCGTTGCGCCAGGCCTTGGGATAGACCTGACTGCCGTGCTTCTCCCGCCAGAGCGTCCAGATGCGATCGATGTTGGCGTGGTGCATCCAGAAGATCGGATCGTTCGGCGACCGGTCCAGCTGGCCCATGTCGCCGCCCACGAAGCCGTGGATCAGGTTGTGGCCGCCCCATTCGGCGGACCCGGAGAAATAGCGGCGCCCCAGATTGCCGTCGGTCTGGTCCCTGAGACCGCGGGGCCTGCCGAAGAAGGTTCCGAAGTCGTCCGTCAGGCGGCCGTTGAGCCACTGTCCGTTCTCGGTCAGGAAGTGGATGATGGTGTCGCCGGCCAGCGCCTCCCGGCCCGGCACGGAGAAGACGGGGTCGTTCAGGAACAGATCAGGGATGCGGTCGTCGTCCCAGTCCCAGAAGGGCAGGGCGAAATTGGCCCGGCCGCTGATCTTCGCCACCTGCCGTTCGAACCAGACCAGTTGAAGCCGGTGCCAGGGCAGGAAGCGCCAGGAGGAATGGTGCCGGTGCCGCATGTCGGCATGCAGCGCGATCTGGGCGTCCCAGGCCCCGGTTCTCCGCATCACGGGGATCGCCCGACGCAGCGCCTCGATATCGGGGTCGTTCCGGCTCAGTGACGACACGGGCTTGCGCATCCGAAGCGCCTGTGCGGCGGCGGGGCGCGCGGCGCCCGCGACCAGCCCCGCGGCTCCCATACCCCGCAACACGGTTCGACGATCAAGACCCATGGAAGCCACCCCTTTGCGCGACATTCGTCAGGGGAGGGGCGCCCATGTCAAACGGCATCGCGCGCAAGGTGAGCCACAACAGCGCTCGTCGACCCTGGATGCGGTGATCATTCCCCGCTTTCGGGGATTGATCGCGCCTCCGGGGTTTTCCCGGGATCATTATTCCCCATTCAGGTGCATTCACACCAAGGCCGCTTGACCGATCCCCTATGGTTAATCATCGTTACCCGAGGCTGGATCTCGTCCGTGCGTTCTCGCAGGCGGGTAATGGAAACATTGGGTCGAAGACCCGTTTGAGGGGTGCTGACGTGAAGAACAAGATTATCGCAGGCGTAGTCCTGGTGCTTGCTACCGCCGCCGCCGGGGGCGCATTCGCCGCCAACCCGTACGGCCCCCCGCCGCCGCCGCCCGGTGGTGGCTATGGTCCCCCGCCGCCCCCGCCGCCGCCGAGCTCGATCGACTGCCTCTGCACGCGGTCGGTTGTGTTCTACGGCCCGTCGGCCTCCTGGGGCGACATCCGCGTCCGCGCGCCGGGCGTCCGCGTCTATGGCACGCCGGTTGAAGTGGCCACCGGCCGCATCGACATCCAGGGCCCGCCCGTCTACGTCGACGCGCCCCCGATCCACATCCAGGCGCCGCAGATCTACCTGCAACGTCCGCAAGTGTACGTCCGCCCGTCGACCGTGACTGTCGATGCGCCGGAAATCCACTTCTCGGGCTGCGCCGAAGGCGAACGCTGCGAGCCGGCGCCGGCTCCGCACCCCTAAGGGGTCGCGACAGCGACAAGACGACGGATCGGCCGGGCCAACGCCCGGCCGATTTCGTTTGGGCTATGGGTTGAAAGCGGCCGCTTGGTCAGCGGGTGCAGAAGTCGCGGGTTTCCCGGGCGAGTGGAAGGTCGCCGCCGGCGAGCGCCGTCTTGACGGCCTCATCGCATTTCTTCTCGCTGAGCAGACCCGTGACCTTTACGCGCAAGGCTTTGCGGACCTCCATCTCGGCACGCAGTCGCCGGGCTTCCTTGCGGTCGGCCGGCAGACAAATCGACAGCCAGTTGGCGTCGGCGCAGCTGGCGATCAGCTTGGCCTGGCGCGCCGCTTCAGCCTTTTCGACCTCGCTGGCCGGTGCGACGGCGGGCAAGGCCGGCGGCGCGACCACCGGCGGCGTTGTCGTCACGGGGGCCTTGCCATCCGGTGTGACCAACAGGGTGACGGATGGCATCTGGTAGTGGCAGACCCAGCCGCTCGGAGTCATCTCGCACGATTGCAGGGCCGCCTGACTTTCGGCGGCGGCGGGCTCGGCGGCCAGGGCCAACAGGAGCGCAATCATCGTCAACCTCGAGGGCGAGTATCGCCCTGCCCGGATCATATCGCCGTTCATCGTTCGCGCCGAAACCTTTCTGCCTGCGGGCGACGGGAGAAAGTCTGACGGAGCACCGCTCAGTCGCGGGCCGTCGGTAAAATTGTCGTTCAGGGACGCTAGGGAACCCTGCGGCGGCGCTTGAATCCCTAGCGGGTATTGCCGACGATGGCCCGGAACGAGGGGCCGGCCACGTCAGTCGCGCCTCCGCAGGATCAGGGACGAACCAATGACCTCAGCGCCTTCTCCGGAAGCCGCCCGGACCGTCGACGCCGTGGTCGTCGGCGCGGGCTTCGCCGGCCTCTACATGGTCCACCGCCTCCGCGAGGCCGGCTTCAGCGTCCAGGGCGTCGAGGCGGCGAAGGACGTCGGCGGCACCTGGTACTGGAACCGCTATCCCGGCGCCCGCTGCGACATCCCCAGTC
>CAZISF010000053.1:0-19741 GCA_964541915.1 uncultured Caulobacter sp.
CAGGCGCAGGTCCGCCGCCCGATGGGCGTTGGGCGCGAGATAGGTCAGCGCGACGGCGGTGAAGCCGCCCGCGGCATCGCTGACGCCCACCAGGAGGGCGGGGCGATGATGGCGGCTCTCCGCCGCATAGGCCGAGACCGGCGCATGGCCACAGTGGCGAAGCACCTGCGGTCCTGGCAGGGCGCGCGTGATCGCCCGCAGCCGGCAGTGGCGTTCGGAAAGAGTGTTGGCTACGGCCTTCCCCGCCTCCCAGATCCGCCGCGCGGCGTTCAGGCGTTCGATCGTCGTGCCGGCGTTCCCGGCCGCCGAGGCCCGGCGCGACTGGCTAAGGGTGGTCGGGGCGTTGTGCGCGTCCACCAGGCCCTCGCTGCGCAGGTGATCGAGCACCGCGCGCCAGTCGCCATCGCCGAAGGTGTGGACGATGATCCGCCCGTCCTTCAGCAGCAGCGAGACGGAACGATCAGCGCCGCTATGGCCCGGCGCTGGGATGTTCGCCCTCTGGCCGCGATCGTAGAGATCGCCGCCCAGGGCCTGGACGATGGGTCTCAAGGACATGGCGACCTCCCGGGACTGCCTGACCAAAACTCACCCACCCCAAGCCTGCCTCCACCCTTTCCGTCCGCGGCCGACGGCCGCTCGGGAGCTGACCCCGGGGGCGTTGCGGGGGCATCCCCCGCTGGTGGGGGTAGGGGCAGGCCGCAACGCCTGCGACTCAGGGGGAGGGCACTCCCCCACCAAATCCACAGACAGCCCTTGATCCTGGCCAATCACTCGCCAAACCGAAGCTCCCCCCTCGGCATCGCAACCCACAGGCTTGAAATTGAGGCGATAGCCCGGGAAATGGCGGCGCAAAATCGTCACAGCCGGCGATCAGGAGGGCGACAGCCATGTGCTTTTATAGCAAGATAAGCCCATCATGAGTTTGGGGCATTCCGTGATGAACACTGATCAGATCGCGGGGGACGAGGGCCGGAGCGAAGAAGCCTGGGTCATCGGCGCGAACCCTGAGCTGGCTATCCGGGCCCGCAATGTCTCGATGTATCTTGACCGTGGCGGCTCCCTCAAAGAGGTCCGGTTGACCGAGAGCGAACACGGCGACTGGAGCGTCTGGCTGCGCCTGGCCGGACGCGCCGGAGAATATCGGCTGGCCAAGTTCAAGTCCGACGCCCCAAAACTCTATCGCGACGTCAGCCTGGCGGTCGCCGCCTGCCGCGATGATTTCGGCTATTTCGGCCCTATCATCCTATCCACCGACCGACACCCAAGCGACGTGTCCCGATAGAACCCCGTCGGCGACTTCGGCAACTTTGGCTCGATCACCCTGGCGACCGAGCAGCGCCCAAGCTCGGCAAGGCTCAAGCCGGCCCGATCACCGACAGCGACGAGGACTAACCGCCTTCGGTCGGAGCAGGACCTGCGCCTGTCAGGCGCCGAACGGCCGGCTCGTTCGAGGCGGCCTTCAACAGGGCGTCCCAGCTGTCCGGCGGAGTGCCCTTGTCCAACATTCCCCGGAAGACAGCATAGGCGTCGGTCTTGGCGCCATGGGTGCGCAAGGTCGTCTCGTCGTTGACCCACGCGTAGACGATGATCTTGCTTTTGGAGTCGTAGCGGAAGAAGAGGCGAAACCGCCCGCCGCCGAACTTTGCGCGAAACCAGTGCTTCCTATCCGCGCCCAGGGTCGTGCCCTGGCGATATTCGGCGCGGCTGGGATCTTCGGGGACGGCCTCGAAGATCAGGCGGCGCAGCGCGGCGAGCAGCTTGGCGTTCGCCCCGGATTGATAAGCATTGGGCTTTTTCGCCTTCTCCCGCTCGACCGCCGCGACAAGTTTGTCGATCTGATCCAGAAGAAGAGGGTGCGCGAAAAGATCCCAGCCTTGGACGGCGACCATCGGTTAAAGCGCGACCTCACCATCGATGGGGGCATTGAGATCGATTTCCAATCCAGCGGTCAGGGCCTCGATCCGGCCCCGCAGGTCCGACGAGATCGACTGAACCCGCTCCGGATGGGTGCGAATATCGGTCGCCAGGAACTCCAGAAAAGCGCCCAGCGCCGGGTCATCCGCCGCCTCGACGCGGTGAAGACTCACACCGTGCTCGTCGATCCGGTAGGCGATCTTGCCCCCATAGTCGGCCCCGAGCGCCTGACGGACCGCTTTGGGTATGGTGGTCTGACCTTTGGCTGTGATGGTGGCGACCTTCTCAATGCTCGGCATGGCAAAGACTCCTCGACCAGAATGTAAGGGAAAATCCTTACATTCACAAGTGGCGAGATCGGTCACGGCCGGCCAGCCCAGACTTTTCGGGGATCCAGTTCGTCCGCAATGAAGCGCCGCAGTCGATCATCCCGGTCTGCGTCATCAAGGGCCTGGTCTTCGAGCGCCATCGAATGGCTGATTGCCGCGAGCTCCCTGTGGGCGACTGCCCGAGCAGCCATCTCATAGCTCTGCTCAAGCGGCTGTCCGGCCAATTGCCACGCCGAGTGGCCGCTCTCCGGCAGGCAATCAAGGGGGAAGATCGACCCCTCGCCGATACTACGGCCGTGCGCTTGCTGGAGCCGTCCCCGGACGTCCGGTATCTGGCGTGGTGTTCACGGCCGCCGTCGACCCGTTGCGGACATTGAAAGCGAAGCTGGGTAACGTCGCGTCCTGACTCACTGCCGTCCTTCTGGCGGTCCGCTTCTGGGAATGAACCCGCGCGTTCACGATGACCAAGAAGGGCGGGGCAAGGTAGCAAGCTGCTCCGTCGCGATACCTATTTCACCGCCGGAGCCACCACTAGCACTGCGAATGTCCCAGGGATCGCCTGTGGGCGTGCGGTCCCGACGGCCGGGAGATATGCGGCCGAGGGTAGGTAGATGCGGCCGGTGGCCGGGTCGAGCGTCGCCGTGCGTGCGCCTCGGGCCGTCGGGATCATGGCCAGCACGCGTGGCGTACCTGTTAGGCTGATTTCCGCCAGCGTCCCGTCGCCGCCTGAGGGCACGAACGCCAGATGGCGGTCCTGGTCGTAGAGGGCGCCGTCGGGGCGGGGGCCGATCGTCAGGGTCGCCACGTCCTTGCCGTCCGGCGCCGTGACCTTGGCCACGCCGTTGGCGCAGGCCGACAGGATGCGCTTCACATCCCGAGCGTAGGCGATACCGGTGGGGCCGTCGCAGCCGGCCAGCGGATAGCGGGCCAGGATCTTGCGGGCGCGCGTATCGATTACCGCTACGGCGTTCTGGTCCTCGATGTTGACATAGAGCCGTCCGCCGCCGTCCGCCGCGCCCAGTTCAAGCGATCCGCCGACTGCGACGGTGGCGATGACCTTCAGTTTGACCGGATCGATCACGCTGATGTCGCCGGAGTCGGCATTCATTACCCACACCGTGCGGGTCGTCGGGTCCCAGGTCACCGCATCGGGCTTGGTCCCGACCTTCAGGGTCGCGACCACCGCGCCGGTCGCGCCCTCGAACAGGGTCGCGGTGTTGGCCGTGCCGTCTGTCGAGATGACCCGGGTCGTCCCGGGGATCGGCATCGCCGAATGGCCGTGCTGCGTCGTGAGCAGGGTCGGCGTGACCGCCAGGGTGTCGAGGTCGACCGCCATGGCGCCGCTGGTGCGGGCTACATAGAGCCGGTGTCCAGCCGACGCGACGTCGAGCAGATCCCAGCCTCCATCAGGTCCCGGGATCCTTGCGACAACCGAATAGGCCGGGGCGGGCTTGTCGGCGGCGAATGCCGCGCCCGACAGGGCCAGCGCCGCTACCATGGCGCAAAGGGATGGGGCTCGGGACATCGCGCTTCCTCGAAACAGCAGCATCAGCGTCCAGACCTACGCCTGAGTCGGCGGGCCGTCCCGGGTGTTTCTCTAACATTGGGGAACCGTAACCTTCGGGTCGGGCGGCGGTCATGTGCGGACAGGCAATCAAGCTTGGCCAGGCTTGGTTCCGGACGGGGAACCGCGACGCCGCGCGCCAGTCCGCCAGAAGGCGCGCCGACCGTCGGGCGCGTCACGGGAATCCTGAATGAAGAATCGTTCGACGGTCGCCAACACCGCCGGAGCGCTGCTGGCCAGCTGACCCGCCATGTGAACGCCTTCGTGGCCGTGGCCGACGACACCGACGATTTGAATATCGGCCGCATCGTCCTGAACTATGGTTGGTGATCCGTAACAAGCTGGTCGAGCAGCGGTCATGCGGCTGGGAATATACCGCTGGGATGGCCGGGGCCGGCACTTTTGGAGAGCTTCATGAAAACGCTTATTTCTTTCGCCTTGATGTCCGCTTTGACCCTGGGCGCCACTGCTTGCAACGCCCAGAATGCTGCCCCGTCCGCCCAGGCGCCTAAGTACGACGGCCAGGAACTGGCCGGCTCGGCGAAGGTGTCGCTCGCCGCGGCTACAGCCATCGCCCTGAAGGCCCGCCCCGGGCAACTCGTCGACAAGGAACTGGAGAAGGAAGGCGGCGGCAGTGGCCTTCGCTATTCCTTCGTTATCAAGAGCCAGGGCTCCGACTACGAAGTCGGTGTTGACGCCGCCAACGGAGCGATCCTGGAGAACCAGGCTGAAGGCGCTCACCCCGATTGACCGGGGTTTCGGCCAACACGGGGGCGGCCGTGACAGCGGCCGCCCTTCCTTCGATTCCGGCGAGGAGGCAGTATCCCGCGATGAAGCTGCTTCTCGTGGAAGACGACAAGGAAGGCGCCGCCTGGGCCACACGCGCCTTGACCGAGGTCGGGCATACAGTCGACCAGGCGGCTGCGGGGCGTGACGGCCTGATGCTGGCCGCCGGCGAGCCGTATGACGTCATCATCCTCGACCGGATGCTGCCCGGCATCGACGGTCTGGCCATTCTGCGGACCATCCGTGCGTCCGGGGTCAAGACTCCGGTGCTGTTGCTAACCGCTCTTGGTGGCATTGATGACCGGGTCGAGGGTCTGGAAGCCGGGGGCGACGACTATCTGGTCAAGCCCTTCGCCATGGCCGAATTGCTCGCCCGCGTCAGCGCCCTGGGCCGTCGACCGCCCACGCAGGACGTCTCGACCGTTTTGCAGGTCGCCGACTTGCGCATGGATATGCTCAAACGCAGCGTGACTCGAGCGGGCGTCCGTATCGAGCTACAGCCGCGTGAGTTCCGGTTGCTGGAATACCTGATGCGGCATGCCGGCCGGGTGGCGACCCGCACCATGCTGCTGGAAAACGTCTGGGATTTTCACTTCGAACCCCGCACTAACATCGTCGAGACCCATGTCAGCCGCCTTCGGGGCAAGGTCGATCGGGGGCATGCGCAGGAGCTGATCCATACCGTGCGCGGCTCCGGCTACTGCCTGCGCGAGCCCGACTAGATGTTCCGCTCGACCAGCCTTCGCCTCGCGGCGATCTATACGGCCCTGTTCGCGGCCTCCGTCGTGATCCTCGCGGCGGTCATCTTCCTGATGACCCAGAAGGTGCTTGCCGATCAGTTCGACTCCCAGCTCAGCGTGGAGGCCGCCGCCCTCGCGCAGGAGTTCCGGACGGAGGGCCTCGACGGCCTGATCCAGGCTGTCCGCGAGCGAGACCATACGCCCGGCGCGCTCGATTATGGCCTCATCGGTCCACGAGGACAGGCGATGGCGGGCATCCTGTCGAATGCCAGGGTTCCGACGGGATGGTCCGTGCTCAATGTTCACGAAGCTGACGAGGAGCCGGAGCGCCTACGGATTCTCGCGACGGACCTGCCCGGCGGCTACCGCCTGCTGACCGGCGATGATCTGGCCCGGATCGAGGCCGTCAACGATGCCGTGCTGGCCGCCTTCGCCTGGGCGCTGGGCGGTGTGCTGCTGCTCGGCGCGGCGGCGGGCTACGGCCTGAGCCGGGGTGTTCACCGCCAGCTCTCGGCCATCTCCGGTACAGCAGAGGCGATCATCGACGGCGACCTCTCCCGGCGGGTTCCGGTTCGCGGATCGGACGACGATCTCGACCGGCTGGCCGCCACATTCAACCGCATGCTGGACCGGATCGGCGTGCTGATGGAGAGCCTCAAACAGGTCTCCAACGACATCGCCCACGATCTGCGCACGCCGCTCAGCCGGTTGCGACAGCGGCTGGAGGCCAGCCTCGCGGGAGGTAACGGCGCCACGGGTCCAGAGGCGCTGCAGAGTGCGATCCAGGATGTCGACGCGATCATGGAGACCTTCACCGCCCTGTTGCGGATCGCCCAGATCGAGGGCGGCGCGAGGCGCGCGGGCTTTCGCGCGACCGATCTGGCGGAGATCGCCAGAACCGTCGTCGACGCCTTCGCCCCCTCCGCCGAAGAAGGGCGCCAAACGCTGCTGCTGGGAGGTGGCTCGCCACAGATCGTGATCGGCGACCCGGAACTGCTGACGCAGATGCTGGTCAACCTGGTCGACAACGCGCTGCGGCATTGCCCGCCGGGGGCTCAAATTCGGGTTGGTCTGAACGGCGATGAAGCGGGCGCGCCGGTCCTGTGGGTCAGCGATGATGGGCCGGGCGTTCCAGTCGCCGAGCGGGATCGGTTGTTTGACCGCTTCTATCGCCTGGAGGCGAGCCGCACATCGCCGGGCAGCGGATTGGGTCTGACGCTCGTTTCGGTCATCGCGAAACTGCATGACGCGACCGTCGAACTGACGGATCTAGAGCCGGGCCTGCGGGTTCGCATCCTGTTTCCCTCAACGTCGGCGACGACCGAATGATGTTCCCACTGTCTGGAAAAACGCCTAGGGCGACGGTGGGCATCGCAGTGCTGTTGAGCAGTCTGCTCGCCGGGTGTGCCGCCTATCGCCCCGCGCCGCTACCGACCACGCCCTCGGCCTTTCCGGACTCGGCCGCCCTCGCCCGCGCCGCGAGCGCCGCCCGCCTGCCGCCGCTAGCTCTGGACCTGTCGCGACCACTGACGCCCGAGGCGCTGGGTGTGATCGCTGTCCTCGCCAGTCCGGACCTGAAGGCGGCCAGGGCAAAGGCCGGGGTGGCGAAGGCCCAGGCGTTCGCCGCCGGTCTGCTGCCTGATCCGGTCATCTCGCTGGGCTTCGACAAGCCGGTTGGGGGGGCCGACACCCTGACGGCGCTGTCGGCCGCGATCGGCTTTGACACCTCGTCGCTCTATCTGCGGGGTCCAATGCGCGCTGAGGCGGCCGGTGCCGCCGAACAGGTGCGTCTCGACATCGCCTGGCGGGAATGGATGACGGCCGGTCAGGCGCGTCTGCTCGCCGTGCGCATTCTCGGCCTGCAGCGTCAGTACGATCTAGCCGCCCGGGCGCGCGCTTCCTCTGACGACATGCTGACGCGAACCCTGGCCGCCACCTCGCGCGGGGACCTGAAGCAGGACGATCTGGAAGCTCGCCGTCTGGCCGCCGCCGACGCGGCCGAGCGTGAGCACGGGGCCGAACGCGACCTCGCCGGCGCACGCCTGGATCTCAATCGCCTGCTCGGCCTCGATCCGATGGTAAGGCTGGAGATTGCCACGACATCTGTCACAGAGGCGCCGGCCGCGACTCTGGAAGCCCTGTTCGCCCTCGCGCGGGACCGCCGGTTCGATCTCGCCGCCCTGCGCGCCGGCCACGACAGCCAGGACGCCCGGCTGCGCCAGGCGCTGTTGGAACAGTATCCAAAGCTGGACCTGACCCTCACCGTCGCGCGCGATACGGGCAATGTGCGAACGATCGGGCCGTCCGTCGGGCTGACCCTGCCGCTCTGGAACCGCAATCGAGGGACGGTGGCCATTGAACAGGCGACCCGCGAACAGCTTCGCGCCGAGTATGATCTTCGTCTGTCGGAAACACGGGCTGATATCGCCGCATTGATCAGCGGCCTGGCGTTGGGCGGCCGGCAACGCCAGGACCTGCTGGCCCAGGTGGCGCCTCTGCGCAAATCGGTCGCGAGGATCGAGGCCGCCGCCGCCAGGGGAGACCTCGCCTGGAGCGTGGCCGAGACCGCGCGGCAAAGCCTGACCGACAAGGAAATCGCTCTGGCTGTGATCGAGCAGTTGCTCGCCGAACAAACTATCGCGCTCGATCTGGCCGTCGGCGCGCCGTCCGGAGACCAGCCGAAATGATGCGAACCTTCTTCTTGCTTGGCCTGGTCGGCCTGCTCGCCGGCGGTTGTTCCGGGTCACCGGAGGAGACCGCGCCAGCGCCCACGGCATTGGTGCACACGGCCGTCGCGACGTCAGCAACGTTGGAGGACGTGGTCACCGCCTATGGACGGGTGGAGTTTGACCCGGCGGACGGCCAGACTCTCACCGCGCCAGTCGAGGCCCGCGTAACCGCGTTGTCTGTCGTGGTCGGTCAGGCCGTCAGCCCGGGAACCGTGATCGCGACCCTGCAGGCCACCCCGGCCGCGCGCGTCGAGCTGGACCGGGCGGCCCGCGACGCCGTGACGGCCGAGGCCGAGTACCGCCGGCTCGAACGGCTGAAGGCTGATGGTCTGGCGGCGGACAACGAGGTCATCGCGGCCCGCGCCGCCGCCGCAACGGCGTCCGAGACCAGCCGCAGCTTGCGCGCCCAGGCGGGCGGCGGGCTTGTGGTTCTGCGCGCGGGACGGTCCGGCGTGCTCGACGCCCTGCCGGTGAATGTTGGCGACGTCGTCCCTCTTGGCGGGCCGGTCGCCCGTGTCGGCGGACTGGGTTCGCTGCGTGCGAGGCTCGGGCTGGAACCCCGACAGGCCGCCCGTATCGCACCGGGCATGACGGCCCATCTCTCGGGATTGACCCCCGGCGGACGGCCCTTCGAGGGCCGGGTGCTGTCGGTAGACCGCCGTGTTGACCCTTCGACCCGGCTGGCGGGTGTGCTCGTGGCGCTGCCCGGCCAGACCGGCTTCCTGCCCGGTGAGTCCGTGAAGGGCGATGTCGTGGCCGGCCGCCGCGCCGATGGCGTGACCCTGCCCCGCGACGCCCTGCTCTATGATGGCGACCAGCCGTTCGTTTTTGTCTCTGTCGGCGGCAAGGCGCAGCGCCGGCCCGTCACCCTCGGCATCGACGATGGCGCGCGCGTTCAAATCCTCACCGGCGTGACACCCGGCGACCGGGTAGTCGTCGAAGGCGGCGCGGCTCTTGAGCCGGACATGGCTCTGCGGGAAGGCCCGGCCGCAGCGAAAGTCCCCGGATGATCGGCTGGCTCCGCACCCATACGCGGTCGATTGTCGCCGCCTTCGTCCTGCTGACGCTGGCGGGCGTACTGGCGGCGACGCGGCTACCGGTCAGCCTGTTTCCGCGCATCGACTTTCCCCGCGTCGTGGTCTCCATCGACGCCGGCGATCGGCCGGCCGACGAGATGGCTGCCCAGGTCACCCGCCCGCTGGAGCAGGCGCTGCGCGGTGTTCCCGGCGTCGTCGGTCTGAGATCGACCAGCACGCGCGGCACGGCGGAAGTCTCGGTCACGTTCAACTGGGGGGCGGACATGATCGCCGCGACCCTGCAGGCCGAGTCTGCGGTCAACGCCGTTCTGCCGGACCTGCCGCCGGGCGCCCGGTTCGAGGTTCGCCGGATGGATCCGACCATTTTCCCGGTCCTCGGCTTGTCCCTTACCTCGAAGACCGTCGGCCCTGTCGCGCTGCATGACTTCGCCGAGCTCGAGATGCGGCCAGTGATCGCCTCGGTTCCCGGAATCGCCAACGTCGAAGTCCTCGGCGGAGCGCGGAAGGAATATCAGGTGCTGGCCGATCCCGCCCGGCTGCAGGCGCTGGACCTGTCGGTCGAAGACCTCGCCCGGACGCTGTCGGCCAACAATCTGGTGGTCGCCGTCGGTCGTCTCGAAGACCGGCACCGGCTGTACCTGGTGCTGGCCGAGAACCGCATTGTCGATGCCCAGGACATTGGCCGGACGATCATCAAGAGCGGCGCCGGCGGCGTCGTGCCCCTGTCCGCCGTCGCCGAGGTGCGGGTGGCCCAGGCGCCGCAATGGACCCGCGTCACCGCCCAGGGTCAGGACGCGGTGCTGGTGAACATCCGCCAGACGCCGGGCGCCAACAGCGTGGCGCTGGTCAAGGCGGTCAAGGCGCGGGTGCAGGCGCTGCGCGCCCAGATGCCGCCCGGCATAACCGTGACGCCCTACTACGATCAGTCGGAGCTCGTGACGGCCGCTGCCGCCAGTGTGCGTGACGCGATCCTGATCGGCGCCCTGCTGGCTGGCGCGGTGGTGTTCCTGTTTCTGCGCAGTCTGCGCCTGACGCTGATCGTCGCCCTGCTCCTGCCGGCCACGTTGGCGGCGACGGCGCTGTTGCTCACCCTGCTGGGGATGACCTTCAACATCATGACCCTGGGCGGCATGGCGGCGGCCGTGGGCCTCGTCGTCGATGACGTGGTGGTTATGCTCGAACACGTCATGCGTCGTCTGCAGGAACGGCGACGCGGCGAGGCAGAAGGCGCCGGCGCGCTGGAAGGTGCGGCGGAGATGGTCCGGCCGCTTATGGGCTCGACCTTTGCGACCGTAGTCGTGTTTGCCCCGCTGGCCTTTCTCGATGGCGTGACCGGCGGGTTCTTCCGGGCGCTGGCCCTGACAATGTCGGCCGCGTTGATCCTGTCGCTGCTGCTGGCCGTGTTCATCGCGCCGCTTCTGGCGGAGCGCTGGGTCACCGACGAAGAGGTCGACCGCGCCGAGCGGACGGGCGGCCCCCTGGCGAGGCTGTCGGCGCGCTACGGAGCCCTGCTGGAACGAAGTCTGGCGCGGCCGGGGCTGGTGGCGATGGTCGTCGTCGGGCTCCTTATTTTCGCCGGCGGCTTGGCCTATACGCGCGTCCAGACCGGGTTCATGCCGCGCATGGACGAGGGCGGCTTCGTGCTCGACTATCTCGCCCCGCCGGGAACATCCCTGACCGAGACGGACCGACTACTGCGGCAGGCCGAGGCCATTATTCAGGCTGTACCCGAGGTCGAGAGCTACTCCCGCCGGACCGGCGTCCAGCTCGGCGGCGGCATCACCGAGGCCGATGAAGGCGACTTCTTCATCAAATTGAAGGCTGACCGACACCGCAACATCGAGGCGGTCATGTCGGATGTCCGCTCGCGGCTGGAGGCGAACGTGCCGGGGCTGGAGATCGAGACGGTCCAGCTGATGGAAGACCTGATCGGCGACCTGACCGCCGTGCCCCAGCCCATTGAGGTCAAGCTGTTCGGTCAGGACCCGCAGGCCCTGCGCGATGCGGCGGGTCAGGTGGCCGGCCGCCTGGAGAAGACGGCAGGCCTGGTCGAGGTGAAGGACGGCCTGCGTCTGGCCGGCGACGCGGTCGTGATCCGCACCGACCGTGTCGCGGCCTCTCTCGAAGGGCTGGATCCCGAGGCCGTCACCCGCCAGTTGGAGACGCTCGTCGGCGGCTCGGTCACCGGCGAGGTGCGGGAGGGCGACAAGCAGGTCGACATCCGCGTCTGGACGCCGCTTGACGCCCGAGGCCGGGTAGAGGCGCTGGGCCGTCTGCGCTTGCGCGCGCCCGACGGCCACGACGTGCCGCTCGCGCGCATCGCCCGCGTCGAGGTGGTCCAGGGGCAGGCCCAGATCACTCGCGAAAACCTTCAGCCGTTCATCGCCGTCACCGCGCGCCTAGAAGGAAGGGACATGGGCTCGGCGATGCGCGACGTCCGCAAGAGCGTCGCCGACCTCAACCTCCCGTCTACGGTGCGGGTCGACTACGGCGGCCTCTATGCCGAGCAACAGAAGTCGTTCCAGGGACTGGCGGTGGTGTTCGCGGCGGCGGTTCTGCTGGCCGCCCTGCTGATGCTCTACCTGCTGGAAAACATCGCCGCTGTGGTCAGCGTGATGACAGTGGTCCTGCTTTCGGCCTCGGCGGTATTCGTCGGTCTGTGGCTAACCGGCACGGAACTCGACATCTCCGCCATGATGGGCTTGACCATGGTCATTGGCATCGTCGGCGAGCTGGCGATCTTCTATTTCGCCGAGCTGGACCTGACCGCCCGTTCGGACAGCCGTGCCCTGGTCGCCGCCGGTCACGCCCGACTGCGGCCCATCCTGATGTCGTCGCTGATCGCCATCCTGGCGCTGGCCCCGCTGGCTTTCGGCATCGGTCGCGGCTCGGAGATGCAGCAACCGCTGGCCATCGCCATCATCAGCGGCCTGATTGCCGGCGCCCCGCTGGTGCTTCTGCTGCTACCGATCCTGTTCCTGGCGCTAGGCGGCGCTGGTCCAGCTCGTCGGACGGCGCGCCGGCTCGATCCCTAGGGCTTCGACCTGTCAAGGGACAGCAGTGTACGGGTTTGGAAGACCCAGATGGCGTTCAACAGGTAGTTGACGCCCGGGACCAGCACCCAGCCGACCGCCAGGGCCGACCAGAAGGGCCACCCCAGTGCCTCCGAACCCTTCATCACGCCCATATTGATGGCCAGATTGGTCAAAGCGATGAGCCCGAACCGCAGCCACTGGGAGCGTTGGTAGCGCGTATCGCGGTATGTCACCCGACGATGGACCAGAAATGACAGGGGAATTGTGGCGAGCGACGCGCAGAGGCTGGCCAGTGTGCGATCTTCGACAAGGCGGCTGAGGATCAGGCAGGCGGTCAGGCCCGAATAGAGCAGCGTCATGAGGCCGCCGACGACCAGAAAGCGCCACACCCGCTCATAGCGTTGCAGGAAGGAGACCATTCAGCCCACCGCCGCGACGCGACGTGTCTCGATGCCGACCGTCGGCGGCGGATCTGCGGCGGCGACGGGGTCCGCGGTCTGTCCACTCCCGTCAAAGCTCTGCAGCGACAGCCAGCTCCACAAAAACAGCCGGTGGTCGGCAGCGCCTCGTCGATGGTCGCGCCAGGCCTTCTCGACCGGCGCCAAACATACGCCGGCGATGGGTTCGAACGGCGGGACGGTCGGCAGGGTCCGCAACCATTTCGCCGTCGGCGCGCCAAAGCCCTTCTTCGGACGCGACAGGATCTCGTCAGGAACCAGTCTTGTAAGCGCCTTCTTGAGCAGATACTTCCGCTGTCCGCCGCGCAGTTTGAACTGGCGCGGCAGCTTCTGGCAGAAGTCGACAAGGTCGTTGTCGAGAAACACCGCCCGGGACTCCAGCGACGACATCATCGTCGCCCGATCTACCTTGTTGAGGATTCCGTCGGGCAGGTAGAAGCGGGTGTAGAACTCGAGGCTACGATCGACTAGCGACGACGAGTCGGACCGGTTCCAGGCATCAATCGCCTCCGAATAGAGCTCCTCGGGCGCCAGGGGCTCTTCGAACAGTTCGGTCATGAAGCGCGGATCGACAGGCCCGAGCCAGACCGGATTCCACAGGGCGGGCGGATAGCTCAGGCCGGCCAGCGTACGCCTCAGTTTGAAATCCAGGCTCATGTTGGCGTTGGACACCGGCAATCGACCGACCGCACCGCGCAGGATCGCATGCAGCGGGCGCGGGACGCAGGCCCCGTACAATCGGGCCGGCGCCAGGGCGCGGAACGGGTCGTAGCCGGCGAACAGCTCGTCCGCGCCGTCCCCGGAGAGGGCCACCTTCACCTGTTTGCGGGTAAACCTCGCCAAGAGGGCGGTGGGCAGGATGGAAGCGTCGCCAGACGGCTCGTCCAGCCGTCCAAGGATATCCATCACCGAGTCCCTGGCGGTGTCCAGATCGAGGGTCTCGACATGATGCCGCGTCCCGAAGGCTTCGGCGACACGTCTGGCAGGCTCTGATTCGTCAAAGCTCGGTTCGGAAAACCCCAGTGTGAAGGTGCTGATCCGATCGGGCGGCAGAAACCGCGACGCGGCGGCCACAACGGCGCTCGAGTCGACCCCGCCGGACAGGAAGAACCCGAGCGGAGCGTCGGAAATCAGTCGCCGGCGCACCGCCTCGAACAGATGACCCCGCAATTCTTCGACCAGATCATCCTCCGGCCGCTCCAGCCAAGACAGGTCGGTTTTCAGTCGGAATGTCCAGTAGTCGCGGACCCTGATCTCGCCGGTCGCCACCTCGACGGTCATCGACGAGCCCCCGGGCAGCTTGTGACAATCCTCCAGAATGGTATTGGGCGCCGGCAGGAAGCCGTGGGCGAGAAACTTCTGCACGCTCCGCGTCTTCAGGCGCGCTGAAAACCGGCGGTGGCGGGCGATGGCGCTGAGCTCGCTGGCGAACAGGAAGTTCTGACCCTGGCGGGCGTAGTAGAGCGGCTTTTCGCCGAACCGGTCGCGCGCCAGAAACAACCGGCGCTTCGTCCGGTCGTGGATGCAGAAGGCGAACATTCCGTTCAGTCGCGACGGCAGGTCCTCGCCCCAGGCGCTATAGCCGTGGATCAGGACTTCGGTGTCGGAATGGTCGGTGCGGAACCGGTAGCCCAGCTGCTCCAGCGTCTGGCGCAGCTCACGGTGATTGTAGATCTCGCCGTTGAAGACGACGCCGATCGAACCCTCGGCGTTCCACATCGGCTGGGCCCCGTCCGCCACATCGATGATGGCAAGCCTCTGATGGCCGAGAAACACCGGATGGTCCGGGTCTCGCCAAGCTCCGCTTCCGTCCGGACCCCGATGCGCCAGAGCGGCCATCATCGCCGCCAGATCGGTCTCGTCACCTGGTCCGATGAACCCCACAATCCCGCACATCAGGCAGGCCAGCGCAGCCGGGCCGGGCGGCGGATATGATAGGGCTTTCGATCCTGGGACTCGAAATAGGTCCGCATCTGGATCTCGGCCAGAAGCCCCATCAGGAGGCTGCTGCAGCCGATCAGAAACAGCAGCGCGGCCAGCAGCGGCAGCGGGGTCTGGATCAGCGACGTGGCGAAAAGCAGCTTCAGGCCGATCGCCAGGCCTATAACGCCGAAGGCGGCTGCCATCGTCACCAGACCAAAGCCGCCGAACACGTAGATCGGCTTCACCAGATAGTCCTCGAAGAACTTCGCGACCATCAGATCGAGAAGTACCTTGTAGCTGCGACCGATCCCGTAGTTTGAATTGCCGAAGATTCGCGGGTGATGCCGGACCGGAAACTCGACGACCCGGGCGCCCATCCAGCTGGCGTAGATCGGGATCAGCCGGTGCATCTCGCCGTAGAGGCGTACGCCCTGCATGATTTCGCGGCGATAGGCCTTCAGGGTGCAACCATAGTCCTTCAGCTCGACGCCGGAGATTTTCGAGATCAGAAGGTTGGCGAGATAGCTCGGCAGTTTGCGGTTCAGGGCGGCGTCCTGGCGGTTCATCCGTCGACCGGAGACCACGTCAAAGCCTTCCCGCAGCTTGGCGACGAGGGCCGGAATGTCCTCGGGATCGTTCTGCAGGTCTGCGTCCAGCGTGACGACAATCTCGCCGCAGGAATTGTCAAAGCCGGCCATCAGCGCGGCTGTCTGACCGTAGTTTCGGGCTAAATCGATCACCCGGATTTCGGGCCGCGACCGGGCCGCAGCATGCAACAGCTTGCTGGACTGGTCTCGGCTCCCGTCATTGACGGCCAGAACTTCAAAGCTGTCGCCCATACCGTCGAGCACCCGCAAGAGCGACTGGAACAGTAGGCCGATGTTCGGTTCCTCGTTGTAGATCGGCAGAACAATACTCACCGCGACGAGGATGTCCGATCCCGGGCGCTCTGATTCAGTTGTTTGAACTAGCGAATGCATTGCGTTCATTTGGCGCCAGCTCGGGGAATGATGGTTTCGGAATCCAGGACCGGTGCGACCTGTCCGGTTAGCTGGTACACGGGATAGTGGGAGAGGATTTTTCCGTGGCTGCTGCGAAGCAGAGCCGCGACCAGAGTTACCGTCCGATATCGGGTGCGGAGGTCGCCCAACTGCGGACAGCCATCACGGCACACATAAAGGGCTGGCCCGGCCAGCAGGGCGGGGTCCGGAGCCGGCTCATTGATCCAACGCATCCGCTGGTTGATCTGAACCACAGGCGTTTTCGACGGCAGGTAGAAGCGCGACCAGCCCGTCAGCGTGTAGTCGGTGGCCAGGATGACCCTGGCTCCGGTTTGTTGCCTCACGGCATCAAGCTGCCGCCCGACACTGGGCCAGCCGATCGCCAGGACGCGGACGCGAGGGTCATGATTTTTGAGCGGGATCAGGGGTGTGGCGGCGGCCAGATAGGCGAAGCCGGCCAGCGTCAGGCCCACGGGCCCCGCGAGGCGCCAGGACCAGCGGGTCCACCTGCCGAGGGCACCGGGGCGATCACCGAACCGACGGACGGCAAAGGCCGCAGCGATGGCTAAGGCGGGATAGACGGGTTCGATCCAGTTGCCTTGCACACGTTCGTGCAAGGCATGCCAGATGAAGTAGGCCAGAAGCGGGGCCACCAGTCCGGCGATCAACACGCGCGCCGAACGGGTCGCCATGCCAGCTTCGTCGCGCCAGAACAGCCCGATGAGCCCGAGAATGAAAACGGACGGCGTCGCCAGGCCGATCATGGCGCCGATCAGTTCGCCTTCGTACTTCAACGTCCATCGGTGCGCCGACAGTCGGCCTGACTGATAGATGATCGAGGCCCAGCCATGGTCAGCGTTCCACAGGAGCACTGGCGAGAACACGGCCAGAGCCAACAGGCCCCCAGCCACGGCCAGGGGCTGCGCAGCCACCGGCGCTGCTCCGGAACCGCGACCAGCCAGATCAGGATGCCGATCGAGAAAAACAGCGTTGTGTATTTGGCGCACATCCCAAGGCCGAACGCGCCGCCGACGCCAAGCCACCAGGACCCGCGGCCGGTTCCGTGCACCTTGGCCAGGGCCAGCAACAAGAAGCTGCTCGTCGCCACCACCACCTGGTCGGAGGTCGCGGCCATCGCACCGATGCTCATCACGACCGTAAGGTTGAACAGCAGCGCCGCCACCGCAGCCAGCCGCCGGTCCGCGAACAGGCTCATGGCCGCAGCCCACACTGCCCAGCTTGCCGGGAGTGATAGCAGAAGGGCGAAAAACCTGACCCCTAGCGGCGTGTCGCCGAACAGGTCGCATCCCAGTCGAATCAGCAGCGGGTTGAGGAACGGATGATCCATATACCCGGCCGCGAGGTGCTTCGAATAAGACCAGTAAAGGGCTTCGTCGAACGCCAGCGGCGTGACGGCGGCGACCGCGAGCCGGGCCAAGGTCAGGGTCAGGACTATCCAGATCAACCATCGCTCAAGTCCCTGACGGCTTCCGTCATCGGACAGCAACTGGTCGTCAGCCCAGGAAAAGGTCAGCAACTTGGACATGGGCGGCCCGGTCCGCAGCCCCTGCTGGGCCGACCTGACACTCTCCCCGACGCGCTGCCCAATGCGTGTCCGGAACTATACGGTTTGGTCAGGTTCAATCAGAGCTTCGTGCTGGCCTTCCCTCGCTTCAATGAACCAACCATGCCGGGGTCTATTGTCTAGGTGGTTCCCAGATCAGGTGATCGCTGAATCAAGGCTGCGCTTTGGAAGGGCCGTCGTGGTTCGCGGTTTGGTGTCTGACAAGGGGTGGGCGTTCTGAGCGCCGTTCGTGATCTAGGCGGTTCTGCTGCAGGGTGGCGTCAGTCAACGAACGGTCGGTATGGCTTCCGACAATGATGGTGTGGACGGCCCTCGGAGGCGACGTGTGCCAGACCGAGGCTTTTGAGTTTCAACCGAAGGAGGTCATTCTGGTCGATCGGCCGCTTGTCGGGGCCAGAGAGTCTGGTTTTCACAAAGGTGCAGGTGTCTGCTCCTGGCGCCTGGCAGCCATCTGGCGGCGACAGCCACAATGTCTGCTGACCACCCTCCTGCGACGTTCGGAACGTCTTCTGACGGGCGGGGCGGTCGCTCCTCCAAGAACCGTGGGAATGACCTTGGGCGGGTACCAAGCGTCACATTCTATCCACTAGGATCGCGCGAAGGCCGCCAGCGGCCCAAGGTCAAACCCATCGGCGGCCTTGATGGCGGCGATATAAGCGGCCCGGGTCGCGCCCGGGTCGGTCAGGTCGGCCCGGCCCCACGTAAACGCCTCGCGGCCCGCTCGGCCAATAGGTCGGCCGACAGACGCGCATGGCGCCCATTGCCGTTCGGAAATACGTGGATCGACACCATCCGGTGGTGAAAATCGACCGCGATCTCATCAGGTGGCCGCGTTCCGGCCTCGACCTGGGCGGCGACATCGCCGGTCAGCACCTGCAGATACTCGCGGACCTTCCACCAGTCGGCCACGCCGATGTTCTTCTCGGACTCGCGCGGCTTGCCGGCCCAGCGCCAGACGCCGCCGAACATCCGCCGGTGCAAGGTGAAGAGGCTGTCTGCGTCGAACACGTCGAACCGGCCCCGGCGCGCCCAGCGCAGGCCGGCGGCGATATTAGCCCGCTCCGCCCGGTTGAGATCGTCGCGGGTGACGATCCAGGTCGGGATCAGCCCAACCCGCTCCTCTGGCGTGAGGTTGGTGGCGGCGTCATCGCCGCCGTGCAGATCTTCGTCGGTCAAGGCCGGCTCGCCCAGACTTCACGGGGATCGAGCTCGTCCTCGATGAAGCGCCGCAGGCGATCATCCTCGTCGGCGTCGTTCACCGACTGGTCCTCTAGCGCCATGGAATGGCTGATCGCGGCAAGCTCTCGACGAGCGACCTCGCGGGCCGCAGTCTCATAGGTCCGTTCCAGCGGCTCACGGGGCACGAAGGTGTAGACCAGCTCGCAGTTCAGGGCCTCGGCCACACGGCGCAGGCTGCTTAACTGGATCGTGCCTTCCTGTTCAGACCGTTCGAGCTTCTGGACGGTCGGCTGGGAAACCCCCAAACGGCCGCCAAGCTGTTCGGCGGTCATGCCGAAGGCGTCGCGAATTGCCCGGATCCAGCCTCGCGCCGGCCGCGTGGAATTGAGCGTCCGATAGGGCGCCAGCACGCGGTCGAGCGAGCGACGGGCCTCAGCGGAAGATTTACGACGGTCCACAATATACCCTGGGGGCTATTTCGAACGAACAATAAAACAACCTATAGGCTATATATTAGCGAACTGTCTATAGCCCACGGGCCATACGAGGCGGAAGCACGATGAATTGAAATCGATCATCGATGATCCTTGCGCAGGGTGACCAGGACCCGCTCGACGAACACCTCGGCAACCTCGGCCGCCTGCAGGATGGCCGTCACGTAGTCCCGTTTGATGCGATCCGCGGCGATCCCGCTCGGCGTCGATAGGGTCAAGAGCCCGTTCTCGATCCCGTGGAAGCCGACCTTTCCGAACCAGCTGCCGTAGGCGCCCTCGCGCACGATGGCGCGAAGCGCAGTAGCGATAGCCTGCCAGGTCGGATCGTCGGTCCCCGGCGCGGCCATCAGGGCCACGGGCGGGGCGACTTCAGGCGGCGGGATTTCCCCCTTCACCCGCATGATCCGGGCAAGGTTCAAGCGCAGATCGGGCGCGCCCTGGGCGGTTCGGGTGACCATCCAGCCGAAGTATTTGCAAGGGCTCTGGATGGCCGGGTCTTCCAGCGCGATGGCCAGCATCGCGATCACGCGAGGCCCGTGGCGGGCCCAGCCCCAGCCGACCGACAGGGCGTTGTTGCGTTCGATTTCAGGAAGCCAGGTTTCCGCCGCTGCGGCGATCCGGGCGACATCGGCAGGCCCCGCGCTGGCGGGCTCGGCGAGGATATGATCCCCCACCAGCGCGGCCAGTCTCGGACAGACCTGGACGGCGGCCCTGAGCTCCTGGCGCACCATTTCCGACGCCGCGGAGGGTGCGGATTGAGCGCCACCCAAGCCGCTTGCTCCCTCCGGAGAGCAAATGGCGCTGGACGTGCCGTCGCTATGGCGTTGGCTCGAGGATCCGTTGTGCTTGCCGCTCGTGGGAGGCGTAGGCGGACGCGCGAAGGAAGAACTTCGCGGCGGAGACGCGTCCTTGTTCTGTACAGAGGAACTGTCGTTCTTATGGGACTGTTCTAGGCGCCGGGATATAG
>CAZISF010000054.1:0-19485 GCA_964541915.1 uncultured Caulobacter sp.
ACGAGTCGCGGAACCAGAACGAGAAAGGTGTGGGCCTCGGCCTCGCCATCGCCCGCGACGTCGCGCGCAGCCACGGGGGCGAACTAAGCCTCGACCGGTCGCCGATGGGGGGCTTGAGGGCTGTGATCAGGCTGCCGGGGTAGAAAGATGCTCCCCATCGGGGGAGCTGTCGGCGCGTAGCGACGACTGAGGGGGTCCGCTCAGATTTCGGGTGACCCCCTCCGGCCCTTCGGGCCACCTCCCCCGATGGGGAGGATCACCCCAACTCCCGCGACCGTCGGATCGCCGCCGCCACCGCCGCGTCGAGCAAGGGCCGCAAACCGCCCTCGCCCATCAGCACCTCTAGCGCCGCCTGGGTCGTGCCGCCGGGCGAGGTGACCTGGGCGCGCAGGTCCGCGGGGGAGGCTTCACTGGTGGCCATGAGCGCGGCCGCGCCGACGACCGTCGATCGCGCAAGCGTCGCCGCCGCATCCGCCGGAAGGCCCGCGCGGATCGCGGCTGCTTCAAGCGCCTCGACGAAGGCGTAGAGGTAGGCGGGCCCGGACCCGGACACCGCCGTGGCCGCGTGCATCAGGCCTTCGTCCTCAAGATCGACCGTGCGGGCGATGGTGTCGAACAGCCGGTGGGCCGTGGCGCGGGCGCGGTCCGACGTCGCGGCGATACTGGCCGTGCCCCGGGCGATGGCCACGGCCGTGGTCGGCATGACCCGGGCGATCGGCCGGTCGCCGAACACCTCGGCCAGCGAGGTGATCGACACGCCAGCGGCGATCGAGACGATCACCGCGTCAGGCGCCAGATGGGGTGCAACCGCCGTGGCGACCTCGCGCCACATCTGCGGCTTCACCGCCAGAATGACGGTCGGGGCCTTTGCAAGCGCGTCGTCGGGCGGATTGAGGCGCGCGCCCTTGTCGGCAGCGGCCTTCGCCTCTGCGCCGGGATACGGATCGCGGATCAGCAGGTCGCCGGCGGCGACGGGACCGGCGGCGGCCCAGCCGTCGATCATCGCGCCGCCCATGCGGCCAGCGCCGAGCAGAAGGACTGTCGTTGCGGTCATGGTCGCGAGCTTACGCCTCGCCGACGGTCTCGAACATGCAGGCGGCCATCGCCTCGTCCGGCGACTTGGCGCCGGCCAGCAGGAAGTCGAACGCCGGATAGAACCGGTCGGCCGCCTCCACCGCCGCATCGATCATCGAGGCCGCGGCGGCCAGGGTCGGCCGCTCGCCGCCCGGCAGGCTGAGGGCGTGGCGGAAGACCACCTCGCCGTCATCCGCCCAGACCTCGAAGTGGCCGAGCCAGACGCGCTGGTTGATCAGCGACAGCAGTTCGTAGGCCGAGGCGCGTTTGGCCTTGGGCGTGGTCATGCCGATCGACAGACACAGCTGAAGGCAGTCGGCTTCCGGCCGCCAGGCGAACCACAGCTCGTAGTCCTTCCAGTCGCCGGCCAGCGCGAAGGCGAGATCGCCGTCGTCGGTGCGGTCGAAGGTCAGGTTTTCGGCGGCGAGCACATGCTCGACGACTTCCAGCGGATCAAGCGCCAGCAGGGCGTCGTCTTCTTCGGGATGGGGCGTGTCCATGGGGCCTCTGTATCCCTCCGACCTGTGGCCGAGCGGGGAAGCGCCCGGCGGAAGCAGCGTCCTTGAACAAGGAGCCTAGACTGCTTCGCGGCGGGCGTAAGGGGGGTTCTTGCCGGGCGCGAGCCCTACTCGCCCTTCTTGGCCGGTTTGGCCTTCGGGGCAGGTTTGGCGGCGGATTTGACGTTTTTCAGGGCATCGACCTCGGCGCGCAGCGCCGCGATCTCGGCTTTCAGGGCATCGAGATCGTCCCGCCGCACGAGATCCATCTCGGCGACCATCCGGTCGGCCTGGGCGCGGAACGCCGTCTTCGCCTCTTCACTGGCGGCCTGGGCGACACCGGCAGCCGCCGTCGTGAACTTGGCGATCTCGTCGAGGAAGGGGTTCTTGGTCTGCATAGGGGCCCTGTCGGACGCGAAATGGCGCGCCCATCCCTCTAATATGGGAAACCGGGGGTGAAAGCGAAGGGGATCACCGCTATCAGGGGCAAGAAGACTCCCACACGGAGAGAGACGTGCAGTTTCCAAACTTCGATCCCGTCATCTTCCATATCGGTCCGCTGGCCATCCGCTGGTACGCGCTGGCCTATGTGGCGGGCATCCTGCTGGGCTGGCGTTACGCTGTCGGCCTGATCAAGAACACCCGCCTGTGGGGCGGCCAGACGCCGGTGGCCAACGCCGAGCAGATCGATGACCTGATCCTGTGGATCACCCTGGGCATCATCGTAGGCGGGCGGATCGGCTACATCCTGTTCTATGCACCGAACCTCGTCTGGGACGATCCGCTGGAAATCTTCCAGGTGTGGAAGGGCGGCATGAGCTTCCACGGCGGCTTCCTGGGCGTGATCACGGCGGTGATCCTTTTCTCGATCGGCAACCGCATCGACATGTTCAAGCTGGGCGACCTGGTCGCGCCGGCCGTGCCCATCGGACTGTTCTTCGGCCGCATCGCCAACTTCATCAATGGCGAGCTGTGGGGCCGCCCGACCAGCGTGCCCTGGGCCATCCAGTTTCCGCAGGCCGGCATCGAGTACCGGCATCCGAGTCAGCTCTATGAAGCCGCCCTGGAAGGCCTCCTGCTGTTCCTGATCCTGCGTTTCGCCACCCACCGACTGCTGTGGTTGCAGCGGCGCGGCGCGGTCGCCGGGCTGTTCATGGTCGGCTACAGCCTGTTCCGCATCTCGCTGGAGAGCGTGCGGGAGCCCGACGCCCAGATGCTGCCGTTCCTGCGCGACGTGATCACCATGGGGACCCTGCTGTCGATTCCGATGTTGCTGTTCGGCCTGTGGCTGATCTGGCGATCGCTGTCCCAGCCTGCCCCGGTGCAAGCCGCCACGGCGGAGCAGGTCGAAGGCTGATGCGCTTGATGGAACGCCTGCGCGCCGAGATCGCGCAGACCGGCCCGATCACCGTGGCCGAATACATGAACCGCTGCCTGAACGACCCGCAGGACGGCTACTACGCGACGCGACCCTCACTGGGTGAGGCCGGCGATTTCATCACCGCGCCGCTGATCAGCCAGATGTTCGGCGAGCTGCTGGGCGTCTGGGCGGTCGAGACCTGGACCCGCATGGGCAGGCCGGAGGCTTTCCGGCTGGTCGAGATGGGCCCGGGCGACGGCACGTTGATGAGCGACCTGCTGCGCACCGTGCGGCTCGCGCCGGACTTCGTGGCCGCCGCCGAGGTCTGGATGATCGAAACGTCCTGGCCGTTGCGTGCGGTGCAGAAGGCGAAGCTGGTCGACGCCGCCCCGGAACCCAGCTGGACCGGGTCCCTGGGCAATCTGCCGGACGGCCTGCCGGTGATCCTGATCGCCAACGAGCTGCTCGACTGCCTGCCCGCGCGGCAGTTCGTCCATGCCGGCGAAGGCTGGATCGAACGGCTGGTCGGCCTCGGCGAGGACGGCGGTCTGGCGTTCGGCCTCGCCCCCTCCCCGACCGGCGCGACACCCCCGCCCGACAGTCCGATCCTTGAAGTCTCGGCCGCGCAGGAGGCCCTCGGCGCGGAGCTCGGAGCCCTGATCGCCCGGGAAGGCGGCGCGGCCCTGCTGATCGACTACGGTCGCGGCGGTCCCGAGTTCGGCGACACCCTGCAGGCCATCCGGGCCCACGAGAAGGTCGACCCGCTCGCCTTCCCCGGTGAGTCCGACCTGACTGTCTACGCCGACTTCCCGACCGTGCGTGACGCGGCCCGGGCCGCCGGGGCCGAAGCGACCGACCCGATCGCCCAGGGCCTGTTCCTCGGCATGCTGGGCATCCAGCATCGGGCCGAAGCCCTGAAGGCCGCCCGTCCCGACCGTGCCGAGGTCATCGACAGGCAACTGATCCGGCTGGTCTCGCCCGACGAGATGGGCGAGTTGTTCAAGGTCGCCTGCATCCACTCGGCCGAACTGATCCCGCCGGGGTTCGAGGCCTCGACGTGAGCGGCCTCGCGCCCCTGCAGAGCGGCCTGCTGGCCGCCGTGCCGGGTGTGAAGCACGCCTTCTTTTCCCGCCAGGGCGGCGTGTCGAAAGGCATCTATCGGGGCCTCAACGTCGGGCGCGGCTCGAACGACAACGCCGATGACGTGCTGGAGAACCGCCGGCGCGTCGCCGACTGGTTCGGCCAGACGCCGGAGGCCCTGAACACCTGTTACCAGATCCATTCGGCCACGGCCGTCGCTGCTGACGGACCCTGGTGTGGCCGGCTGCCCGAAGGCGACGCTGTCATCACCGGCGAGGCGTCCGTCATCTGCGGCATCCTGACGGCCGACTGTGCGCCCGTGCTGTTCGTCGATCCGGAGACCCGCATCGTCGGCGGCGCCCATGCCGGCTGGCAGGGTGCGCTCAACGGCGTCGTCGAGGCGGCGATCAGCGCCATGACGACGCTGGGCGCGGAGCGGTCGCGCATCCTGGCCGCTGTGGGTCCCTGTATCGCCCAGTCGTCCTACGAGGTGGGGCTGGAGTTCCTCGACCGGTTTGAAGCCGCCCGTCCCGGATCCGCCCGGTTCTTCGCCCCGGGCGAGACGGCGGACAAGCGGTTGTTCGACCTGCCGGGCTTCGTTCTCGACCGCCTGGCCGAAGCCGGGGTGGCGAAGGCTGAATGGATCGGCCGCGACACCTGCGCCGAGGGGAATCTGTTCTTTTCCAACCGGCGCGCCTTCAGGCAGGGCGAACCTGATTACGGACGTTTGATGTCCGCCATCATGGTTGGCTGAACGATCGTCCCCACATATCCTGAACCGGCGGCGCACTCGCGCGTTAGCCGTGGCGAGACGGATATGTGGAGATCACGTTGGCGCGCAGGCGACCCAAAGGCGTTCTGGAAATCGGATGGGCCTGCTTCGAGTCGGCCGCCGCCGGTCGTTTCGAGCATGTGCCGATCCATGTCTGCTACGCCGAGGACACCGTTCGCCGCATCAATATCGAGGCCGGCGGCGGCCACGGCTGGCGCATCTCGGCCCTGACTACGCCACGCGACAAGCCGGCGCCGTGGAAGATCGTCGTCGTCACCGGCGCGCCGAGCTGGGCCGAATACTGGGCGCCGCTGCTGGCCGCCCTGCCCGCCGACCGCGAGATGATCGTCGTCGACCGCCCCGGGTTCGCCGGAAGTGAACCGGTCGAGTACGTCGGCGACATCCGTGTCCAGGCCGCCGCGCTCGCCCCGCTGCTGCAGGCCGCTCCGGGGCAGAAGATCCTGCTCGTCGGCCAGTCCTACGGCGCCGCGATCGCCGCGCTCATGGCCGCCGCCGCGCCGAAGTCGCTCAAGGGTCTGGTCCTGCTGTCCGGCTATTTCGGCGAGTCCGGACCGACCGCCAGATGGCTGGTCGACTGGGGCTCCAAGCTTCTGCCGTTCATCCCCCGCGACCTGAAGAACGCCGTCCGGGAGGTCGCTGGCCAGCGCGCCCAGCTCGAGCATCTCCATGCGGCGCTCGATGGCGTGCGGGTACCGCTGCATATCCTGCACGGCGACGCCGACGACTTCGCGCCGATTGAAACGGCCGAGCGGTTCCATGATCGCCTCGGGGCGCACCGCACCGCCAGGGCGCGGTTCCGGCGTGTTCCAGGCGCCGACCACTTCCTCAACGACGGCCCGCCGGAAGCGCTGATCGCCCTGCTGGAAGAGTGCCTGCCCGCGCCGACAGCGCTCGATCGGCTGCGAGCGAGCGTGGCGACTTCATGGTTGAACTTTTCGTCAACTATACCTTTAAATGTATCTCGCCTGATCACCCGCACCGGGTGAGGGCGGCTTGAGTGGGTGACCAATGCTCTATCCCGTGATCATGAGCGGCGGGTCCGGCCAGCGCCTCTGGCCCGCGTCGCGTCCCCATTTCCCCAAGCCATTCATCCCGTTGGTGGGCACGCGTTCCACCTTCGATGAGGCGCTGGACCGCAGCCAGGCTTTGCCCGACGCCGCGCCGGTGACGGTCGTCGCCGGCCGCGCGCACGCGCCGGCCATCCGGCGGGCGTTGCAGCGGGCGGGCGGCGGCGGTCTGCTGGTGCTGGAGCCCGAGGCCCGTGACTCCGCGCCGGCCATGGCCGCGGCAGCGCATCTGATTGCGGCCGGGGACCCGGAAGGGGTCATCCTGTTCCTCGCTGCGGACCACCACATTCCTGACAGCCACGCCTTCGCCGAAGCCGTTGGCCTCGCGGAACGGCATGCCCGTGATGGCTGGATCGTCACCCTGGGCGTCCAGCCGGACGGTCCATCGACCGCCTATGGCTATATCCGTCCTGGTGACGCGCTGGGCGGCATCCACCGGGTGGCGGCCTTTGTCGAAAAGCCGGATCTCGCCAACGCCGAGCAATTCCTCCGCGACGGATATCTGTGGAACAGCGGCATGTTCATCACCCGCGCAGACACCTTCATCGCCGAACTCGAGCAGCATGCTCCCGAGGTCAATGACGCCGCCCGGCTGGCCGTCGAACAGGGCGACCACGAGGCGCATCAGGTGACTTTGGGTGGCGCGTTCAACAGGGCCCCGAAGATCTCGATCGACTACGCGGTGATGGAAAAGACCGACCGCGCCCTGGTCGCGCCGGCGGGTTTCGCCTGGTCGGATCTCGGCGCCTGGAACGCGGTTCTGGCGGCTTCCGAACGTGACGCCAGCGGCAACAGCGCGGCCGGCGAAGTCGTGCTCGAGAACGTCGAGGGATGTCTGGTGCGTGCGGGCCAGGGCATGACCGTTGTGGTCGTGGGCGGCCGAAACCTGGCGGTGATCGCAGACCGGGAAGCGGTGATGGTCTGCGATCTCGACTCCTCCGACGGCCTGAAAGCCGCTGTCGAACGCGCCTCGCAGATGGGCCTGCCGGCGCCCGGCCCGCTCCTGGTGAGCTAACCCGGCCACGCAACCGTGAGCGGCTGCGGCGCATCCAACCGGGGCTCTTTTGCGTTGCGGTATGAACGGGCGGCGGACGGGCCGCTGTCTCCGGGATCCGCCATGTATCGTTCGACTGTTCCCATGCCTCCCCTCACGCCGGCCGGCGGCCCCGCCGGAGTGAAACGCGTCGTGCTGATCGGCAGCTTTCCGCCTCGCCGGTGCGGAATCGCGACCTTCACCTGCGATGTGCATGAGGCGTTGAAGGCCGCCGCGCCGGATATCGACTGCCAGGTCGTGGCCATGACCGATGAGGGTCAGGCCTACGACTACGGCCGCGACGTCATGCTGCAGGTTCGCCAGAACAGCGCGGCTGACTATCTCGAGGCCGCGCGGCTGATCAACGAGGCCGCGCCCGACGCGGTCTGTGTCCAGCACGAATTCGGTCTGTTCGGCGGCCCGGCCGGCGAGCACCTGATGCTGATGCTGGATGCTGTCCAGGCGCCGGTGACGACGACCCTTCATACCGTGCTGACCCACCCGGACGCCGACCAGCGCCGGGTCTTCAATCGTCTGATCAAGCGATCAGCCCGGATCATCGTCATGGCGGAGCGTGGCCGGACCATTCTCGCAGACGTCTGGAATGTGCCGCTGTCGAAGATCGTCGTCACGCCTCACGGCGCGCCGGACCGCCCCCTGATCGACACCGCGGCCCCCAAGGCCCGCCTTGGCCTCGATGGCCATGAGGTGATGCTCACCTTCGGCCTGCTCTCGCCGGGCAAGGGCCTGGAAACGGTGATCCAGGCGTTGCCCGAGATCGTCAAATCCCGCCCCGACGCCCTCTATGTGATCCTCGGCGCGACCCATCCTCATCTGATCGCCCGGGAAGGCGAGGCCTATCGCGAGGGCCTGTTCGACCTGGCCCGGCGGCTGGGCGTCGGCGACCACGTCCGGTTCCACAACCAGTACGTCGACACGCCGCTGCTGCTCGACTGGCTGTCGGCGGCCGATCTCTATGTCACGCCCTATCTCAACGAGGCGCAGATCACGTCGGGGACGCTCTCCTACGCCGTGGCCCTTGGCAAGGCGGTGATCTCCACGCCCTACTGGCATGCCCAGGAACTACTGGCCGATGGCCGTGGCGTGCTCACCCCCTTCAATGACCCGGACGCCCTCGCGACGGCGGCCGTCGCCCTGCTCGAAGACCCCGACCGTCTGAACGCCCTGCGCCGGCGCGCCTGGGAGGCCGGGCGGGAGACGCTCTGGAGCCGGCTCGCCGAGCGGTACCTCGAAGTCTTCAGCGACGCCCGCGCGACGCGTCCGCCGGCCCGCGCCGCCAGCGCCGAGCCGCGCAGTTTCGCGCCGCAGGCTCTCCCGCGTCCTGCGCTCGGCGGCGTTCGCCGCATGACCGACAGCGTGGGCATGCTCCAGCACAGCATCCATGACGTGCCGGACCGGAACCACGGCTACTGCGTCGACGACAACGCCCGGGCCCTTCTGCTGATGCACCGGTTGAGGGCTGTTGGGATCCAAACGGCCGAGACCCATGCCCTGGCCGAAACCTACGCCGCCTTCGTCCAGCACGCCTGGAACGACGGTGCGGGGCGGTTCCGCAATTTCATGGGCTATGACCGGACCTGGCTCGAGGACGTCGGGTCGGACGACAGCGTCGCCCGCGCCTGGTGGTCGGTAGCCGTCACCGCCTCCGAGGCCGGCTCCCCAGCTCTGCGCCAGTGGGCGCGGGCGCTGGCGCTGCGTATCACCGGCCACCTCGACAGCTTCACCGCCCTGCGCACCTTCGCCTTTCTCGTCCTGGGGCTGGCGAGCCTGGTGCGCGCGGAACCTTCGTTGGGCCGCGAGCGAGAGTTGCTGGAACGGCTGGCAGGCGGCCTGGCCGGCGTGCTGGACGGCCGCGAGGCTGGAGACTGGTGCTGGTTCGAGGACGGCCTGACCTACGACAACGCGCGTCTGCCCGAGGCCCTGCTGCGGGCGGGGCAGGTTCTCGACGACGAGCGCCTGGTCACGGCCGGTCTCCGGTCCCTCGAATGGCTGTGCGCCATGCAGACGGGGGTCAACGGCGTCTTCCGCGCCGTCGGCACGGCCAATTTCGGCAAGCCGTTCACCGTCGAGGCGCCGTTCGACCAGCAGCCCCTCGAGGCGGCCGCCACGGTCGACGCCTGCGCGGCGGCCTTTGCAGCGAGCGGGGATTCCCGCTGGGTGAGCGAAGCGCGGCGGGCGTTCGACTGGTTCCTCGGCAGAAATGACCTCGGCGTACCGCTCGGCGATCCGCTCACGGGCGACTGTTACGACGGCCTGACCCCGACAGGACCCAACCTCAATCGGGGGGCGGAGTCGGTTCTGTCCTTCCAGCTGGCCGCCTGCGCCATGCTGGCGCTTGAGACTGTCGCCCGGCCGGGCCCCCGCCCCGCCGCCAAAGCCCAAACAGAAGGCCAGCCTGCTGAACGATGCCCAACCTCCTCCACAGCGACCTTCGACTCCCCCCCAACCCGGCGCGGGTCGTTATCCGCCCGTTCCACATCGCTCCAGAGTCCGGACCGCTAGCGCCGGGCGCGGTCTCCCGGCCGCGCCGCATCGTCGACGCCGTGCTGGCGATGGACATGCGGACCTGTGAGGCCGAACTGGCGCTGGTGAACCGGGATTTCGGCGACCGGCACTGGCAGACGCGCGGCGTCCATCTGGAGCGGTACGGGCAGATCAAGGCCCTGCTGGGCCTGAAGCCCGGCCTGCGCGAAACGCGGAAGGCGTTGATCGGGGCCTACTTCTGCCATGAGTACAGCTACGCCAGCGCCGCCCTGACCAATCCGAGCATCACGCCTCATCCGGACCAGTCGGGTCTGATCGGCGGCGCAGTGCGGATCGTGCTGTCGATGCGGGCCGTCGGCGAGGGGCACATCTCCTCGATAGCCTTCCGCGAAGGGATCGTGACCCCTGATGGCGGAATCCAGCTGCTGGCGGAGCCGCGCGTGGCCATGGCGGCCCACGCCTGCAATCCGCCGCCCGAGGGCATTCCCGAAGGCCCGATCTGCGCGACCCGCTACGACGAGGCTTCGCTGTCCGGTACAGTGATCTTTCCCTTCACCCAGGCGCAGCGGAACGGTCTTGAGGACCTGAGACTGGTCCGGTTCACCGACGAAGGCGGCGCCCCTGTCTGGTACGGCACCTATACGGCCTACAGCGGCACGGCGATCGCCTCGGAGATGCTGGTCACGCGCGACTTCCGGACATTCGAGCTGATGCCGATGCGCGGCTCAGCGGCGCGCAACAAGGGGATGGCCCTGTTTCCTCGCAAGATCGGCGGCCAGTACGCCATGATCGGTCGGCAGGACGGCGAGAACATCTGGTTCCTGCGCTCCGACGACCTGCTGGAGTGGAACGGCGGCGAGAAGATCATCTCCCCGCGCTTTCCCTGGGAACTGGTCCAGATGGGCAACTGCGGCTCGCCGATCGAGATTGATGAGGGCTGGCTGCTGCTGACCCACGGCGTCGGGGCCATGCGCAAATACTCGATCGGCGCGGTGCTGCTCGACAAGGAGCATCCGACCAAAGTGCTGGGCCGGATGACCGCGCCGCTGATCTCGCCGTCGGACGAGAACCGCGAGGGCTATGTGCCGAACGTGGTCTACACCTGCGGGGCGTTGGCCATCGGCCGGCGGCTGCTGATCCCCTACGGCGTCGCCGACAGCTCGATCGCCTTCTGCTCGGTGGACATCAACGAGCTGGTGGCGGAGCTGGTCTAGGTCTTCCGCTTGGACGAGGTTAGCGCAAGGCCGCGTTGATCTTTTCCAGCGCGCTGGAGCCCGGCGTGAGTTCGCTGTTCGACAGCGCGTTCAGCGGGCGATGCACGGTGTTGAGGGCATCGTGCAGGTCCTCGGCCTCCGGGTCGACATAGAGCAGGCCGGTCACGATCTCGCCGACGGCCTGGCGCTCCTGCAGATAGGACATCGCCTTGACCCGGTCGGTGGCGTCGTAGTCCGAGGCCACCTTGCGCAGCAGCAGCGTCGAGCCGTCATGCTGGGCCACCTCGACCAGCGATCCCGGCTCGTAGGACGTAGTGATCGGCGCCCGGCCGAGCAGGACGTCGAGCTTGTTGACCGCCTCGTTGTGCTCGCGCACCCAGTCGAAGCTCTTGGTCGAGCCCTTGTGGTTGTTGAAGGCGATGCAGGGGCTCAGCACGTCGATGAAGGCCGCGCCCTTGTGGGTCAGGGCCGCCTTGATCAACGGCACAAGCTGGTCCTTGTCGCCCGAGAAGCTGCGGCCGACGAAGGTCGCGCCCAGCTGCAGAGCAAGCGCAACGAGGTCGATGCCGCTGTCGGAGTTGACGACGCCCTTTTTGGACTTGCTGCCCTTGTCGGCGGTGGCAGAGAACTGGCCCTTGGTCAGGCCGTACACGCCGTTGTTCTCGACGATGTAGGCCATGTTGACCCCGCGCCGCATGGCGTGGGCGAACTGGCCAAGGCCGATCGAGGCGCTGTCGCCGTCGCCGGAGACGCCAAGGTAGATCAGCTCGCGATTGGCCAGGTTGGCGCCCGTCAGCACCGACGGCATCCGACCGTGGACGGTATTGAAGCCGTGGCTGGCGCTGAGGAAATAGTCCGGCGTCTTGGACGAACAGCCGATGCCCGACAGCTTGGCCAGGCGGTGCGGCTCCAGGTCGATCTCGAAACAGGCCTGGACGATGGCGGCGCTGATCGAGTCGTGGCCGCAGCCGGCGCAGAGGGTGGAGACCCGGCCCTCGTAGTCGCGCCGCGTGAAGCCCAGCTTGTTGGTCGACAGGGACGGGTGATGGAACTGCGGCTTGACGATGTAGGTCATTGGGCCATCTCCCCGGCGGCGTTCACATCGACTGCGCCCATACCCCTGGCCAGTTCGGCCTGGATGAAGCGGGCCGTGATCGGCGAGCCGTCGTAATTGAGAACCTTCACCAGCCGCGCCGGATCGACGCCGCCTTCGTTGATCAGCAGCGAGCGAAGCTGGGCGTCGCGGTTCTGTTCGACGACGAACACCAGCTCGTGGCCGGCGATGAAGTCGAACACCTCGCCCGGGAACGGGAAGGCGCGCACCCGTATTGCGTCGACTGCCAGGCCGCGCGCCTCGAGCCCGGCCAGAGCCTCGTCCATCGCCGGCGAGGTCGAGCCATAGTAGATCACGCCGTAGGCGGTCTGCTTCGAGGCCTTCTTCAGGACCGGGGCCGGCACGAGCGACTTGGCCGTCTCGAACTTGCGCAGCAGCCGTTCCATGTTGTCGACATAGACGGCGCCCTCCTCGCTGTAGCGGGCGTAGGGGTCGCGCGAGGTGCCGCGGGTGAAGTAGGCACCCTTCGATGGGTGGGTCGCCGGCAGCGTGCGCCAGGGAATCCCGTCACCGTCGACGTCCTTGTAGCGGCCGAAGTCGGCGCCGGCCTCGAGCATGTCGGCCGTCATGACCTTGCCGTGGTCGAGGACCTTGCTGTCATCCCACTTGAAGGGATCGATCAGCCACTCGTTCATGCCCATGTCGAGGTCGAGCATGACGAAGATCATCGTCTGCAGGCGGTCGGCGAGGTCGAAGGCCTGGGCCCCCATCTCGAAGCATTCGTTCGGACCTTCCGGCAGCAGCAGCACGTGCTTGGTGTCGCCGTGGCTGGCGTAGGCCGCCGAGAGGATGTCCGACTGCTGGGTGCGGGTCGGCATGCCGGTCGAGGGGCCACCGCGCTGGACGTCGAAGATCACCGCGGGGATCTCGGCGAAGTAGCTGAGACCGATAAACTCCTGCATCAGCGAGACGCCGGGGCCCGAGGTGCAGGTGAAGGCCCGCGAGCCGTTCCAGCCGGCGCCGACGACGATGCCGATCGAGGCGATTTCGTCCTCGGCCTGGACGATGGCGTATCGCGCTTCCTTCGTGTCCGGGTCGTGGCGCAGCTTCTTGCAGTAGTCGATGAAGCCTTCGGCCAGTGAGGTCGAGGGCGTGATCGGATACCAGGCGCAGACCGTCGCACCGCCGTAGACCGCGCCGAGGGCGGCGGCCGTGTTGCCGTCGACGAAGATTCGGTCGCCCACGGCGTCGGCGCGCTTCAGCTGCAGCCCGAGCGGCTTCAGGTTGGCCTTGGCATGGTTGAAGCCGATGCTCATGGCCTCGATGTTGGCCGGAATCAGGGCCGGCTTGGAGGCGTACTCTTCGGCCAGCAGCGCCTCGACGACGTCCTGCTCGATGCCCAGCAGATAGGTCAGCGCGCCGAGATAGATGATGTTCTTCAGCACCTTGCGCTTGGACGGCTCGACATAGGCCGCGTTGCACAGGGCGGTCAGCGGGATGCCGACGACAGTGATGTCCTCACGGAACTTGCTGGCCGGCATCGGTTTGGTGGAGTCGTAGAACAGGTAGCCGCCGCTATCGATCTCGGCGATGTCGCGGTCCCAGGTCTGCGGGTTCATGGCGACCATCAGGTCGACGCCGCCACGACGGCCGAGCCAGCCGTTGCCGCTGACGCGGATCTCGTACCAGGTGGGCAGGCCCTGGATGTTCGACGGGAAGATATTACGGGCCGCCACCGGCACGCCCATGCGCAGGATCGCCTTGACGAACAGACCATTGGCCGAGGCCGAGCCCGAGCCGTTGACGTTGGCGAACTTGACCACGAAGTCGTTCGTGGCCTGGATCTGACGGGTCATTTCGAGCACCCCCCGCCCGCGTGGGTCATTTCGATGACGAACTTCTGCATGTCCCAGGCGCCCGTCGGGCAGCGCTCGGCGCAGAGGCCGCAGTGGAGACAGACGTCCTCGTCCTTCACCAGCACCCGGCCGGTGGGCAGGGATCCGGAGATGTAGAGGTCCTGCGTCAGGTTGAGCGCCGGAGCCTTGAGGCGGGGCCGTAGCTCCTCTTCCTCGCCGTTGACGGTGAAGGTGATGCAGTCCGTCGGGCAGATATCGACGCAGGCGTCGCACTCGATGCACAGCGGCGCGGCGAACACCGTCTGGACGTCGCAGTTCAGGCAGCGCTGGGTCTCGGCCCAGGAGCGTGGGTCATCGAAGCCCAGCTCGACCTCGGCCTTCACGTCGGCCAGAGCCTCCGCGATCGGCAGCAGCGGCACCTTCTGACGGTCCTCGGGGGAGACGTCGTTGTCGTAGCTCCACTCGTGGATGCCCATCTTCTGCGAGGAGACGAGCACGCCAGGCGGCGGTCGCAGGCGCAGGTCCGTACCGCGGCAGAAATGGTCGATCGAGATCGCCGCGTCATGGCCGTGGGCCACGGCCCAGATGATGTTCTTCGGCCCGAACGCAGCATCGCCGCCGAAGAAGACGTTCGGCAGGCTGGACTGGAAAGTCGCCTCGTCGACGACCGGCATGCCCCATTCGTCGAAGGTCAGGCCGATGTCGCGTTCGATCCAGGGGAAGCTGTTCTCCTGGCCGATGGCCACCAGGACGTCGTCGCATTCGAAATGCTGGTCGGGGTCACCCGTCGGCTTCAGCGAGCGCCGGCCCTTCTCGTCATAGACCGCACCGACCTTCTCGAAGGTCACGCCGGTCAGCTTGCCGTTTTCGTGGGTAAAGGCCTTGGGGACGAGGAAGTCGTGGATCGGGATGCCCTCGTGCTGGGCGTCTTCCTTCTCCCAGGGCGAGGCCTTCATCTCTGCGAAGCCGGACCGGACGATGACCTTCACGTCCTCGCCGCCGAGGCGGCGCGAGGTGCGGCAGCAGTCCATGGCCGTATTGCCGCCGCCAAGCACGATGACGCGCTTGCCGATCTGGTCGATGTGACCGAACGAGACGCTGGAGAGCCAGTCGATGCCGATGTGGATGTTGGCGGCGGCTTCCTGCCGGCCCGGGACATCCAGATCGCGGCCGCGCGGGGCGCCGGTGCCGACGAAGATCGCGTCGTAATCTTCCTTGAGCAGCGCGCCCAGGCTCTCGATCCGCTCGCCGAGCCGCATCTCCAGACCGAGGTCGGTGATGAAGCCCATCTCTTCGTCGATCACGCTTTCCGGCAGGCGGAAGCGCGGGATCTGGCTGCGGATCATCCCGCCGGCCTTGGCGTCGCCGTCATAGACGGTGACGCTGTAGCCGAGGGGGGCGAGGTCGCGGGCCACCGTCATGGCGGCGGGGCCGGCCCCGACGCAGGCGATCTTCTTGCCGATCTTCTGCGTCGGCGCGCTCGGCATGCGGGCGGCGACATCGCCCTTGTTGTCGGCCGCGACCCGTTTGAGGCGGCAGATGGCCACCGGTTCCTCGTCGACCCGGCCGCGGCGACAGGCCGGCTCACAGGGTCGGTCACAGGTCCGTCCGAGGATCCCCGGAAAGACGTTGGACTTCCAGTTGACCATGTACGCGTCGGCGTGACGGCCTTGGGCGATAAGACGGATGTACTCGGGCACAGGCGTATGGGCCGGACAGGCCCACTGACAATCGACGACCTTGTGGAAGTATTCCGGCGCCTCGGTGTTCGTAGGCTCCAACGCGTAGAACTCCTCTCCCCCCGCTCCCGTGTCTGAGTGAGAAAGGCCGTCCCTGCTACTGAGGGACTGCTCCGCCCTACGCCCGCACAAGATGCTCGAACATTTGTTTTAACCCGCGTCGCGTGGACTATCCAGCCTCTCGCGGCGACTATTCGCCAGAGGGCGCCGGAGCGCGGGACGTCATGCCGGACGCCGCTGCATCGTCGGCCATCTGGTCGTCCGTGGCCGGATCGAGTCCGGCATCATGGCCGGCAGGAACCGCGACCGCCTTCGGCGCCGGTGCGGCCGGCGCCAGCAGCGCAGCCGGATCGGCCGCGGCGGCCGTGGTCGCCGCGTCGTCGGCCACCGTCCGGGTGTCGACGCCGTCGCCGGAGCCCGCGTTGAGGAACAGCAGAGCGCCGAGCGTCAGGGCGACGCCGAGCAGCAAGCCCACCAGCAGCCAGAACCAGCTACCCCCCGATTTCTGAGCCATGATCCTTGATCCCCCTACGTGCCCTGCCAGGTCCTGACCGGGCCGATATCAACATGAACAAACGCCGAGTCGGCATAGTAGCCGACGCCGCCACCCTGCAAGGCCAGCGCGGCGTCGCGGAAGCCGGTCAACGACACGTCGTTGAGACGAACATCCATCGCCTTGCCTTCCATATGAAGACTTTTCTTCGCCACCTGGGTGGAGCCGTTGGTCGCCGCGCTCTGATCGCTCAGCATCTGATTGGTTTCAGGCGAACGGAAGGCGGAAATGATCCGGTACGGCTCCTTCGAGCCGGTCAGCGACCGCAGCGTGAACAGGATATCCAGCAGCCGCACGTCGATCGGGTGGACCTCGAGCGAGCGGAAGTCGCGCAGGTGCTGGTTGATGGCCGTCAGCGCGTCCCAGACGTACCTGCCGTCGTCCCAGTAGACCGCCTCGAGGTTCTCACCGGTATGCAGGTGGTGAAACTTGAGGTGACGCGGGCCGGGCGGCGGCGGCGTCAGCGGGACCGGCGACAACAGGAAGTCCGGATAGGCGTCTTCCGGATCGTCGCGCGGGCCTGCCGGGGCCGGATCGGCGGAGGCCGGCGCATCCTGCGCACGGGACGTGGCGGCCGCGCCGGCGGTCAGCCCGGCGACGCCGAGCGACAGCAGCGCGCGCCGCCCGATCAAGCGATGCGCCCCTGGGCCGCGATCCGCTGGATCAGCAGGGTGTCCCATCCGTAGGGATCCTGGCGGAAGTTCACCTGCCCGTCCGGCGTGACGTAGGCGGTCCAGTACAGCAGGAATACAGCCACAGGCCGGGCGACCGGCGCGCGCGTCGTCTTGCCGCCGGCGATGGTCGCGTCGATGGCTTCGGGCGTCCAGACAGGGTCGCCCTCCATGATCGCCCGCGCCAGCGCGAGCGGCCTTTCAAGCCGCACGCAGCCGTGACTGGCCGTGCGCGAATAGCGAGAGAAGCCTCCCTTGCTGGGCGTGTCGTGCAGATAGACAGCGTAGGGATTGGGGAAGTCGAACTTGATCAGCCCCAGCGCGCTGCCCGGGCCCGGCCGCTGCTGCAGGCCGCCGCCAGGCAGGATGCGGAAGCCGGCGCTGGCGAGGTAGGCGCGGCCCTTGGGCAGCAGTTCCTTCGCGGCGATGCCGGCCGGGACGTTCCAAGGCGGGTTCAGCACGATGCTGTCGATGGTCGAGGTGAGCAGCGGCGTCTCGCCGCCGTTCGGCCGGCCTGTCACGGCGCGCATCGACAGGGTCGGCTGGTCGCCCTTGAACAGCGTCAGGATGCCCGCCGCCACGTTCACCTGGACTCGGTCCGCCGGCATGGTGCGCGGCAGCCAGCGCCAGCGCTCCATGTTGGCGACGATCTGGTCGATGCGGCGTTGAACAGGAATGTTGAGCGCAGCCCGGGTCGATTCGCCGACCACACCGGTCGGCTCGAGGCCCATGCGCTTCTGGGCGCGGCGCACCGCGTCGGCGAGCGCTTCGTCAAAGAGCGGCTGTCCCGGAACGACCGCGGAAACCGGCGCCGGCGGCTGCCCGGGCGCGGTCGGCGCGGCGAGGGACCCCGGGGCCGCGGGCACGGCCGGGGTCCGCGCGACCTGAGCCGGAGTCGCGGGATCCTCGATCGCCAGCCTGGCGCGGAGGGCCTCAACCGCGAAGCCGGTGGAGCCGACCTTCAGGTCCGGCCCCGCGGGCAGGATCTGCCAGCCGCCGCGCTCGCGGATGGTGCGATAGGTGACGAGGCCCTTCTGCAGGGTTTCGTAGCCCGGATAGTCGGGGGGCAGGCTCTTCAGCCAGGCGTCGACCTGGTTGTCATAGACCGCGCGGGCAAGGCTGGCGCGGGCGTCGAACGGCTGCGGCCTCAGGCCCCAGTCATCGCGGAATCCGGAAGCCGCGAGGCGGCCGGTGCGGACCGCCCTGGCGTAACGGAGCGTCGCGTCGATCAGCGCCGCATCGCCGGGTCCGCCCGGAGCGAACTCGCCGGGCTCGAAGCCATGGCGGTCGGAGTCGGCCAGGGCCTGGCGGAGCAGGTCGGCCTGGGCCGGCGTGAGGGTGATCGGCGCCGAGGGGGAAAAGGCCGGCGCAGGCGTCGGCCGCGCGAAGGCCGGTGACGTCGACTGGGCCAGCGCAGGCGACAGCGCGCCCACGATAAAGGCTCCGACCAGACCAGCCGTGGCGATCCTGCGCGTCAGATGCGACATCGAGCCCGTACGTCCCTTCATTCCCAGCAGCCGAACCCTAGCAGAGCATTTGACGGTTCGCGCATCGTTGTCGCCCCTGACACGAAAAGAGATCGCGGGTGTTGCAGTCTCGTCTGCAGCGAGGATCGGCGATCGCCGGCTCAAAGCCGGGTCGGCGGCCCGCCCAGGGGCTGCAATCGGCCCTTCCGGATCGGCATCTGCGCCCGGTAGCGCGGGAACCGGCATGTTCTGACCCGACTGACTCAACGCGCATCCATCCTTCTGCGACCTACGGTAACCCGACGGCGCGGGAGGGGGAGAGGCCTTGCCGCCCCTGATGACAACGCCGTCCAGCCTGTCCTGTTGCCATGCGCCCTTGTCGCGGGATTATCCGTCCCGGGAGTCTCGCAATACGGCGAGACATGGCCCATATGGTCGGCATGACCGACACCGCCCCGACGCGCCCGCTCATGACCGGCCTCCTGCGGGGGCTGCGCCATCGTTGCCCCAACTGCGGCGAAGGCAAGCTCTACCGCGGTTACCTCAAGATCGCGCCGGCCTGCGAGGCCTGCGGTCATGACCTGAGCGCCTATCGGGCCGACGACGGCCCGGCCTATTTCACCATCCTGCTGGTCGGGCACCTCGTCGTGGCGCCGATGTTCTTCTTTCGCTTCATGTGGGAGGCGTCGCCCTGGGTGATCGTTCCGGGCGCGCTGGGCGGGCTGACGGCGCTGATCCTGGTCCTGCTCCCGCGGATCAAGGGCGCCTTCGTCGGCGCGCTCTGGGCGATCCGCCCGGCCCCGGCGCACGGATAGATTTCCTCACGCGTTTGTGGCCAGCGGCGTGATTGACCGGCCCGGCCGGGGCACGGAAGCTGGCCGGACCGACGGCAAGGGAGCGCGCCCGATGGCCCACAAATTCGAGATCTACAAGGACAAGGCCGGCGAGTTCCGGGTCCGGTTCAAGTACAATGACGAGGTGATGTTCTCGACCGAGGGCTACAGTTCCAAGGCCGCCGCGCAGAACGCCATCGCCTCGATCAAGAAGAACGGCCCCGACGCCCCGACCGAGGACAACAGCTAGCCTGGAACCCGGCGCCGCCTCCAAGGATTGTGTTCCTGAAACAACGGCTGTTCAGGAGACTTCCCATGCTCGGCACCATTCTCATCGTCGTCCTTATCCTCGCTGTGATCGGCTCCCTGCCGACCTGGGGTCACTCGCGGTCATGGGGCTATCTCCCCAGCGGCGGTCTCGGCCTCGTGCTGGTGATCCTCATCATCCTGTATCTGATGGGCCGGCTCTAGGCTCAGCGGCCTTTCCCTGAACCCACACCCCGCCTAACCTCCGGACCGGAAACGGTTCGGGGGACGGCATGGCGGTGACGGAAACAGGGGTCCTGGACGAGACGCCCAAGGGCCCCACCCCGCCGATGACGGCCGGCCAGCGCCTGCGGGCCATTCTCGGCGGTTCGGCCGGCAATCTGGTCGAGTGGTACGACTGGTCGACCTACATCTTCTTCACCG
>CAZISF010000055.1:0-19479 GCA_964541915.1 uncultured Caulobacter sp.
GAAGCTATTTCACATGTGAACTTGATGTTTCGCATGTGAAGTATATAGTGGCGTTCGATGATCGAGCGCCCCCTGTTTTATGCCCTCTTGAAGACCGCCTACCGGCGCATGGAGCGCTGGATCGAGGCCGAGGCCGCCAATGAAGGCCTGTCCTCGGCCCAGGCCGGGCTGGTGCTGTTTCTCGGCAAGTCTGACGGCGCGGGCATCGGCGACGCGGCCGAGGCGCTCGACGTGGCGCCCTCCGCGATGACCGGGCTGGTCGACCGCATGACCCGCGCCGGTCTGGTCGAGCGGCGGCCGGACCCCCGCGACGGACGCGGCCAACGACTCCATCTGACCGAACAGGGCTGGTCGGCGCGCAACGACGCAGTCCGGGTGCTGGGCGAGCTCAATGCCCGCATGGGCGAGGGGCTGTCCGAGGCGGACGCGCGGACCATCGCGCGCTGGCTCGAGTCCGTCACAACCAAACTCACGAAAGAGGACTGAACCCCATGACCGATCGCATCACCTCGCCCTTCGGGGCCTTCACGCCGGCCCGCGAGGTCGTGGCCGGTCACGATCTGACGGGCAAGACCGCCATCGTCACCGGGGCCGCCACCGGCATCGGCATCGAGACCGCCCGGGCCCTGGCCGAGGCCGGCGCGGACGTGGTCATCGCAGCCCGCAAGCCGGACCTCGCGGCGGCGGCCATCGCCGACATCGACAAGACCGCGCCGGGCAAGACCCGGTTCGAGATGCTCGACCTGTCCGAGCTGGCCTCGATCCGCGCGTTCGGCGCCCGCTGGGGCGTCACGCCGCTGCACATCCTGATCAACAACGCCGCCGTCATGGCCTGTCCGCTGGACCGCACCCACGACGGCTTCGAGATGCAGATCGGCACCAACCACTTCGGCCATTTCCTGCTCGGAAACCTGCTGGCCCCGGCGCTGGAAGCGGGCGCCAAGGGCGCCGGCAAGCCCTCGAGGCTGGTCAGTCTGTCGTCGATCGGCCACCGCCGCTCGGACATCAACTGGGAAGACGTCAATTACGTCACCCGGCCCTACGACAAATGGGAGAGCTACGGTCAGGCAAAGACGGCCAACGCCCTGTTCGCCGTCGGCTTCCACAAGCGGTTCAAGGATCGCGGGATCACCGCCAACGCGGTCATGCCCGGCGGCATCATGACCCCGCTGCAGCGCCACATGCAGCACGAGGAAATGGTCGCCATGGGCTGGATCGACCCCGAGACCGGCAAGATCCGCGACGGCTTCAAGACGCCGGAACAGGGCGCCTCGACCAGCGTCTGGGCGGCTGTCGGGTCTGAGCTTGAGGGCGTCGGCGGTCTCTACCTCGAGAACTGCGGCCAGGCCCTGCCCTGGAGCAAGGAGTCGCCCTTCACTGGCGTCATGCCGCATGCCCTGAACCCCGACAGCGCGGAGAGGCTGTGGGCCCTGTCCGTGGAGACGGTCGGCGCAGGCTGATGTCGCGTGGTTCGAGACGCGCTCTCCAAGCGCTGCTCAGCGTGACCAACACAAATGCAAAGTCATCCTGAGCAGGCCCGCAGGGCCGTGTCGAAGGACGCAGGGTTTCGCCACGCGGATGGCGTTTGCGTCCTTCGAGACGCTCGCCTGAGGCTCGCTCCTCAGGATGACGGCAAGGGATTGATCGCCACCCTGCTCGTCATGGTGAGGAGCGGACCCTCGGGTCCGCGTCTCGAACCACGCACTCTCCCCATGAAGGCGCGCGAGAGCTAGGCTCGCGCCATGACCCTGACCATCCGACCCGCCCACCCCGGCGACGCACCCGTCATCCTCGATTTCGTGCAGGCCCTGGCCGTGTACGAAAAGCTGCGCCACGAGGCGGACCTGACGCTGTGGGATGTGGAGGTCTCGTTCTTCGGCGCCGCGCCGCGCGTGTTCTGCGATATCGCCGAACAGGACGGCAAACCGGTGGGATTCGCGGTCTGGTTCTACAGCTACTCCACCTTCCGGGGCCGACACGGGATCTATCTGGAAGACCTGTTCGTCGTTCCGGAGGCGCGTGGCCTTGGGGCGGGCAAGGCGCTTCTCGCCGGGCTGGCGCGGCGCTGCCGCGACGAGGGGCTGCCCCGCCTCGACTGGGCGGTGCTGAACTGGAACGCGCCGTCGATCGCCTTCTATGACTCCCTGGGGGCCGAGGCGCTGGACGGCTGGACGACCCGCCGGCTGACCGGTGAACCGCTGGAGCGCCTGGCAGGATCATGAGCGCGCCGCCGGACACCGTGCTGGATGTTTCGCCCGAAGAGGCGGCGGCGATCCGCGCGGCGGTGCTGGCGGCTGATCTCGATACGCTCGGGCCGGGCCGATCGCTCGCGGGCCTGGACGACACGGTCGACCTGACCGCCTTCCTCGCCGATCCCCGGGTCACGGACGCCATCTACGATCTGCCCCGGCCCTTCAGTCTCGACAACGTCGGCCGCTGGGTCGCCGAGTCAGAGGCGCTGCGCCAGGAGGGACGACGCATATTGATCCTGACGCGTGACGAGACGGGCGAGATCGCCGGCTACAGCTGCGTCAGCGTCTGGCCCGAGCGATCCGCCGCCGAGCTGGCCGGCGCCCTGCGCGCGGACCGCCAGAGCGGCGGGCAGGGCGGCGCTGGCGCGCTGCACACCTTCGGCTGGATCTTCTCGGAGTTGAGGGTGCGGATGATGTGCCTGACGGCCGCCGTCGACAACGTCCGCTCGGCGAAGCTGATCGACGCGGCCGGCTTCGTGCGCATGGGCACGCGCGACGCGGTGAGGCCGGACGGGACGACGCGGACGTCGCTGTACTGGGAAGTGACGGCGGATCAGTGGCGGGAGAGGTGGGGATAGATATCCCGATCCCGTCATGGCCCGACTTGTTCGGGCCACCCATGCGCGTTGAGCCTTCCGGCCTTGCGCCGTTTCATCCGCGTTTTAGCCTGCCATGACCGTGTTCATGGGTGGCCCGAACAAGTCGGGCCATGACGCAGGAAATAATCAGGGACGCATTACGCCCGCTCGAACACCGCCGCGATGCCCTGGCCGCCGCCGATGCACATGGTCTCCAGGCCGTACTTGCCGTCCCGGCGATGCAGCTCGCGCAACAGGTTGGCCAGAATCCGGCCGCCGGTGGCGCCGATCGGGTGGCCGAGGCTGATGCCGCTGCCGTTGACGTTCAGCTTGTCGCGATCGTCCCAGCCCCAGCCCTTGAGCACGGCCAGCACCTGCGGCGCGAAGGCCTCGTTCAGCTCGACCAGGTCGATGTCCTTCCAGCCGAGGCCGGTGCGCTTGAACAGGCGCTCGACCGCCGGCACCGGGCCGATGCCCATGCGCGAGGGATCGCAGCCGGCCGCGGCCCAGCTGTGGAACCAGCCCATCGGCTCCAGACCCAGCTCGTCCAGCTTGTCCTCGGCGACCACCAGGCAGGCGGCCGCGGCGTCGTTCTGCTGGCTGGCGTTGCCGGCGGTGACCACGCCGTCCTTTTCGATGGCGCGCAGCTTGCCGAGCGTCTCCATCGTGGCGTCGGGACGGTAGCCCTCGTCGTGAGCGAAGATCACCGGGTCGCCCTTCTTCTGCGGCACGGCGACCTTGACCAGCTCGTCATCGAACTTGCCGTCGGCCCAGGCCTTCGTGGCCCGCTGGTGGCTCATGACCGCGTATTCGTCGGCCTGCTCGCGGGTGATGTCGTAGTCGCGGGCCAGGTTGTCGGCGGTTTCGATCATGCCGCTGATCACACCAAAGCGGCTGATCGGCTGGCTCATCACCCGGCCGCGGCTGAGGCGGTCGTGCATGGTCACCGAGCCGGCGCGGGCGCCGCTGCGCATGTCCAGGCTGTAGTATTCGGTGTTGCTCATGCTCTCGACGCCGCCGGCGATGACCACGTCGGCCGCGCCGGTCTGGATCATCATCGCCGCGTCGATGATCGCCTGGAGGCCCGAGCCGCAGCGCCGGTCGAGCTGATAGCCCGGGACGCTGATCGGGAAATCGGCCGCCAGCAGCGACCAGCGGGCGATGCAGGGCGCCTCGCCGTTGCCGTAGCCCTGGGCGAAGATCACGTCGTCGACCCGCTCGGGGTCGAGCTTCGTGCGCTCGACGAGGGCGCGCAGGATGACCGCCCCCAGCTCGCCGGCGGTCATGCTGGCGAGACCACCCTGGAACTTGCCGACGGCGGTGCGGATAGGGCTGACGATGGCGACGCGGCGCATGGGCGCTCCTTAGATCGGGTCGTAGGGGAACACGGACGCCGAGGCCCCCGCGTCGAAGAAGCTGTTCTTCATGGCTGGCAGGGCCACGTCGAGCAGGGAGCGCGGGCTCCAGCCCTCGACCTTGGCCATCGAGCGGATCGGGCGCGGCTGGTCGAACAGCACCACCTCGTTGCCGCGCACGCCGAAGATCTGGCCGGTGACGTCCTTCGACTCGGGCGAGGCGAGGGCGATGGCCAGCTGGGCCACCTGGTCGGCGCGCATGGCGTTCTTCATGCGCTCGACGCGCAGGGCGCTGGCCTCGTCCTTGATCGGGATCGACGCGATCATCCGGGTCCAGGCGAAGGGGGCGATGATGTTGGAGCGGACGTTCTTGATCGCCCCTTCCATCGCCAGGATCCGCGACAGGCCCATCACGCCCAGCTTGGCGGCGGCGTAGTTGGCCTGGCCGATGTTGCCGATCAGGCCGCTGGTCGAGGTGAAGTGGACATAGGAGCCTTCCTGCTGCTCGCGGAACAGCTCCACCGAGGCGCGGGAGACATTGTAGGCGCCGCGCAGATGCACCTCGATGACCTTGTCCCAGTCCTCGTCGGTCATCTTGTGGAACATGCCGTCGCGCAGGATGCCCGCCGGATTGATGATCGCGTGCAGGCCGCCGAAGGTGTCCTTCGCCTGCTCGATCATGCCCTTGACCGAGGCCATCGACGTGACGCTCTCGGAGTTGGCCACGGCCTCGCCGCCGGCCGCCTTGATCTCGTTGGCGGTGATCTGGGCAGGACCGGCATCGCCTTCGTCTCCGCCCGAAACGCTGCCGCCCAGATCGTTGACCACGACCTTGGCGCCTTCGCGCGCCGCCAGCAGGGCGCACTCCTTGCCGATGCCGCCCGCGGCGCCGGTGACCAGAACAACCTTGCCCTCAAGAACGCCCATGACGGCTCTCCCCTGGATGATTTTTACAGTGTCGCAGTGGTCTAGGCGCCGGACGCAGCGTTAGGCAAGCCTGTCTGCCTTCCGCAGATCCGGGAACAGCTTCGCCCAGACGCCGGTGACGATCAGGGCGCCGACGCCGCCGAACACCGCCGCGCCCACAGGGCCGAGGAACCGGGCGACCACGCCGCTCTCGAACTCGCCCAGTTCGTTGCTCGCGCCGATGAACAGGGACGAGACCGTGGCGACCCGCCCGCGCATGTGGTCGGGGGTGGCCAGCTGCACCAGGGTCTGGCGGACGTAGACGCTGATCATGTCCGCGCCGCCGAGCAGGATCAGGCCGCCCATCGAGATCCACATGATCTTCGACAGGCCGAAGATCAGGGTCCCGACGCCGAACAGGGCCACGGCTGAGAACATGATCACGCCCGCGTTCTTCCGGATGGGATTGCTGGCCAGCCAGAAGGCCACCACGGCCGCGCCGATGGCGGGCCCGGCCCGCAGGATGCCGAAGCCCTGCGCGCCGACGTGCAGGACGTCCTTGGCGAACACCGGCAAGAGCAGGGTCGCGCCGCCGAGGATCACCGCGAACAGGTCGAGCGAGATGGCCCCGAAGACGATCTTGTTGTTCCAGACGTAGGCCAGCCCCTCCTTCATCAGGGCCCAGCGCGAGCCCGGCTGGACTTCGGGCTGGGCGTTGCCGCGGATCAGCAGCACGCAGACGGCGGCGGTGACATACAGGGCGGCGGAAACGCCGTAGGACAGGGTCGGGGAGATCGCGACCAGCACGCCGCCGACGGCCGGTCCGGCGATCGAGGCGGTCTGCCAGGCCAGCGACTGCCAGGCGATGGCGCGCGGCAGCAGCGGGCGGGGGACGAGCATCGGCCCCAGCGCCGAACTGGCCGGTGAGAAGAAGGAGCGCGCCGTGCCGAACAGGGCGGCGGCGCCCAGCAGAACCGGGATCGACGCCCAGCCCAGGAAGGTCACGGTCGCCAGGCCGACCGCCACGACGATTTCGGCGAGGTAGCAGCGCAGCAGGATGCGGCGGCGATCATGCCGGTCGGCCATCTCGCCGGCGGGCAGCGCCAGCAGCAGCACGGGCATGAATGAGACCAGCCCGATCATACTGACGATCAACGCCGCCTGCTTCACGTCCATCGTCTCGCGGGCGACCTGGTAGATGTGCCAGCCCAGCGCCACGCCCTGGATCTGCACCCCCAGGACCGCGACGAAGCGGGACAGCCAGAACAGCACATAGTCCCGCTCGCGCAGCAGGGCGCGGAAGGACGTGTCGGGTTCGGGGAGATCGGGGGAGTCGGACATGGGTCGACGCACATTCGCCCGTGGCGACCGACGCCGCAACAGCCGTTGACGCGCCCGGGCGCGGCCCTTAAGTCGCGGCCCCTTGATGGCGAGAAGGACGAGGGCGCGATGCGCAGCCTCCGACGAACGATCCGCCGCGCTGGATCAGCGCGAGTCTAGTCCCCCGGCCGAAGGGCGCGGGGTCGTTCCCGCCTTTCCGCTTCGAGCTCGTCATGACCGCCATCACCTATCGCCCCGAGCAGCCGGCCGACGCGCCGCTCATCGCCGCCCTGATCGACCGCGCCTTCGGACCGGGACGCCACGCCAAGGCGGCCGACCGCCTGCGCGAGTCGAATACGCTGATCCCCGACCTGTCGTTCACGGCCTGGGACGGCGAGATGCTGGTCGGTTCGGTGCGGCTGTGGCCGGTCGCCATCGGCGGCGCGCCAGTGGTGTTCCTGGGCCCGATCGCCGTGGAGGCGGAACTCCGCAAGCACCGCATCGGCCAGACGCTGGTCGAGATGGCCTGCGCGGCCTCGGCGCAAGCCGGCTGGCGGGCCGTACTTCTCGTCGGCGATGCGCCCTATTTCGGCCGGGTCGGGTTTGACGCCGCGCCTGCGGCGGCCGTGAGCATGCCGGGCCCGGTCGACCAGCGCCGCGTGCTGTTGAAGTCTCTGGTCGAGGGCGGCGCCGACAGTCTGGCAGGGCCGGTGACGGCCGGCGGCTAGAGCCGCTCCAGGTTACAGCCCCGCGCTTCGAGAATCGGCCGCAGAGCCCAGTAGGCCGCCGGAGTCCGCATCAGCGGGATGCGCGGATACAGGTGGTGGATGATGTGGAACTGCATGCCCATCGAGCCGATGTTGCCGACGGCGCTGCGGAACGCGCGGGTGTCCTGGTAGCGCCCCTTGCCCGTGCCGGGATGGTGCGGCGCCCAGCTCAGATAGAACTGGATGTAGGTCACGCCGATGTGCCGCGGCAGCCACCAGATCAGCGCCGCTTCCAGCGCGTGCCCGGTCCAGGCCAGGGTGAACAGGATCGCCAGATAGGCCAGCTGCGAGACCAGCGCCTGGAGGCCGGCCTTCTGCGCTTCGGGCGTGCCGAGCCGGGCGAGCGTCTCGCCGTAGGCCGAGCCGGCCTTCGCGCCGGGCTGGCGGTTGGCGATGCTCTTGAAGATCAGGTGCCAGGGCCCGTTCGACTTCGTGGCGATGTCGGGATCGAGCAACGGATCATTGCAGTGGGTGTGGTGCTCGTAGTGCGTCAGGCGGGCGACCTGGTAGGGCAGCACCAGCGGGATGGTCGAGACATAGCCGACCAGCTCGTTGAGCCAGAACAGCGGCTCGCCCTCGCGGGCATAGATCCGGTGCTGCGCCTCATGGGAGGGCAGGTAGCAGAGCATCACGTTCAGGGTGGCGATCGGGAAGGCCGCCCACAGGGGCAGGATGCCCATGATCGTCAGCGGCCAGAGCGACAGCCAGACGAGCAGGTTGCCAAGACCCCAGAGCACCGAGCCCCAGGCCAGGCCGCCCATGAACTGGTCGGCGACCTCCTTCTCCAGGCGGTTCAGCGCCTTCGGGTCGAGGGTGCGCAGCGTGGCGACGTCGGGAACGGCGATCATCACAGCCACCGTCCGGTCAGGGTGGCGATACCGCCCCAGAGGCCGCCGATCGTCAGTCCGACCGCCAGCGGCGCGATTTCGCCGGGCAGGGACCAGCCGGTCAGCGTCAGGATTTGCGCGATCAGCGGCGCGAGAAACCCAAGCCCGAACAGCAGCGGCATGACCTTGAAAAGGCCGCCCAACAGCATGCGCATGCGAAAACGGCTCCGCGTCTCACCCGTCTCCGACCCGTGCGTCGAAGCGCTCCCCGCGTCGAAAGTGACACATGCGTCATTTTTGGCAAGCCGGGTCGACAGGCGACGCCTGTTGCTTTCCGCGACGCGAGGCGCATCTACATGATCGAGATGACCGATGCGAAACCCGGACTGGATGGCGTGATCGCCGCGGCGAAACAGGCGCCCGGGCGCGGCCTGCCGCCGGTGCACCTGTGGAACCCCGCGCACTGCGGCGAGATCGACATCCGCATCCGCAGGGACGGCGTCTGGTTCCACGAGGGCACGCCGATCGGCCGCGAGGCGCTGGTGCGGCTGTTCTCCACGGTGCTGCGCAAGGACCCCGACGGCTTCCACCTCGTGACGCCCGTCGAGAAGATGAAGATCGTCGTCGAGGACGCGCCCTTCATCGCCATCCGGGTCGACCGCGAGGGCGAGGCCCTTGTCTTCCAGACCAACGTCGGCGACACGGTCGAGGCCGGGCCCGACAACGCCATCCGCGTCGAGATGGACGCCGTGACCGGCGAGCCACGACCCTACCTGCACGTCCGCCGGGGACTGGAAGCGCTGATCGCCCGGCCGGTGTTCTACGAGCTTGTAGAGCTGGCTACCGAACGCGACACGCCGGAAGGACCGGCGTTGGGCGTGGAGTCCAATGGCGCCTGGTTCCAGATCGGGCCCGCCGGGGCGCACCGGTCGTGAACCCGCACGCCTCGCCGGACGAGCTGCGCGACTGGATCGGGCGGCATCTTGATCCCCTGGACGATCCGGCCAACGCCCTCCATCCGCCGCGCTCCGACTTCGACATGAATCCTGAGATGGCTCCGGCCGTGCTGTCCGCGCCCAAGCCTGCCGCCGTGCTGGTGGCGCTGGTCGAGCGCAAGGCGGGTCTGTCGGTGCTGCTCACCCGCCGGTCGGATACCCTGCGCAAGCATACGGGGCAGGTCGCCTTTCCCGGCGGCCGCATGGACCCGGGCGAGACCGTCCAGCAGGCGGCCCTGCGCGAGGCGGAGGAGGAGATCGGCCTCGAACGCCATCATGTTTCGCTCGCCGGTCTGTCGACGCCCTACCGCACAGGGACGGGCTATCTGGTGACGCCGGTGGTCGGCTTCGTGCCCCCGGACCTGCCGCTGACGCCGAACCCCGACGAAGTCGCCGATGTGTTCGAGACGCCGTTCGGCTTCCTGATGGACCCGGCCAACTACGAGCGTCGCCACTACGACATGCCGGACGGCCAGCGACGACACTTCTACGCCATGACCTGGGAGAACCAGCTGATCTGGGGCGCCACGGCGGGCATGTTGCGGGCGCTTTACGACCGGCTCTACGGCGCGGCGATGGCCTGACCCGCGCCGACGCCCGATCTGCGGGCAACGTCGTGCTTTTCACCACCGGGCGGGCGCCCTAAGCCATGGCCCATGGTTTCGACTGAAAATATCGGCGTTCGTCCCTGGATGGCGCATTCGGCCACCCGCGCGGTCATGGCGGCGCTGGAAGCGCGCGGCTATGCCGGATGCGCCCGATTCGTCGGCGGCTGCGTGCGCAACAGCCTGCTCGGCCAGCCGATCGACGACATCGACATCGCCACCACCCTGACTCCCGACCAGGTGACCGAGGCGCTGGAAGCCGCCGGGATCAAGGTCGTGCCGACCGGCGTCGACCACGGCACGGTCACGGCGGTCTGCGAAGGCAAACCGTTCGAGATCACCACCCTGCGCCGTGACGTTTCGACCGATGGCCGCCGCGCCGTGGTCGCCTTCACCCAGAGCTGGGACGAGGACGCCGTGCGTCGCGACTTCCGGCTCAACGCGCTCTACGCCGACGCCGACGGCCGGATCTATGATCCGACGGGCGAGGGCGTCGCCGATGCCAAGGCGGGGCGAATCGTCTTCGTCGGCGATGCGATGACCCGCATCCGCGAGGACTACCTGCGGATCCTGCGCTTCTTCCGGTTCCACGCCTGGTACGGCAAGGGCGACGCCGACTCCGCGGCCCTGTCGGCCTGCAAGGCCCTTAAGGGCATGCTGTCGGGCCGGGCGGCCGAGCGGACGCAGAAGGAACTGCTCAAACTCCTGGCCGCGCCTGACCCCCGCACCGCCCTGCGCCTGATGGCCGCGACCAGCGTGCTGTCGTCCGTCCTGCCGCAGGTGAAGGCGCTGACCCGCTTCGAAAATCTGGTAGCCATCGAGTCGGAGCATTTCTTCGACGTGGACGAGGAGCTGCGTCTGGCCAGCCTGCTGCCGGACGACGCAAAGATCGCCCAGGACACGGCCGAGCGGCTGCGCCTGTCGAACGCCCTGAAGGACCGGCTGGTCGCCGCAGTCGGTCGCGAGCCGCGCATCGTCTCCTGGATGAGTCCGCGCGAGACCCGCCGCGCGGTCTACCGCCTGGGCGGCCGCACGTTCGGCGACCGGGTCAAGCTGGCCTGGGCCGCGTCCGACCGGCCGGCGACGGCCAACCAGTGGCGGGCCCTGATCCCGCTGGCCGAGACCTGGACCCCGCCCGCCTTCCCGCTGACCGGCGAGGACGTGGTCAACGCCGGCGTGCCGCGCGGCCCTATGGTCGGCCAGGTGCTGCGCGAGATCGAGGACTGGTGGATCGACCTCGACTTCATCGACGACAAGCTGGCGGCGGTCGAGCGGCTCAAGGCCGTGGCGCAGGGGATGGCGTACTAGGGCGCTGGCCCGGCAGGTTGGCGAAGCGGGGAGCTGGCGCCCTGATCAGCGACGGCTTTCGACCCGTTGCGGACTTTCAATGACAACCGCTTGCCCAGACTTGGGGCGGCCCTAGTCGTTGAGGATTTCCCCAACAATGAACGCGTCTGAAAGTCGGTTGCGGGCCACGCCAAGGATCTCAAGGTAATCCGGCAGGAGCGGTTCTCGGAGCACGCTCTTCAGCTTCTCATCGAGCTGCTTCAAGACCACCAACTCGGCTGGGCTTTGAAAGCATTCGGCAGAAGGGGTTGGTTGGGGAGCATCGTCGATCCAGCGGGACAACAGTTCGAAAAGCACCAGCGCCTGGTCCTTCTCGAGTTTGAGAGTTATTTGTCCTGAACGACTGCCTAGTCCGAACATCACCACCTCGCCACGTCCGGCGCGCAAAATAGCCAAGGCGGCGACCGCCGCAACGTCCGCTAACCACCCATTGCGGACTTTCAATCTGACGCCGGTGTGCACAGATTAAACGGGCCTGATGGACATCCGTGTCAGTAGTCGAAGTGCTGCAGGTAGGCCCGGCCCTCGCGCGGGCACCAGTTGATCACATAGTCCAGAGGGTGGGGCGGGTCGCTGAATGTGTCACCGCTATAGGTGACACCCTCCAGGCACGGCTGCCTGGGCCACCAGTCGGGCGGATACCACCCGCGCGCCTCGGCCGTGTGCGCGTCGAACGGTTCGGTCTTCATCCCGGACGCGGATGCGAAGGCGCCCATCTCATCGGCTGTGATCCTGACCTCGGCATAGGTCTGCGCGGTGTCGCCGCCATAGACGCGTTCAGCGCGAAGGACCTGGTCGCCTGACCGGACCAGACCCGGAACGACCTTGGAGCCATCAGCCTTGCTCAAGCTCTCGTGGTGTATCCGGGACAGGTCGATGACCCCGTAGATCACACAGGCGGCCCACACGAGAACGAACGCCGCCGCCGCGCGGAACACTCTGGTCCGAAAGCGTTTGCTCCTGACCGGAAGCAGCGCGGCAATGAGCGCGGCCAGTCCGGCAAGGCCGGTCGCGATAATGCCGATCAAGGCGAAGGCGATGATGTAGCCCACGGTCGTGATCCAGCTCCATTCTGGGAGTTCGAATTCGGTGACAGTTTGCGAATTCGCTCAGCAAACGCCGGGCTCGACCTGCCACGGGCGGAATTCGCAGACGGTCACCGAATAGCCATCACGCCTCTACGGCCACTTCACCGTCGGCGGCATCGAGCTGAGGATCGACTCGACGTTGCCGCCGGTCTTCAGGCCGAAGGTGGTGCCCCGGTCGTAGAGCAGGTTGAACTCGACGTAGCGGCCGCGGCGGATCAGTTGCTCCTCGCGCTCCTCGGCCGTCCAGGGCTCGGCCATACGGCCGCGGACGATCTTCGGATAGATGTCGAGGAAGGCCTTGCCGACGTCCCGGGTGAAGGTGAAGTCGCGGTCCCAGTCGCCGCTGTCGTGGTGGTCGTAGAAGATGCCGCCGGTGCCGCGCGGCTCCTTGCGGTGGGCCAGATAGAAGTACTCGTCGCACCAGGCCTTGTATTTCGCGTGCCAGGCCGGGTCGTGGGCGTCGCAGGCGGCTTTCATCGCAGCGTGGAAGGCGAGGGTGTCGGGATGGTCCTGCCGGCGCTGTTCCTCGAGCAGGGGGGTCAGGTCGCCGCCGCCGCCGAACCAGCCCTGCGTCGTGCAGATGAAGCGGGTGTTCATATGCACCGCCGGTACGCGCGGGCTGGCCATGTGGGCGATCAGGCTGACCCCGGTGGCGAAGAAGCGCGGATCCTCCTTCGCGCCGGGCATGTTGGCCGCCATCTCCGGCGTGAAGGTCCCGAACACCATCGAGGTGTGCACCCCGACCTTCTCGAACAGGCGGCCGTGCATCATCGACATGACGCCGCCGCCGCCGGCCTCGCGGACCCAGGGCTTGCGCTCGAACCGTCCCGGGGCGCCCGGGTACAGGTCGGCCGGCGCCTCGTCCTCAAGCGTCTCGAAGGCGTCCAGGATCTGGTCGCGCAGTGATTCGAACCAGGCGCGGGCGCGCGCCTTGCGGTCTTCCAGAAGGGCATTGTCGCTCATGAATCGGCTTTTACAGCCTCTCCCGCCTGCGTCCATGCGGCGCGGATTTCCATATTCCCGCGATGGTCTGTTGAAATTGGGCGAGACGCGCACTAATCGGTCCTGCCACGGGGCATCATCGGGACGGGGCTCAACCCAATATGGGTCAAGCCGCGCAGGCCGATGACGATGCCCCGCAAGGATTTGCGAGCCGCGCCCTGTCGTCGCGGCCTTTTCGAAGGGTGATCTCAAGGTGGCCCACACCGCCGCGGACGCAACCAACCCCGTCGCCGGAGATGATCCCTCCCGGCGCGACTTCATCCACATCGCCGCCATCACCGCCGCCGCAGGCGGGGGCGTCGCGGCGATCTGGCCGTTTGTCGCCCAGATGAATCCCTCGGCCGACACCCTGGCCCTCGCCAGCGTCGAGTACGATCTGACCAAGATCGAACCGGCCCAGCAGGTCGTCATCAACTGGCGCGGCAAACCGCTGTTCATCCGCAACCGCACGCCGGAGCAGATCGCCGCCGCGGTGAAGGACGACAACGCCGCGATGAAGGATCCGGAGACGGACGCAGCGCGCCACAAGGAAGGCAAGGCCGAGTGGCTGATCCTGGTGGGCTCCTGCACGCACCTGGGCTGCGTGCCCACGGTCGGCGGCGGTGACTACGGCGGCTGGTTCTGCCCCTGCCACGGCTCGGTCTACGATACGTCCGGCCGCATTCGCAAAGGCCCGGCGCCGAAGAATCTGGTGGTGCCGGACTACGCCTTCCTCTCCGACACCAAGGTCAAGATCGGCTGATAGAGATGAGCGGACATTCGACCTACGAACCGAAGAACGGTTTCTCTCGCTGGCTCGACGCGCGACTGCCCGTCGGCCGCCTGGTCTGGGACAGCTTCGTCGACTACCCGACGCCGCGGAACCTGAACTACTGGTGGACTTTTGGCGGCATCCTGTCGCTGTGCCTCGGCGTTCAGATCATCACCGGCATCGTCCTGGCGATGCACTACACGCCCAGCGCCGCTGGCGCCTTCAACTCCGTCGAACACATCATGCGCGATGTGAACTACGGCTGGCTGCTGCGCTACATGCACGCCAACGGCGCGTCGATGTTCTTCATCGCCGTCTACATCCACATGCTGCGCGGCGTTTACTACGGGTCCTACAAGGCCCCGCGCGAAGTGCTCTGGATCCTCGGCTGCGTGATCTACCTGCTGATGATGGCCACGGGCTTCATGGGCTACGTCCTGCCCTGGGGCCAGATGAGCTTCCACGGCGCGGTCGTGATCACCAACCTGCTGGGCGCCTTCCCGGTGGTCGGCGACGCCATCACGACGCTGCTCTGGGGCGGTTTCGCCGTCGACGAGCCGACGCTGAAGCGCTTCTTCTCGCTGCACTATCTGCTGCCGTTCATGATCGCCGGCGTGGTCGTGCTGCACGTCTGGGCCCTGCACGTCGTCGGTCAGAACAACCCGACCGGCGTCGATCCCAAGTCGAAGGCCGACACGGTTCCCTTCACCCCGTACGCGACGGTGAAGGACGGCTTCGCGATGAGCATCTTCCTGATCCTCTTCGCGGTGTTCCTCTTCTACATGCCCAACGCGCTCGGCCACGCGGACAACTACATCCCGGCCGACCCGCTGGTGACCCCGTCGCATATCGTGCCCGAATGGTACTTCCTGCCGTTCTACGCGATCCTGCGGGCGGTTCCGGACAAGCTGATGGGCGTGATCGCCATGTTCGGCGCCATCGCCTGTATCTTCGCGCTGCCGTGGCTGGACACCTCCAAGGTGAAGTCGATGCGCTACCGGCCCCAGGCCAAGCTCTACTTCTTCATCTTCCTGGTGGCCTGCGTGATCCTCGGCTTCTGCGGCGCCAAGCTGCCTGACGACCAGGTCATCCCGGGTCTGGCCACCGGCATCGCGCCGATGGGGTCGGACCTGAACAGCTGGGTCTGGCTGTCGCGGGTCGCGACGCTCTACTACTTCGCCTACTTCCTGGTGGTGATGCCGGTGCTGGGCCTGATCGAAAAGCCCCTGCCGACGCCTGAAACCATCTCCTCGCCGGTTCTCGGCGGCGAACACAAGGACTGAGCCCCGATGCTGCGCAAAGTCACCCTGCTCGCGGCGGCCCTGCTCCTCGTTGGCGGTCCCGCCCTGGCCAACAGCACGGCCCACGAACCCGAGCCCGTCGCCTTCAGTTTCGAAGGTCCCTTCGGCCGCTTCGACCAGGCCCAGGTCCAGCGGGGCTACAAGGTCTATCGCGAGGTCTGCTCGGCCTGCCACAGCATGAACCTTGTGGCGTTCCGGAACCTCGGTGATCCGGGCGGTCCGTTCTTCGATCCGAAGTACCCGAACGCCAACGACAACCCCGTCGTGAAGGCTCTGGCCACAGACATCCAGGTTCCGGACATCGACAGCGAAACGGGCGACCCCGTCACCCGTCCCGCGACCCCGGCCGACCACTTCCCGGCGCCGTTCCCCAACGCGATCGCGGCCAAGGCCAGCAACGGCGGCCTTGCGCCGCCCGACCTGTCGCTGATGGCCAAGGCGCGCGAAGGCGGCCCGGAATACATCGCCAGTCTGCTGCAGGGCTTCGGCCCGCCGGCGCACGGCGTGACGCTGTCCCCGGGGCAGCACTACAACAAGTACTTCCCCGGCGGGGTCATCGGCATGGCGCCGCCGCTCGCGGTGGACAAGGTGTCGTTCGACGACGGCACGAAGTCGACGGTCAAGCAACAGGCCGAGGACGTCGCCGCCTTCCTGATGTGGGCCGCCGAGCCGCACATGGAAGCGCGCAAGCAGATGGGCTTCTCGGTCCTGATCTTCCTGATCCTGTTCTCGGGCCTGCTCTACGCCAGCTATCGGCGGGTGTGGCGCAACGAGAGCCACTAGGCACTGGAAAGACCTGATGATTGGAGGCCCGGGAGCAATCCCGGGCCTTCTTCATTTGGGGCTCAGCACCAGCCGGCCATGCGCGATATCGAGCCGTACGCGCCAGCGGGACCAGAGGTCGGTGCCGAGCGCTCCGGCCAGTGCCGGATCCAGGTCCGGCGCGAGGGCGGCCGTCGCTTCCTCGAAGAGCATGCCGGCGAACGACAGGGCCCTCAGTCGGGCCGGTGCGACGCCGCGCGGCGCCCGCTCCGCCTTCGGGCTCGGCCGTGAGAATCGCGCCGCCGACAGGCGCACCGCGGCGCGTGAACTGAAGTCGACCACGAAGGCGCCCTGCCGCGCCCGGCGGTCATCGGACACTGCCGCAGCAACCGTCGGAACGCCGGCGATGGTGTGCACCTTCAATATCTGGCTTCCTCGTCCGGGCGTCGGTGCGCCGCGCCGGGACAGGCGCAGACGACAGGGCGAAAAGTCGATATCGACCACGTACCGGCTCAGCACATCGGCGCCGATGACGCCGGTGATCGGCGTCGGAAATCCGGGCGCCCGGCCGTCCAGATTGGCGACGGTGACCGCTACGGTTGCCAGGGGCTCTCCGGCCAGATGGCCGCCGGCGGAGAAGGTCGGCGGCAGGCCTTCCATCTCGGCCCGGGTCTCGTGCAGTTCTGTCCGGGGCGAAGAGGGGTCGAGCAGCCAGTCTCCGGCCACGCCACCGATTTCCGCCGACGCCACCACCGCCCCATTCTCGAACCAGCAGGCCGCGTCGCCGGCGCGGGCGATCGCGGGTGAAGCCAGGGCGAGGCCGAGTCCGAGCATCAGGGCGGGACGACAGGTCATGCGGTCCAGCCTGAACCCCGAATCTCGACCGGGCAAATGCCGCGTTCAAGCCTGTCGCTGTGGACATCGCGCGCGATCTGTCGGACTTCAGGCGGACCTGAACACGGGAGCGCGGGCATGGCGGGCTGGACCCTTGGCATCATTGGCGGCTCGGGTCTCTACGACATCGAGGGGCTGGAGGACCGCGCGACCCTGACGCTGGCCAGTCCGTTCGGCGCGCCATCGGGAGAGCTGACCACCGGCAGGATCGGATCGACACGACTCGTCTTCCTGCCGCGTCATGGTCCTGGCCATCGCATCCCGCCTGGCGGCATCAATGCCCGCGCCAACATTGACGTGCTCAAGCGGGCCGGCTGCACCGACATCCTGTCGCTGTCGGCGGTCGGGTCCCTGCGCGAGGACCTGTCGCCCGGAACATTCGTCGTCGTCGACCAGTACATCGACCGCACGGTTGGCAGGCCATCGAGCTTCTTCGGCGAGGGGCTGGTCGCCCATGTGTCGATGGCTGAACCGGTCTGCCCGCGCCTGTCGGGGCTGGCCGCCGAAGCGGCGCGAAACGCCGGCGCCCGGACGGTCGAGGGCGGGACCTATCTTTGCATGGAGGGGCCGCAGTTCTCGACCCGCGCCGAAAGCCATCTCTATCGGTCATGGGGTTGCGCGGTCATCGGCATGACCAACTTGCCGGAGGCCAAACTGGCCCGCGAAGCCGAGCTTCCCTACGCGTCCGTCGGCATGGTCACGGACTACGACTGCTGGCGCGAGGGTGAGGCGGCCGTGGAGGTCGGGCACATTCTCGAGGTCATGCACGCCAATACGACCCGCGCCCGCACCCTCGTCCATCAGCTTGCCCTTTCGCTGTCGGCGGAGCGGCAGGCCTCGCCCATCGACACCTGCCTCGACTGGGCGCTGATCACCGCGCCGGACGCGCGTGACCCCGCGATGATCGCGCGGCTGGACGCTGTCGCGGGGCGAGTCCTGAAGGCTTGACGTAGAGAACTTTGTAATTCAGAGTATGAGGGTTCAGCAAGGAGAACGCCCATGCGCCGTTCCTTCGTCGCCGCCCTCGCGGCTCTATCCATTGGTTCCGCCATACCGGCGCTCGCCCAGGCCCAGCAGGCCGATCCCGCGACTCTGATTGCAGCGCAAAAAGCCGCCATGGCTCCGTTGTCCCGCATGGATGGCGTCTGGCGCGGCCCGGCCTGGTCAATCCTGCAGGGCGGCGTGAAGCATGACGTCACCCAGACCGAGCGCATCGGGCCGTTCCTCGACGGCGCGGTCAAGATGTTCGAGGGGCGTGGCTACAACGCCGACGGTACGGTCGGATTCAATGCCCTCGGGATCATGTCCTACAACCCGACCACCAAGGCATGGACCCTGACGTCCTGGGCCCAGGGCCGGGCCGGCGTCTTCCCGATGACCATCACCGACGACGGCTACATCTGGACCGTCCCGGCGGGTCCCAATGCCACGATCCGCTACACTGCCGTGATCACCGCCGCCACCTGGCGCGAGATCGGCGAGTACGTCGTGGAGGGCCAGCCGCCCCGCCAGATTTTCGAAATGAACCTCAAACGCGTCAGTGACAGCAGCTGGCCGGGCGCCGGCGCGGTGCCGAAGGAGTAGCCGGGCTATCCTCCGCGCTCGCGGGAGGAATGCCGATCTACATCTCGCCCTTTGCGCCGCCGCTCCTGTGGAACAGCTGGAGGGTCCGCAGCATCGCCAGTTTCGCGCTGTCTTCGTGGTAGCCGCTCGGAGCAACGAAGGCGTGACCGGCGGGGTAGAACCAGGCCGGCAGGTCCGGATGCGCGGCGGTGATCGCGGCGACGGCCTCCGGAGGGATGGTCTCGTCATGCGTCCCGAAGTGCAGGATCGTCGGGACCTTCGGCGCCTCATCGAGGCGGTTGACGATGTCGCCGCCGTAGAAGCAGGCGACGGCCGACAGGCCCTCGCAGCGCGCCGCGGCCAGCCAGGCCGTGCTGCCGCCGAAACAGAAGCCCAGCAGGAAGACCGGCCCCTCCAGCGCATCGATCGCCGCCTGGACGACCTCCAGGGTCGTGGCGCCCCAACCCGACGCCTCGCCGAGGGCAAGACGCTCGTTCAGGATCGGAAAATCTGTGTCGAGCTCGGGAAACGCGTTCGTCCCGTCCAGCAGGCTGGGCGCGATCACCTCATAGCCTTGCGCCGCCAGGCCGTCGCAGAACGCCCGGATGTGCGGCGTCACACCCCAGATGGCGTGCAGCACCACGAGCCCGCCCCGGCGGGCGTCACCCGGCGCCGCGCGCCAGGCTGAGAAGGGTTTGCCGTCGCGCGTGGCGAGGGCGATGCGCTCGCCCATGATCAGCCCGCGCCGTTGGCCTCGAACAACGCCACCGTGCGCTGACGGGCGAGTTCGGCGTCCGCGAGGTCCGAGTCCGGCCGGCCATCGTTGTTGAACCCGTGGCCGGAGGCTTCGTAGATGTAGACCGGCACCTCGGGATGCGCGGCCTGAACCTTGGCCTTCACGTCGTCGCAGGGGATGTGGCCGTCCTTGCGCCCAAGGTGGAGTTCCACGGGGCAGGAGAGAGGCAGGGCAGCCATCCCGGCGACCTGACCGCCGTAGTAGCTGGAGCCGGCGCTGAGGCCGGTGCAGCGTGACGCCGCGAGCCAGACCATGGTCCCGCCATAGCAGTAGCCGACGATGAACACAGGGCCCCGGGGCGCGAGAAAGTCGATACAGGCCTGGATGTCGCTCATGGCGTTGTCCGGGCCGTTGGCCATGGCCAGTTTCA
>CAZISF010000056.1:0-19150 GCA_964541915.1 uncultured Caulobacter sp.
GCGAGCAGGGCGCCGAGCAGCTGCTGGGCCAGGGCGACATGCTCTACATGGCCGGGGGCTCCGGGGGCCGCCTGACGCGCCTGCACGGCCCGTTCGTCGCCGACGAGGAGGTCGCCGCGGTGGCCAAGTTCCTGCGCGAGCAGGGCAGCCCGCAGTATCTCGACGAAGTCACCGCCGGGGCCGAGGACGAGGCTGACGAGGGTCAGGGGGGCCTGGCCTTCGGCGACGAGAACGGCGCCGGCGATGGCGGCCTGTACGACAAGGCGGTGGCCGTGGTCACCCGCGACGGCAAGGCCTCGACCAGCTACATCCAGCGCCGGCTGCAGATCGGCTACAACCGCGCCGCCTCGCTGATGGAACGCATGGAACAGGAAGGGGTTGTTGGTCCCGCCAACCATGCCGGCAAACGCGAAATCCTCGTCGGGCCCCCACCCTAGGCCGGGCGCCCTAGATTCGCCGCCGGGAGCTGCTAGACGAGTTTCATGGACACGACCCGCCGCGCCCTTCTGCTTGCCGCCCCCGCCCTGATGCTGGCCGGACCGGCCCTCGCCCTGCCCGCCGCCGACCAGGCGCTGGTCGACAAGGCCGTGGCCTACCTGCAGGGGCTGCCCTCGGCCCACGGCCGTTTTGTGCAGACCGACCCCCGCGGCTCCGTGACCCAGGGCGCCGTCTTCCTCCAGCGCCCGGGCCGCGCGCGCTTCGAATATGATGCGCCGTCCAGCCTGCTGGTCGTCTCGGACGGCAAGGTGGTCTCGGTGGCCGACAAACGGCTCAAGACGGTAAACCGCTACTTCCTCAACCAGACACCGCTGAAACTGTTTCTGGCCGACGAAATCCGGCTGGACCGGGGTGTGACGGTCACCCGTGTGAACCGGCTCGCCGACGGCTTCGAGCTCACGGCCCAGGACCGGGTCGGCAAGACCCGCGGGCAGATCGTCCTGACGTTCGGCGATGCGCCCATGCAGTTGCTGGGCTGGAAGATCACGGACGCCCGGAACGCCGAGACCCAGGTCCGTCTGACCAGCCTCGTGAGGGTCAGCGATCTCGATCCCGGCCTGTTCCGTGCGCCCTTCCCGCAGCAGCCCACACGGCGTTAGGAATCGTGACACATTCGCAACAGGCAATCGCCCCCGCGAATCACCGTTGACGTTTCCATTGTTCCGTTGCGATAATGCCACTCATGGATTGCGCGCCCGACCTCGCGCACCCGTGAGATACCGTGCCGGAACCTATCCCCTCCCGGCCGCGGCATGAGAGACCACCTTTTACGCCCGGACGCCTCACCCGCGTCCGGGCGTTTTCTTTGAGCCGAAGCAGCTTATCTGGGTCCCATGCGCCTGCGTCTCGCCACCTGGAATATCAACTCCGTCCGCCCGCGTGGCGAGCTCATCGGCCGGATGGTCGACGAGATCGCGCCCGATGTCCTGTGCCTGCAGGAGATCAAGTGCCAGACGCACGAGTTCCCCACGGCGATGTTCGAGGCCCTCGGCTTCAACCACTTCCGTATCGCCGGCCAGAAAGGCTGGCACGGGGTGGCCATCGCCTCACGGCTGCCGATCGAGGATGCGCCGCTGCTGGATGTCTGCCGCGAGGGCCACGCCCGTTGCGTCGGGGCGAAGATCGCCGACGTCGAGATCCACAATTTCTACATTCCGGCCGGCGGAGACGTCCCTGACCGGGCCCTGAACCCGAAATTCGACCACAAGCTCGACTTCTACGCCACGCTGACGGCCGAACTGGCGAAACGCGACCCCGGGGCCCCGCTGGTGGTGACCGGCGACCTCAATGTGGCCCCGGGTGAGTTCGACGTCTGGAACCACCGGTACATGTCGAAGATCGTCAGCCATACGCCGGTCGAGATCGCGGCCTTCAGGGCGCTGGAGGCCTCGCTCGGCCTCACCAACCTCATGCGCGAGGCGGCGCCCGAACCCGAAAAGCTGGCCAGCTGGTGGAGTTACCGCGCCGCCGACTTCCGACAGTCGAACCGCGGCCTGCTGCTGGACCACATCTTGGTCACGCCGGGCCTGCGGGACGCCGCCTTCGCCGGCGGCAAGGCCCAGGCCCGGATCCATGACGACGTGCGCGGCTGGGACAAGCCCAGCGACCACGCCCCCGTATCGGCCGACTTCAACCTCTGATCAGCAGGCGATCGCCTGGACGTGGCCGGCGGCGGCATACTCCAGCAACGGCCTGTCGCGGGTCATGATCCGGCACCCCAGCGCGCGCGCTGTCGCGGCGATCACGCGATCAGCGGGGTCCCGGAGCCGTGAGTGGGGCAGGAAGGACGCCTCGATGAGGATCGCCGGGGTCATGTCGGCGGATTGAACGCCCGCTTCGAGCAGACCCGAAAACCAGACGAGCGGGGGCCCCAGAAGGGCGACTCGCCCCCTGGCGACCAGCATGCCCATTTCCCAGGCCGTGATGGGCGATACCAGCAGCGGAATCCCGTCCCGCTCGGCCTGTTCGATGGCCTCCCGCGCCGCCGGGGACAAGCCTTGCGGTTCGGCGGCCCAGATAGCGGCGCAGGTGTCCAGCAGGATCGGCGCGCGGCTCACCGCTCGGCGTCCCAGAGGTCGCTGACCGGCGCCGCGAGGTCGACGCCGGGCGCTACGGTGACCATGCCGCCCAGCCTGGCGCGAATGCGCTCCAGAATGGTCCCTGAACGAGGCTGCGGCGCTGACGCGGCCGGGGAGACCCGCCGGAAGACGAGCTGTTCGCGGCCGATATCGACCTGCTCCGTCTGAAAGCCGGCGGCCAGCCAGGCTTTGGTCATGACATTGTTGTCGGGATTGTTGCTCCACCAGGCCGGATATCGTCGGGACGCCGGCAGCGCATGGCCCGTGACCCGCTCGATCTCGGCGAAGGTCATGGGGACCTCGTCCCCGGCCGTTTCGGCCAGAAAATCGGTCAGCGGATCGTATTTTCCCACTTTAGCCCCCAAATTATTACATGAGGCTACATGTAGGTTTTACATGTGTCTACTAAGGTTGCAGCCGGTAGCCGCCCGCTTCGGTCAACAGAAGTCGGGCGTTGGCGGGATCCGGCTCTATCTTCTGGCGCAGTCGGTAGACGTGGGTTTCCAGGGTGTGGGTCGTGACGCCGGCATTGTAGCCCCACACCTCGGTCAGCAGTTCCTCACGCGACACCGCCTTGGAGCCCGAGCGGTAGAGGTACTTGAGGATGTTGGTTTCCTTCTCCGTCAGGCGGACCTTCTTGGCCTTGTCGTCGACCAGGAGCTTGGACGCGGGGCGGAATTCGTAAGGGCCGATCCGGAAGACGGCGTCCTCGGACGCCTCATGACTGCGGAGCTGGCTGCGGATATGGGCCAGAAGGACGCCGAACCGAAAGGGCTTGGTCAGATACCCGTTGGCGCCGGAATCGAGACCCAGAATCGTGTCGGCGTCACTGGCCGCAGCGGTCAGCATGATGATGGGACAGGTCACCCCACCCTTGCGCATCAGCCGGCAGGCCTCGCGGCCATCCATGTCGGGCAGGTCGACGTCGAGCAGGATCAGGTCCGGACGGGCTTCCTTGCCGAGGCGGGCGCCCTCGCCGGCTGTCTCGGCCTGGACGACGGCGAATTCCTCATGAAGCTGAAGCTGTTCGGCGAGCGCGCCGCGCAGGTCGGCGTCATCGTCGACGATCAGAAGGGTCTTGCGTTGCACCATAGGGGGACCATGCACCGGTTTGGGCCCGCAGGCCAACCACCGCAGGGCATTTCCATGCAGAGATAGGAAGGCCGACGCGCCAGCGCGAGCCTCAGCGCGCCATTCGACCGCCGAAGAGCGCTGATCCGACGCGAACGCTGGTGGCGCCCTGGCTTACCGCGATCTCATAGTCGGCGCTCATGCCTATGGAGAGCTTCCGCAGGCCGTTGCGCCCGGCGATCGCAGCCAGCCGGGCAAAGAACGGGGCCGCCGGCGCGCCATCCGGAGGGATACACATCAGACCCTCGATCAGGAGCCCGAGCCCGCGGCACTGGTCGATGAAGGCGTCCGCATCGGAAGGCGCGACGCCGGCCTTCTGCGGCTCCTCGCCGATATTGACCTGAACATAGAGGCGAGGGGTGCGGCCGGTCCTGGCCAGTTCCGCCGCAACGGCCCTGGCCAGCTTCTCGCGGTCGATTGTCTCGATGACATCAAACAGGGCGACCGCCTCGCGCACCTTGTTGGTCTGCAGGGGCCCGATCAGCCGCAGTTCAACGCCTGAGCGGCGCGAAGCCCATCGCGCCTCTGCTTCCTGGACCCTGTTTTCGCCGAAAACGCGCTGTCCGCTGGCCAGCATCGCGTCGATCCGCTCATCGGGCTGTTGCTTGGAGACCGCGACCAGAGTCACATCGTCCGGATCGCGGCCGGCCTGACGGGCGGCGACGGCGATGCGATCCAGCACCGAAAGGCGGGCGGCGGCGATTTCCGATGACAGCGGCAAACGACGACCTCCGCAACTTGATGGATGTTGCTGCGTCCTTACGACCCCGGTTCGCCAACGAAAAGGCCCTGCCCCGGCTCCTGTTCGTCACGGACCCGCTGCGGACGCCCGATCCGGTCTCTATCACCAGCCGCCTTCCGGAGGGCTGTGGCGTCATCTACCGGGCCTTCGGCGCACCGGACGCGCTGGCGACCGCCCTGACCCTCCGTGCGATCGCCGCCGAACGAGGCCTCAAGCTCTTCATCGGCGCCGACGCAGACCTGGCCAGAGCTTGTGAGGCGGATGGGCTCCATCTTCCGGAACGGGCCCTGGACGAGGCTCCAGGCGTGCGGGATCGCCATCCCGACTGGATCTTGACCGCCGCAGCCCATTCGCTGGATCCCGTGCAACGCGCGGCGGCGGGCGGCTGCGACGCGGCGATCGTCTCAAAGGTCTTTTCAAGCCGCAGCCATTCACCCGGGGACGCAATGGGTGTGTCCGGCTTCATGGCATTGGTCGATGCGGCCCGACTGCCCGTCTACGCGCTCGGAGGCGTCAACACGGCCACGGCCCCGCAGCTGTCAGGCTCGGGGATACAGGGCTTGGCGATGGTGGATGGTCTGGTGGACGCCGTCAGAACTTGAAGGCGGTCTCGAGGCGCACGCGAGGCGTTTCCTCATTGTCGCCGGGCTTGCGAACCGGGGCCAGCTGCGGACCAACGCCAACCGCGCCACCGACCCGCAGCTGCGGCGTCACACGGAAGAAGGCGCCGGCTTCGACGTCACGCGCCTGGGCGTCAACACCCATGCGCGGCGCGATATCCAGCATCAGGCCCCAGCGGCCCTTCTTGGCGTCCCACACGAGTGTGCGACGGCCGCTCGGCGTTCCAAACTGGGAGTCTCTCAGATTGAAGTCGCCGCGAACGATGAAGGCGTCCGCAGCGCTTGGCGTCCGCGGCTTGGCGGGAGCGTTTTGCGCAATAGCCGCCGTCGCCGACCCCGTAAGGGCCAGCGCGGCAACCACCGCGATGCTCCAGAACTTCGCCATTTTCGCCTTCCGGCTCCCCCAGCCGCTTTGCCCGATCCATCTTCGCTATTGAAGATGGGTGAGCCTCGATCGCGATTAAAGGCCGTCCTGCGCCAGGGTCAACGACCGGCGGCGGAGTCTGGGCTTGAGTCAGACGATTCCCGCCTCGCCTGTGGCGCGAGGGACACGCGATTCCCGTTTGGCGACGACGAGGCCATGTTGTAGACGCACTTGATGGGCACGGGGTGAACGTCGGTCTGTCTTCAACAGGAAGACAACCGTTGGAACGAGTGGAGCGAGAGAACATGGCGTTTGCGCGCGGATCATGGATGCGGGTCGCCTCTGTCGGAGTGCTGGCCGCGGTTCTCGTGGGCGTCTCCGCCTGTGGCTCCACGGGCGGATCCCGGACTTTCCAGACCCAGGAAGAGGGTAGCGGATTTCGGCTGTCCCTGCCGGGTATGAGCGGTGGCGCCCCGAAGGGCGGCGCCGGCGCGCCGGCCCAGCTGGGCGTCAACGGCTACCTGTGGCGCGCGACGCTGGACACCCTGTCCTTCATGCCGCTGGCCTCGGCCGACCCCTATGGCGGCGTGGTCATCACGGACTGGTACGTGAACCCGGAAAAGCCGAACGAGCGCTTCAAGGCGACCGTCTACATCCTCGATACGCGACTTAGGGCCGACGGCCTGAACGTCACGGTCTTCAAGCAGATCAGCGACGGCGCCGGCGGCTGGACCGACGCGCCGACCGCCGCCCAGACCGAGACGGATATCGAGAACGCCATCCTGACCCGGGCGCGCCAGCTGCACCTGGCCAACCTCTCCGGCTGATTCCGGACATCAAGCACCACGCCGAATGGCCCGTTACAATCCGAAGGATATAGAGCCCAAGTGGCGCGCCGCCTGGGCGGATGCGGACGTTTTCCGTACGGAGAACGACGACCCGCGCCCGAAATACTATGTGCTGGAGATGTTCCCCTACCCGTCGGGGCGCATCCACATGGGGCATGTGCGCAACTACGCCATGGGTGACGTGGTGGCGCGCTATCGGCGCGCGCGCGGCCATGCCGTCCTGCACCCCATGGGCTGGGACGCGTTCGGCATGCCGGCCGAGAACGCCGCGATGGAGCGCGGCGTCCACCCGAAGGGCTGGACCTACGACAATATCGCCGCGATGCGGGAACAGCTGAAGGCGCTGGGTCTGTCGATCGACTGGAGTCGCGAGTTCGCCACCTGTGATCCGGAGTACTACGGCCAGCAGCAGGCATGGTTCCTGAAACTGCTCGAGCGCGGCCTGGTCTATCGCAAGGAAGCGACGGTCAACTGGGACCCGGTCGACATGACCGTCCTGGCCAACGAGCAGGTCATCGATGGCCGCGGCTGGCGCTCCGGCGCGGTGGTCGAGAAGAAGAAGCTGACACAGTGGTTCCTGCGGATCACCGACTACGCCGATGACCTGATCGAAGGTCTGGCGACCCTGGACCGCTGGCCGGACAAAGTCCGGACCATGCAGGAAAACTGGATCGGTCGCTCGACCGGCCTGCGTTTCTCGTTCGATTTCGCGGGCGCGTCGCCGGCAGGCTTCGAGAACGGCCTCGAGGTCTACACCACGCGCCCGGACACCCTGTTCGGCGCTGCCTTTGTCGGCATCGCGCCGGACCATCCCCTGGCGGAGCAACTGGGCTCGGCCAATCCGGAGATCGCCGCCTTCGTGGCGGAATGTCGCCGGGGCGGAACGTCCGAAGCCGAGATCGAGGGTGCAGAAAAACTGGGCTACGATACCGGTCTGCGCGTCGTCCATCCGTTCGACGCGGACAAGCCCCTGCCGGTCTGGATCGCCAATTTCATCCTGATGGACTACGGCACGGGCGCCATCTTCGGCTGCCCCGCCCATGACCAGCGGGACCTCGATTTCGCGCGCAAGTACGGCTTGCCGGTGCTGCCTGTGGTGCTCCCGGCTGACGCTCATCCGGCGACCTTCATGGTCGGTTCGGAGGCGTACACGGGGCCCGGCAAGATCTTCAACTCGGATTTCCTCGACGGCCTGGCGATTGAGCCGGCCAAGGCGGCGGCCGTGGCGAAGATCGAGGCGATGGGCAGGGGCAAGGGCGCGACCGTCTATCGCCTGCGGGACTGGGGCGTCTCGCGCCAGCGCTACTGGGGTTGTCCGATTCCGGTGATTCACTGCGCGAAATGCGGGGTGGTGCCGAGCCCGGCCGACCAGCTGCCGGTGGTCTTGCCCGACGACGTGAGCTTCGATCTGCCCGGCAATCCCTTGCTGCGACATCCAACCTGGCGATTCACCAGCTGTCCGCGCTGCGGCGGCGAGGCGGAGCGCGAGACCGACACCCTGGACACCTTCGTTGACTCCAGCTGGTACTTCGCGCGCTTCGCCAATCCGACGGCCGCCGAGCCGATCGACAAGGCAGCGGCCGACCGCTGGCTGCCGGTCGACCAGTATATCGGCGGGGTCGAGCACGCCGTCCTGCACCTGCTGTACGCCCGGTTCATCACGCGCGCCCTGAAGGACGAGGGCATGGTCTCGGTCGCCGAGCCGTTCGCCGGCCTGTTCACCCAGGGCATGGTGACGCACGAGACCTACAAGACCGCCACCGGCGACTGGGTCGAGCCGGCGCAGATCACCTTCCAGAACGAAGGCAACACGCGTCGCGCGACCGTCACCGCGACGGGCGAGCCGCTGGTGATCGGCGACATCGAGAAGATGTCGAAATCCAAGAAGAACGTCGTCGCGCCCGAGGAGATCTTTGAGCAGTACGGCGTCGACGCGGCGCGCCTGTTCGTCATGTCCGACAGCCCGCCTGAGCGTGACGTTCAATGGACCACGGGCGGCGTCGAGGGCGCCGGCCGGTTCGTTCAGCGCGTTTGGTCCGAGTTCGACAGCCAGGGCGACGTTGTCGCCGCGCCTGAAGACGCCGCCAGATCCGAAGAGCTGCGCCGCGCGACACACAAGATCATCAAGGCCGTCACGGAGTCGGTCGAACAGTTCAAGTTCAACAGCGGCATCGCGCGCCTCTATGAATTCCTGAATGTTCTCAAGACCTTCACGGCACCCGACGGCAGCGTGGCAGCCGCGCGGGCCGAAGCCCTTTCGGTGCTGGCGCGGCTGATCTCGCCGTTCACACCCCACCTGGCCGAGGAATGCTGGGTCCGGATGGGTGGCGAGGGCATGGTCGTCGACGCGCCCTGGCCGGTCTTTGACCCCGCCATGGCGACGGACGCCGAGCTGCTGCTGCCGGTGCAGGTCAACGGCAAGCGCCGCGGTGAAATCCGGGTCGCCATCGACGCCAGCGAGGCCCATGTGCGCGAGAAGGCTCTGGCGGACGAGGCCGTGTCGGTCCACCTTGCCGGTCTGACCGTGCGAAAGGTGATCGTCGTGCCGGGCCGTATCGTCAACATCGTGGTGGGCTAGATCATGCAGGCCCGTTTCGTCGCGTTTGCCCTGCTGTTGATGACCCCGGCGCTCACCGCCTGCGGATTCACCCCGCTGTACGCAACCCCGGGCCTGTCTTCTGGCCTGTCGAGCATCGAAAGCGTCGCGCCTGAAGGCAGGACGGGTTTTCTGCTGCGACAGGCGCTGGATGACGCGCTGGCCCGCAATGAAGCAGCGCCGGCTGTCTATCGATTGACCCTGGACCTCAAGGAAACCCGCACGCCGCGCGGGCGCAGGGTCGACGCCACCGCCAGCCGTTACGAGCTGGTGCTGGTCGCGGACTGGAAGCTCACACGGATGGCCACCGGCGCGGTCGCGCTTGAAGGCACGACCCAGACCGAGGCGACGTTTGATCGGGCTGACCAGCCCTATTCCGGCATCGTCGCCAACCAGGACGCCCAGAGCCGCGCCGCCTCGGAACTGGCGCGCAAGATCCAGCTGCAGCTGGCCGACTGGATGGCCCGCGGCGGCGGAGCTTAGGCCTCCCTTGGCCATTCTCTCGAAACGGCCGGACGTCGAACGCTTCCTGAAATCGCCTGACAAGGTCTTCCGGGCGGCTGTGATTTATGGCCGCGATCGCGGCGGCGTGCGCGAGCGGGCCGACCAACTGGCGAAGGCCGTTACGGCCAATCCCGACGACCCCTTCGACGTCGCGGTGATGACCGAGGACGAGGTGGGCGAGGGCCGGCTCGCCGACGAACTCAGCGCCATATCGATGATGGGCGGCCGACGCCTGGTCCGCGTGCGGTTTTCCACCGAGAAGATCGGCCCCGACCGCCTCGTCGCCGAGGCGCTGACGGGTCACGCCGAGGGGCGGTTCAACCCGGATGCCTTTTTCCTCATCGAGGCCGGCGCGATTGACCGGTCTTCGCCACTGCGCAAGGCCGCCGAGAAGGCCGCCGCCTGCGCCACCATCCCCTGTTACGAGGACGAACCGGGTGACATCGCGCGCCTCGTCCGCGAATCCCTCGCCGCCGACAAGGTCGGGCTCGACGCGGGCGCCCTTGAGATCTTCGTCGCCCGCATGCCGCGCGAGCGTGGTGTTTCACGTCAGGAGATCGAACGGCTGGCGCTCTGGCTTGGCCCAGGGAGTGGACGGGTGGCGACGGCCGCTGACCTGGAAGCCTTCCTCGGCGTGGAACCGGAGGCCTCACTGTTTGATGCCGCGTCCGATGCGTTCGGGGGGAAACTGGGCGCCGCCCAGGCAGGCCTGCGCCGCGCAGCCGCTGAGGGGGAGGGCGGTCCTGCCGCCGTCCGTGCGATGGGCATGTACCTGGCCAAACTGCGCCGGGTTCTGACGCTCGCCCAGAACGGCGCCTCGCTGGCCGAGGCCGCCAAGTCGTCCGGCGTGTTCTGGAAGAACGAGCGCGAGTTTCTGCGCCAGGCCCGCGCCTGGACGCTCGAGCATCTGTTGGCGCTGCATCCCGAGGTGCTGGCGGCGGACCTTGCCTGCAAGACCGCCGGTTCGCCAGATCATCTGCTGGCCGAGCGTCTGGCGCTCACCATCGCCGGCCGCGCGCGTCGGCTCGGGCTGTAGCCCGGAACCGGTCCGAAACGCTGCAATTTTCCTTAATGATTTCAATGGCTTGAAAAGAGCGTTTTGAAAATCGGCTCTGTGGCGAAATTGGCTGCTTGAAGCGCACTCGGCTACGCCTCCGTGCGGCTCAGCCGCCCCGTGTGAGCCTGCGACAAAGGTCATCGAGTTGCTCCAGCGTCGCGTACTTGATGCGAAGTTCGCCGACGCCGCCGCGGTCACGGATCTCGACGCCGAGCCCAAGCACTTCGGAGAGGTCGCTCTCGAGCGCGAGCGTATCATGGTCCCGCGTGGTCTTGCCGGCCATACCGGGTCCGACCGACTTCTTCTCGGGCGCGCCGCGTTTCACCAGCGCCTCGGTGTCACGCACGTTCAGGCCGCGGGCGATGACCTCCTCGGCAAAGGCCAGAGGATTGAGCGAGCCGATCAGCGCGCGGGCATGTCCGGCCGTCAGTTTGCCCTCGGCCAGCAGGGTCTGAACCTCGGCCGGCAGCGACAGCAGCCGAAGGGCGTTGGCCACGTGCGGCCGGCTCTTGCCGACGACCTGGGCGACCTCCTCCTGGGTCCGACCGAACCGGTCCATCAGGGCGCGATAGCTGAGCGACTCCTCGATCGGGCCGAGGTCGGCGCGCTGGACGTTCTCGATGATGGCGATCTCGAGGACCTGCTGATCGTCGAGCTCGCGAACCAGGGCAGGGATCGCTTTCAGGCCGGCCTGCTGCGAGGCGCGCCAGCGGCGCTCGCCTGCCACCAGCTGGTATTCGCCCGGCAAACCCGGCGCGGGGCGAACCAGGACGGGCTGCAGGACGCCCTTCTCGCGGATCGAGTCGGCCAGTTCGGCGATTTCCGCTTCGACGAAGCGGCGCCGCGGCTGGTCGGGATTGCGGTGGATCAGCTCGATCGGGATTTCACGGGCGCCGGCGGCAGCCTCCACGGTCGCGGGATTTTCCGCGTCGGACTCGCCCAGCAGGGCGGACAGACCCCGACCCAGACCCCTGCGACCTTCGGCCATCGACACGTTCACTCCGTTGTTCATGCCGCGGCGAGACGCCGCTGGCGTTCCCGCCCGACGACTTCGCGGGCGAGTTTCAGATAGGCCTGCGATCCGGCGCACTTCAGATCGTAGATCAGGACGGGTTTGCCGAACGACGGCGCCTCGGACACCCGCACATTGCGGGGGATCACGGTCTCATAGACCTTGTCGCCGAAATGGGTGCGCACATCGCGCGCCACCTGTTCCGACAGGCTGTTGCGACGGTCGTACATGGTCAGGACCACGCCCTGGATTTCCAGCGACGGATTGAGGCTGCCGCGGACCAGATCGACCGTACGCATCAACTGCGTCAGGCCTTCGAGGGCGAAGAACTCGCACTGCAGCGGCACGAACACCGCGTCGGACGCGGTCATGGCGTTGACGGTCAGCAGATTCAGGGACGGCGGGCAGTCGATCAGCACATAGCTGTAGGTTCCAGCGATCCGCAGCCGCTCCATGGCGTCGCGAAGCCGGTATGACCGGCGCGGCATCTGGCCCAGTTCCAGCTCGACCCCGGACAGGTCCGCGTCGGACGCAATCAGGTCGAGGCCGGGGAGGGCGGTGTGGATGGCCGCTTCCGTGATCGGCGTGTCGCCCATCATCACGTCGTAGAGCGTCACACGGCGCTGTTGGCGTGGCACGCCGAGACCCGTCGAGGCATTGCCCTGCGGATCGGCGTCGATCAGCAGCACCCGCTCGCCCACAGCCGCCAGGGCCGTCCCCAGGTTGATAGCCGTCGTGGTCTTGCCCACGCCACCCTTCTGGTTGGCGATTGCGAGCACGCGCATGGGCTTTTGACTGTCAGGCACGGGCCAGGGACTCCACATCGACAATCTGTCCCCGGGCGTCGCTGAGGCTGGGGATCAGCCGCGCCTTGATCGTCCACGACGTCGAGGCTTCGTTCAGTTCCGTTACCACATCCTGCCCCTTCAGGAACAATCCGCGGGCCCCGCGCTTGAAGTAGGGCCGGGCATACCCGAGCAGTCTGACCATCGGGGCGCAAGCCCGGGCGGTGACGATATCCACAGGCAGGGACAGGTCTTCCGCACGCGCGTTGTGAATCTCGGTCGGAAGCGCCAGGGCGGTCGCGACCTGATCGAGGAAGCGGCAGCGCTTGGCCATGCTTTCCACCAGATGGACCTTCGCTCCGGGAACATCCTTGAGCAGGATCGCCAGAACCAGACCGGGGAAGCCGGCGCCGGCGCCGAGATCAGCCCAGGTCCTGGCTTCCGGCGCCAGGCGCAGGAGCTGGGCGCTGTCCCAGGCGTGGCGGTTCCAGAAGTCCGGCAGGGTGGCGGGACCAACGAGGTTCATCACCGCATTGCCTGCCTCCAGCATCACGCGGAAGCGCTCAAGATCGGCCATTTGCGCGTCACTCGCACCGGTCAGCGTCTGGAAATGGGCGGCGTCCTGCACCGCGATGACCGCCTCAGGCGGCACGGGGACGTCGGACATGGGCGAGCAGGGCGGTGAGGGCGCCGGGGGTGACCCCTTCGATACGCGCGGCCTGGCCAAGGGTCAGGGGCCGCACGGCGGTGAGCTTGTCGCGGATCTCGTTCGAAAGGCCGCCGACCGCGCCGTAGTCCAGATCGCCGGGCAGGCGCAGGGCCTCGTCGCGGCGAAAGGCGTCCACATCAGCTTGCTGCCGGTCGAGATAGCCGGCGTACGCCGCGTCGATCTCGATCTGCTCGCGGACTTCAGGAGCCCACGCGGCCAGTTCGGGCCAGATCACAGCCAGCCGGTCCAGATCGATGTCCGGATAGGCGATCAGCTGCAGCACATCGCGGCGCTGGCCATCCGCCTTGACCACGAGACCCGCCTTTTCAGCGGCAGCCGGCGTCAGAGTCAGCGAATGGGCCAGAATGCGAGCCTCTTCGAGCGCCCGTTGTTTCACGTGAAACACCTCGCCCCGCTCCGGCCCGACACAGCCCAGATCGATCCCGCGCGCGGTGAGCCGTTGGTCGGCGTTGTCCGCCCGCAGTGTCAGCCGGAACTCGGCCCGGCTGGTAAACATGCGATAGGGTTCTGTGACGCCACGCGTCACCAGATCATCGATCAGCACGCCGATATAGGCTTCATCCCGCGCGAAGGTGGCCGGCTCCGCGCCGGACGCGGCCCGCGCGGCGTTCAGACCCGCCACAAGACCCTGGGCTCCGGCCTCTTCGTATCCCGTCGTGCCGTTGATCTGGCCGGCCAGGTACAGCCCGGGCAACCGTTTGGCCTCCAGCGTCGGGAAAAGTTCCCGCGGGTCGACATAGTCGTACTCGATGGCGTAGCCGAACCGTCGGACCTCGACCTGCTCCAGGCCGGCAATCGTACGCAGGAACAGCAACTGGGTCTCTTCCGACACCGAGGTCGAGACGCCGTTGGGGTAGACCGTGTCGTCGTCCAGCCCTTCCGGCTCCAGGAAGATCTGATGGCTGGTCTTGTCGGCGAAGCGGACGACCTTGTCCTCGATTGAGGGGCAGTAGCGCGGGCCGCGCCCGGTCGCACGACCGCCATAAACCGCCGACTCCGTCAGGCGATCGGCGATGATCCGATGTGTTTCCGCATTGGTCCAGGTGATGCCGCACTGGATCTGCGGCACGGCGATCTCGCGGTTGAGGAAAGAGAAGGGGATCGGCGTCTCATCCGCCGCCTGCATTTCCAGACGGTCCCAGGCGATGGTCGAGCCAACCAGTCGGGCCGGTGTACCGGTCTTCAGGCGGCCCATGTCCAGACCGAGACCGTAGAGCCGGTCGGAAAGACCGATGGCCGGCGCATCACCCACCCGGCCGGCGGGAATGCGTTTCTCGCCGAGGTGAATGACGCCCTTGAGGAAGGTCCCCGTGGTCAGCACGACCTTCGGTGCACTGTAGGCCTCGCCCGTTCCCCCAACCACGCCGGTCAAAACGCCGCCTTCGACGATCAGGTCCTCGACGGCATCGGCGATGATGTCGAGATTAGTCTGGCCCGCGAGTTCGGCCTGCATGGCCTCGCGATAGAGCTTTCGATCAATCTGCGCCCGCGGCCCGCGCACGGCGGGGCCTTTGGAACGATTGAGCATGCGGAACTGGATGCCGGCCTTGTCAGCCATCCGGCCCATCAGGCCATCCAGGGCGTCGATCTCCCGGACCAGATGTCCTTTTCCCAGCCCCCCGATGGCCGGGTTGCAGCTCATCTCGCCGATGGTCTCGATCTTGTGCGTCAGCAGCAGGGTGCGCGCGCCGAAGCGGGCGGACGCCGCCGCAGCCTCGCAGCCGGCATGGCCGCCGCCAATCACGATCACATCCCAGGCGCGGGTCATCTCAAGCGGTCTCAAAGGCGAACGCCCCCGGCAGGCGGGGGCGATGGAGGAGTTCTCTTAGCCGAAAAGGGGAGGCTTCGGGAGTCCCTGCGTCCTTCGAGACGCTCGCTTGAAGCTCGCTCCTCAGGATGACGGAGAGGGGTGGGCTTCCACGCTATTCGTCATGCTGAGAAGCGGCGGCTCAGGGCGCGTCTCGAAGCACGCAATCTGCTCACCGATGTTTCACGTGAAACACTACTTGCCGATACAGAAGCTCGAGAACACCCGATCGAGCACCGCCTCGGGGTCAACCCGACCGGAAACTCGCTCGAGCGCCCGCGCGGCGAGACGCACATCCTCGGCCGCAAGCTCCGGTTCTGGCTGGCCCAGAGCCCGGCGAACCCGCTCCGCCGCCTCAGCCAGGCTTTCCGCGTGACGTAGCCGGGTGGCGGCTGGAAACTCGGCGCCAGAGAGGGCGTTGATCACGCGCGCTTCCAGCCAGGCCCGCAATGCGGCCACGTCCGCCTCCGACAACACCGACAGCGACAGGGTCTCGATGTCCGCCGAGGCTGATGCCGCTCGCCCGTCCGCGCCTCGCGCCAGATCGCTCTTGTTCAGCACCAGCAGGTCGCCCGCGCCCGCCAGATCCGCGGCCTCGCGCCAGTCGCCCTCCGACGCCGACTGGTCCACGACCCACAGCCGCAGGTCGGCGTCATCCGCCCAGGCCCGGGCCCGGCGCACGCCCTCGGCCTCGATCGCCTCCGCCGTATCCCGAACGCCGGCCGTATCGGCCAGCAGCACCTTGTAGCCGGCCATCACCAGCGGGACCTCGACTACATCTCGTGTCGTGCCGGGCGTGGCCGTAACTATGGCCGCGTCACGACCGGCCAAGGCGTTGAGCAGGCTGCTCTTGCCGGCGTTGGGCGCGCCGATCAGGGCGATGCGGAACCCCTCACGCACCCGACGCCCGCGATCGACGTCCGATAGCGCCGTCTCCAGCTCGTCGAGCAGAATCCGCAGATGCGGTCGGGCGCGCGCCGCAACGTCTTCGGGCAGATCTTCGTCGGGGAAATCGACCGCCGCCTCAAGCACCGCCAACGACTCGATCAACAGATCGCGCCAGCCGTCGTAGCGTCGGCTGAGGCCGCCGCCGAGCTGGTCCAGCGCCTGTCGCGCCTGGGCCGTGGTCTCGGCATCGATCAGATCAGCGACGGCCTCCGCCTGGGCGAGGTCCAGCCGGCCGTTCTGGAAAGCGCGGCGCGTAAATTCGCCAGGCTCGGCCAGGCGCAGACCGGCGGCCGCGAGCGCGTCGATCACGGCCTCCACCACGGCCTGACCGCCGTGCAGGTGAAGTTCCGCGCTGTCCTCGCCCGTGTAGCTCGCCGGGCCGGGCATCCACAGCACCAGCGCCTCATCGATCAAAGCCCCGCCCGGGTCTCCAAGCCGGCGCAGGGACGCGCGGCGCGGGGAGGGCAACTTTCCCGCCAGAGCGGCGAGCGCGGTCCCGGCGACGGGCCCGGACAGCCGCACCACCGCGAGCGCCGCGCGCCCCGGCGCGGTGGCCAGGGCGAAGATGGTATCCGTCATTCCGGCGGCTTGGTCCCGAACGCCGCGCCGGTGGTCGCCGCCGTCATCAGCTTGCGGAACTGCTCGGTCGCGCCGGTGCCGAAGCTCATCCAGCTCTTCATCAGTTCTTCCGGCGCGAGCGCGGCCATGTTTGTGTCCATGCGCTTCTTCATCTCGTTGACCATATGGTCATTGAGCACGCTGACGTCGGGCAGGCCGAGGAAGGTGCGGGCTTCCACCGGTTCGCATTCGATATTGATCGTGACCTTCATGGGTCTTCCTTGATGACGTCGCCCACGACTTTGTTATGGGCGATCGCGGGTCCGGCGCGGTAACACCCGGCGCAACAGACGGGAGACTACGACGATGAGCGGAGAACGCCTCACCATCAAGACGCCGGACGGCGAGTTTTCAGCCTATGTGGCCCGGCCCGCCGCCGCCAAGGCGCCGGCCGTGGTCGTGATCCAGGAAATCTTCGGCGTCAACGCCGTGATGCGCGAGACCACCGACTGGCTGGCCGCGCAGGGCTATCTGGCCATCTGCCCGGACCTGTTCTGGCGGATCGAGCCGGGCATCGACATCACCGACAAGTCCAAGGCCGAGTGGGACCGCGCGTTTGAGCTGTTCGGTCTGTTTGATGCGGAAAAGGGCGTCACGGATATCGCCGCGACGATCGCCGCGATCCGCGGCGACGCGGGCTGCAATGGCAAGGTCGGCGCGGTCGGCTACTGTCTCGGTGGCAAAATGGCCTACCTGACCGCCGCCCGCACGGACGCGGACGCCTCTGTCTCCTATTACGGCGTGGGCATCGACGCCCTGACCGGCGAAGCCGCGAAGATCAAACAGCCGCTGTTGATGCACATCGCCGGCGAAGACGGCTTTGTGCCCAAGGAAGCCCAGGCGGCCATCCACGCCGCGCTCGACGGCAATCCCCTGATCACGATCCACGACTATCCGGGTCGCGACCACGCCTTCGCTCGCCACGGCGGAGAACACTACGACGCGGCCGACGCGGGCAAGGCCAACGACCGGACCCTGGCCTTCTTCAAAGCGAACCTCGGCTGATGCTCGCGATCCAGGCGACCCGCGCCGGCGGCCCCGAAGTGCTCGAGGCCGTCGACTTGCCGATCCCGACGCCGGGACCGGGTGAGATCCTGATCCGTCAGGAAGCGATCGGGCTGAACTTCATCGACACCTACCAGCGCACGGGCCTTTATCCGGTGACGTTTCCGGCCGTGCTCGGTCTGGAAGGCGCTGGAGTCGTCGAAGCCGTAGGCGAGGGTGTCACCCGGTTCGTTCCGGGCGATCACGCCGCCTATGGCAACGGGCCGCTGGGCGGTTATGCCGAGTATCAGGTCGTGCCGGCGGGGCGGGCGGTGAAAATCCCCGCCAGCCTCGACAGCCGCACCGCCGCGGCGGCCATGCTCAAGGGCATGACGGCCGAGTTCCTGCTGCGCCGATGCTATGCGGTCAAAAAGGGCGACGCGATTCTCGTCCACGCCGCCGCCGGCGGGGTCGGGGCGATCCTGACCCAATGGGCCAAGGCGCTCGGCGCAACCGTTATCGGCACGGCCGGCTCGCCGGAAAAGGCCGCGCTGGCGCGTGAACACGGCGCCGACGAGACCATCCTCTATCGTGAAGAGGACGTCGCCGCCCGCGTTCGGACCCTGACAGGCGGCCAGGGCGTGCGGGTCGTCTACGACGGCGTCGGGGCGGCCACCTTCGAGGGCAGCCTGTCCAGCCTCGGCCGACGGGGCATGCTGGTCAGCTACGGCAACGCCTCAGGCCCGGCGCCCGCCGTCGAGCCCCTGCGCCTGTCGCGCGGCGGGTCCCTGTTCCTGACCCGCCCGACCCTCTTCGACTATGTCGTCACGACCGAGGAACTGGACGAAAGCGCCGGAGCCCTGTTCGAGGTGATCAACTCGGGCGCGGTCAAAATCGGCATCGGCCAGACCTTTCCGCTCAGCCATGCCCGCCAGGCGCACGAAGCCCTGGAAGGTCGGGAGACGGTCGGCTCGACGCTGCTGCTGCCCTAGGCCTGGGCTGCGGCCGCCTGGAACGCCGGCCGGGCCTTCATCCGCTCGAAGTAGGCGGCGATGTTGGGGGTGTAGTCGTCCGAAAGACGCAGCATGCCGCCGAGATTCAGACTGTAAGCCACCGAGATATCGGCCAGGTTGAACCGGTCGCCGGCCAGATACTGTCTGCCCTCGAGATGCGCCTCAAGCATGGACAGGCGCGACCACCACAAGGACGTGATGCTATTCCGCCCTGAAGGCCTTGATGGAATGGTCCGCTCCGGACGGTGACCTTGGTCAAGGACCGCTTCGCGGCCGCGTAGCGGCGACCCCTTTGGGGTCGTCCTTGACGAAGGTCCCGCCGGAGCAAGAATGCTCATCAAGACATCAGGACGATTTCCGCTGCGAGGACGCGGAGGGCGGGCCCCCTTCAACAGACCAAGCGGACCCGCCCTAGGTGTTCATCGACTGGAAGAAGTCGCCGTTGTTTTTCGACTGGCGCAGCTTGTCCATCAGGAACTCGATCGCATCCTGGGCGCCCATCGGGTTGAGGATCCGGCGCAGGACGTAGGTCTTCTGCAGCTGGTCCTTCGGGGTGATGAGCTCTTCCTTCCGCGTGCCCGACTTGAGGATGTCGATGGCCGGGAAGATGCGCTTGTCCGCGACCTTGCGGTCGAGAATGATTTCCGAGTTACCGGTGCCCTTGAACTCTTCGAAGATGACTTCGTCCATCCGCGAGCCGGTATCGATCAGGGCCGTGGCGATGATGGTCAGCGAGCCGCCTTCCTCCACGTTGCGCGCGGCGCCGAAGAAGCGCTTGGGGCGCTGCAGCGCGTTGGCGTCGACGCCGCCGGTCA
>CAZISF010000057.1:0-16746 GCA_964541915.1 uncultured Caulobacter sp.
CACAGATCAGGCCCTCCGGTGGAAACACCGGGGGGCTTTTTCTTTGCCGGGGCGCGGACCGCTCACGGGAAGGAACGTCGAGCGGTCGCGACTGCCCCGCCGGCTGAATGTGGGCAATCCTCTGGTCGGCCGTCGCGCGACGATGATAAAATCTGCTGTCGGAACCCGAGTGTCGCCGGTCTTCAGGGCGTGGAATCGAAATGATCACGAGATCGTGGCGGCGCATCAGCCGACGACCCGGCGACCGAACGACCGCCCTCGCGGTGAAGGCGCCATCGTCCGTCAGAAGCCACGCCTGGAAGCCGTGCTCCCGACCCGCGACGCGGCGCCTTTTTCTCTCGCTCTCCGCAAGCGCCGCCATTTCGTTTGCTTTGACGGCGCCCGCCAAGGCAGCTGAGCTGGGGCCGCTGTCCCGACGGGGCGGGTGGGTGACACCGCCCGTGTCAGCGCCGGGGGTTAGCTACGAGACCCTGATGAGCCCGACCGTCGGGGCGAGAGTCAGCTTCCACATCTACCTCCCGCCCGACTACGCAGCAAACTCGGGCCGGCGTTATCCGACCCTCTACTGGCTGCATGGAACCGGCGGCGGTGAGCGCGGCATTCCCGTCATCGCGGACCTGTTCGAAACAGCGATCCGGCAGGGACATATCCCTCCCGTGATCGTCGTGTTCCCGAACGGCCTGCCCGAAGGCATGTGGACCGATTCCGCTGACGGTCTCGCGCCCGTGGAGTCATTCCTGGTCCAGGATCTTGTTCCTCACATCGATGCAACGCGCAGAACGATCCCTTCGCGGGACGCCCGAATTCTCGAAGGGTTCAGCATGGGCGGTTATGGCGCGGCGCGGATCGGCTTTCGCCATGTCGATCTGTTCGCCTCCATTTCAATGTTGGCGGCAGGGCCGCTCGATCCGGACTTCGACGGCCCTCGGGCAGCCGCCAATCCGGCCCTCCGGCAAAGGATCCTGAGCACGGTTTTTGGCGACGATATCGCGATCTTTCAGAGGCAGAGCCCGTGGGCCATCGCCGCGGATATGGCTCCGACGATAAGGGCGGGCCTTCTCATGCGACAGGTGGTGGGAAGCGAGGATTTTACCATCGCGGACAATCGGGCGTTCCATGTCCACCTTGACGAACTTGAGGTGCCGCACGAGTACCGGGAGCTCGCCGGCGTCGGCCACGATGCGAGGGGGCTCCTCCTCGGTCTGGGCGAAGACAACTGGCGATTCTACCGATCCGCGTTTGCCGGGCTGACGCTGGACGTCGGCTAGCCTCCCCGCGGAGCTCCCTGCGTGGTCCGCGAGGCGCATTGCTGGCTCGGCGTCAGTCAGGTCGGCCGAAACTTGAACTCTTCCGGCTCGCAAGCGCTGACGTAGCGTCGCGCCCCGGCTAAGACAGGACCTCGCCCGCGAAGGAGCCGTCATGCCCGCACCTGCCCCCGTTCTGGTCCTTCTCGGCGGCGCGGGTGATCTGGCGATGCGGATGCTGTTGCCGTCGCTCTATCACCTGGAGCTCGACAGCCTGTTGCCCCCGGGACTGCGGATCATCGCCGTAGGCCGGGGAGCCGGCGACGCCGACAGCTATCGCGCCGAGGTTCGCGCCGATCTCGTGGCTCGAGACATTCTGGAGGAAGACAGCTGGGCCCGCATGTCGGCCCGGCTGGACTACTGCTCCACCGACGCGTCCAACAGCGAGGGCGCGAAGGTGCTGGCCGACCGCATCGGCGCGCATGGCGATCTGGTGTTCTTCTACGCCCTGTCGCCCAGCCTGTTCGCGCCGGTCACCCTGGCCCTCAAGGCCGCCGGACTGACCGGCGACAGGACCCGGCTGGTGCTGGAAAAACCCATCGGCCGGGACCTGAAGAGTTCGCAGGCGATCAACGCGGTCCTCGCCGAGGCCGTGCCCGAGAACCGCGTCTTCCGCATCGACCACTATCTGGGCAAGGAGACGGTCCAGAACCTGATCGCCCTGCGCTTCGCCAACACCCTGTTCGAGCCGCTGTGGACCAGCCGGACGATCGACCATGTGCAGATCACCGTGGCCGAAACGCATGGCGTCGGCGACCGCTGGCCCTACTACGACGACTACGGCGCCATCCGCGACATGCTGCAGAACCACATGCTGCAGCTGCTCTGCCTGGTGGCCATGGAGCCACCGTCGGACCTTGAGCCGGACGCCGTGCGCAACGAGAAGGTCAAGGTGCTGCGCTCGCTTCGCCCGTTCACCCGGGCCTCGGCGACCAGCGACAGCGTGCGCGGCCAGTACGGTGACGGCGTGGTCGATGGCCAGGCGGTGAAAAGCTACGAAAGCGAGGTCGGCCGGCCGTCCTCTACCGAGACCTTCGTCGCCCTGACCGCCTGGATCGACAACTGGCGCTGGGCCGGGGTGCCGTTCTTCCTGCGCACCGGCAAGCGGATGGCCGAGCGCTGCACCCAGATTGTCATCCAGTTCAAGCCGGTGCCGCATTCGATCTTCGGCGGAGCAGGGGCCGGCGATCTGGTCGCCAACCGGCTGGTCATCGAGCTCCAGCCGGACGAGGACATCTCCCTGACCATCATGAACAAGCGGCCGGGCCTGACCCAGGAGGCCATGCGGCTTCAGCCGCTGCCGCTGTCGCTGAGCCTCGCCCGGGCGCTGGGCGAGGAGGGCGGCCGGCGGCGCATCGCCTACGAGCGGCTGCTGCTCGACGCCATGCGCGGCGACCAGACCCTGTTCGTGCGCAATGACGAAGTCGAGGCGGCCTGGCGGTTCGTCGATGGCGTAGCGGACGCCTGGGCCGAGGCCGGCATGACGCCCCGGCCCTATCCGGCAGGCTCCTGGGGCCCCGGCGGCGCCTTCGCCCTGATCGAGCGGTCAGGTCGATCCTGGAATGAATAGCCGGCCGGAAATCGAGGTCCACGAGTCGGCCGAAGACGCCGCCCTCGCCGCCGCCGAGGCGATCGCCGACTGGCTGCACGCCGGGCTTTCCGAAAATGACCGTGCGGTGTTCGTCGGCACGGGCGGGTCCTCGCCGGGACCGGTGTATGACCTCCTTTCGACCCTCCCTATTCCATGGGAGCAGGTCAGCGTGACCCTGTCCGACGAGCGCTGGGTGCCGCCGACGTCGCCTGAGTCCAACGAACGCCAGCTGCGCGAGCGGCTGATGGTCGGCGAGGCAGCGGCGGCGCGGTTCGTGCCGCTTTGGTCCGAAGCGGCGACGGCGGAGGACGCGGCTGAAGCGGCTGAAGTGGCGCTGGAAGAGTTGTTCCCGGCCGATGTGGTCCTGCTGGGCATGGGCGAGGATGGCCATGTCGCGTCGCTGTTTCCCGGCAGTCCGGCGCTTGAGGAAGGGCTCGATCCGCTCGGCGGCAGCCTCGTCATCGCCGTGCCGGCCGGGAACCCCGCTCCGGCGATGGAACGGCTGAGCCTGACGCTCTACGCCCTGCGGCAGGCCTATCTGACCGTCGTGCTGGTCAGGGGAGAGGCGAAGCGGCGGATCATCGAGGATCGGGACGACCTGCCGATCCACGCGTTGTTCAGGGCGGCCGAGGGCATGCCCGTGCGCGTGATCTGGTCGCCGTAGTGCTCAAGGAGACGCCGATGCATCCCGTTGTTCAGGCCGTCACGGATCGCATCATCGCGCGCAGCGCGGAAACCCGCGCCGCCTATCTGGCCCGCATCAACGCCGCCCGGGACGACAACCCCGGCCGCGCCAAGCTCAGTTGCGCCAACTGGGCCCACGCCTTCGCTGCGTCCGAGCCGGGCGACCGGCTCAAGGCGCTCGATCCGAACGCGCCCAATCTCGGCATCGTCTCGGCCTACAATGACATGCTCAGCGCGCATCAGCCGCTGGAGCGCTATCCGGCCCTGATCAAGGCGGCGGCCCGCGAGGTCGGCGCCACCGCCCAGTTCGCCGGCGGCGTGCCCGCCATGTGCGACGGCGTCACCCAGGGGCGGCCGGGCATGGAGCTCAGCCTGTTCAGCCGCGATGTGATCGCCATGGCCACGGGCATCGCGCTCAGCCACGACGCCTTCGACGGCGCGCTGTACCTGGGGGTCTGCGACAAGATCGTGCCCGGTCTCGCCATCGGGGCGCTCAGCTTCGGCCATCTGCCGGCGATCTTCGTCCCGGCGGGGCCGATGAGCTCGGGCCTGCCCAACGCCGAGAAGGCCAAGGTCCGCGCCCTGTTCGCCGAGGGCAAGGCCAGCCGCGACCAGCTGCTGGCCGCCGAGCAGGCCAGCTATCATGGCCCCGGCACCTGCACCTTCTACGGAACGGCCAATTCCAACCAGATGCTGATGGAGATGATGGGCCTGCACCTGCCGGGTTCAGCCTTCATCCACCCGGACACGCCGCTCCGCGATGCGCTGGTGGCCGCCGCGGCCAGACGGTGCGCCGCCATCGGACCCCGATCGGCGGACTGGATCCCGGCCGGCCATGTCGTGAATGAGAAGGCGGTGGTCAACGGCCTGGTCGGCCTGATGGCGACGGGCGGGTCGACCAACCACGTCCTGCATCTGGTGGCCGTGGCCCGGGCCGCGGGAATCCTGCTGACCCTCGAGGACTTCGACGACCTGTCGCAGGCGACGCCGCTGATGGCGCGGGTCTATCCCAACGGTTCGGCGGATGTGAACCAGTTCCACGCGGCCGGTGGCATGGCCTTCGTGGTGCGGGAGCTGCTGGGCGCCGGACTCGTCCATGACGATGTCCTGACGGTCGCGGGGCCGGGACTGCATCACTATCAGCAGGAGCCGCATCTCGAGGGCGACAGGCTGGTCTGGCAGGATGGGGCCCGCGAGAGCCTTGATCGCGAGATCCTGCGCCCGGCGGCGGATCCGTTCGAACGCGAAGGCGGCATCCGGCAGCTGGCCGGCGGGCTGGGGCGCGCCGTGATCAAGGTTTCCGCCGTCGCGCCGTCACATCGGACGATCCGGGCCCCGGCCGTGGTGTTTGAAACGCAGGAGGCCCTGCAGGCGGCGTTCCGGCGCGGGGACCTGGACCGGGACCTCGTCGCGGTTGTCCGCTTCCAGGGGCCGCGCGCCAACGGCATGCCGGAACTGCACGGGCTCTCGCCCGTCCTGTCGGTCCTTCAGGACCGGGGCTATAGCGTGGCGCTGGTGACGGACGGACGCATGTCCGGCGCCTCGGGCAAGGTTCCCGCCGCCATCCACCTGACGCCCGAAGCCGCCGCGGGTGGTCCGTTGGCGCGTGTGCGGGACGGCGACATGATCCGCCTGGACTGCGCCGCGGGCGTGCTGGAGATCGAGGCGGATCTCGGCGGCCGGACGCCCGCGCTCACGCCCGCCGGCGGCGATGGCTATGGGCGCGAGCTGTTCGACATCTTCCGACGATCGGTCGGGGCGTCGGACGCCGGCGCCTCCTCCCTCTACTGAACCGGGCGCCCCGCGACTGCGGCGAACCGTCGCGAGGTCAGGCCGCGCCCCTGTCCTGACGGGGAAAACCCGGAAATGCCCGACAGCAATAGTTGGACGGTGTTACGCGAGTTCGGTTGACCTACGGGCAGATCATACCGCATCATCGAAACATGTTGGCTGACGGAGCAGTCTGGTTCGCGTCCTGATATCGCGCCAGAGGATCCGGTCAGCGCCTTGAACCTTGAGGGGGCTGGTTGACGCACCGGTTGCGCACCAGGATCGGGTCTGCAGGACGTGCGGTTTCCGCGCGCGGGGGCAGCTCATTCTCCACTCGGCTTCACAGAAATCGCCAGGCGGGATCGCCGCCGGAGATGAAAACGCATGCGCTGGGGGTCCTTTCAGGAGGCCCATAGCGCTGGCGACAACGTCGTAACCGTCATTCGAAACAAACAAGACGGGACGACACGGGAGAATACAGGGAGGGTTAAATGCGGAAACTTGGATACCTGGCCGGGGGCTCTGTCCTCGCCATGGCCTTGTCACTGGGAGCGGCTTCGTCCGCCTCGGCGCAGGCCGCGCAACCGACGGAAGTCGAAGCCATTGTCGTCACCGGCTCGCTGATCGCGGGCACGCCTGAAGACGCGGCGCTGCCGGTGGATGTCATCGGCGCCGAAGAACTCGCCAAACAGGGCTCGCCGACCACGGTCGAACTGCTGAAGGGCCTGTCGGTCTCGAACGGCGTTCTCGGCGACACCAACCAGTTCGACGCCCGCGCCCAGGGCTCGGAAGGCTCGGGCTCGGTCAACCTGCGGGGTCTCGGCCCGACGCGGACCCTGGTGCTGTTGAACGGCCGTCGTCTGCCGATCAACCCGTTCGCCCTCGCCGGCGCCGGCGCGGTCGACACCAACATCATTCCTTCGGCCGCCATCGGTCGGGTCGAAGTCCTGAAGGACGGCGCCGCGGCCACCTACGGCTCTGACGCCATCGCCGGCGTGGTGAACTTCATCACCCGCACCAACTTCGAGGGCCTCGAGGTCAGCGCGAGCTACAAGGGCATCGAGGCTTCGGACGGCGACTACACCGTCAGCGCCGTCTACGGCTGGCAGGGCGACAACTCCAACCTGCTGCTCAGCGCCGGCTGGCAGCACCGCTCGGAACTGGGCATCAAGGATCGGGACTGGGCGAGCCTGCCCTATCTCTCGAACCCTGAAGGCGGCTGGTCGGCGGCGGGCAACCCGTCCACGGTCATCCCGCTGGGCGCGACCACCACGGCGTTCCGCGACGACCAGTGCACCCCGCTCGGCGGCTTCTCCGGGTTCAGCGGCGCGACCCCGGTTTGCTACTGGCAGTACAACCAGTACGACAACCTGGTCGAACAGGAAGATCGCTACCAGCTCTACGGTGAATTCAACCTCGACCTGAGCGCCACGACCAAGCTGCACATCGAGGGGCTCTACGCCAACACCGATGTCCCGCACTGGAAGACGTCGCCGTCCTACGCGCTGCTGGCGACCCCGACCTCCGCCACGTCGCCGGTCCCGGGCCGCTACTATGTTCCCGGCACCAACCCGGGCCTGATGGCCTATGTCGCCGCGCACCCCGGCACGATCCCCGGCTACTCGCTGGTGACCGGAGCCGCGACCGCCATCCCGACGGCGGCCCTCGCGGCCGGCGCCCTGATGGTCGCCAACCGCCCGTACGCCATGGGCGGCAACCCGATGTTCAACTACGGCGCCTCGGAAGGGTCGCGGAGCTTCGAGGCCTACCGTCTCGCCGCTGATCTGAGCGGTGAATTCGACAGCGGCATCTCCTGGGACTTCTCGCTCTCCTACGGCGAGGAAAAAGGCAACCGCACCGGCTACGATACCGTGGTCAACCGTTACGAGCTCGCCCTGCGCGGCCTCGGCGGCGCCAACTGTAACGGCATCGTGGCGGGCAACGCCGGTTCGACCTGCGAGTGGGCCAACCCCTTCTCGTCGTCGATCCCGCGCAACGCCATCACCGGAGACGGCGGCGCCACCTTCAATCCGGCCCTCGCCAACAGCGCGGCGCTGACCCGGTGGTTCTTCCAGAAGCTTGAAACCAACCAGGTCAGCGGCCTTCTCGTCGCCGAAGCCGTGTTCAGCGGCAACCTCGGCTGGGAACTGGCGGGCGGTGAATCCAAGTGGGCGTTCGGCATGCAGTATCGCCGGTCGACCTTCGAGGCCGACTACAACGCCTTCTCCAACCGTCGCAACAATCCCTGCCTTGATACGCCGATCAACGGCGCCATGACCTGCGCCACCGGCCAAGGTCAGGGTCCGTTCTCCTTCCTGGGCGTCGGCAACAACGCGGACCTGAAGCAGGAAGTGAAATCGGCCTTCGCCGAAGTCGTGCTGCCGTTCACCGACAACTTCAACGCCACCGTCGCGGCTCGCTACGAAAGCTACGACGGCGATGTGGGCACGACCTTCGATCCGAAGCTCTCGGTGCGCTGGCAGGTTACCGACAACTTCGCCCTGCGCGGCTCGGTCGGCACCACCTTCCGGGCGCCGCCGCCCGTCTCGCTGAACAACGACTTCATCACCTCGCTGCAGTCAATCAACGGCACCTTCCGCGCGGTCGATATCTACGGCAACCCGAGCCTGTCTCCGGAAACCGCGACCACCTACAGCGTCGGCGGCATCTTCGAAGTCGGCAACTTCAAGGCCACGGTCGACTACTGGAACTTCGACTTCCAGGATCCGATCACGACCGATCCGGTCGCCGGCATGGTCGCGACGCTGTTCAGCAACGGGATCACCGGTGCGGCCCAGCTGAACTGCAGCGCTCTCTATGATCGCTTCACGTTCACGGGCGCGACGATGACCTGCGCGGCCAGAAACCTCACCGCGACCCCGGCGGCCACGGCCTCGGCGGGCATTACCCGCCTGCGGACCGAGACCGTGAACGGGGCCGGCGTGAAGACCTCCGGCGTCGACGTCATCGCCGACTACACCTTCGATGACTTCATGGGCGGAAGCCTGACCGTCGGCGGCACCGCCACCTACGTGATCGAGTACCTGACGGAAGCCACCGAAGTCGCCGGTGTCTCCGTCGCCCCGGCCTTCGACGCGGTCGGGCTGCTCAACTACCAGACCACCGCCTACCCGTTGCCCCAGATCAAGGGCAACGTGTACTTCGAATACAACACCGGCCCGCACAACCTGCGTCTGACGGTGCGGTATATCGATGGCTACACCGATCAGCGGATCACGCCGTTCTGTACGACGCTTGTCGCGCCGTGCTCGACGACCGCGCTGCCGTACAAGGACACCTCCGGCGTTGGCGTCAGCCAGCCCAACGGCAAGCAGATCGACGCCTTCGTCACGACCGACCTGACCTACCGGGTCTTCCTGCCCTGGGACACGACGTTCGCGGCGTCTATCGACAACCTGTTCGACAAGGATCCGCCCTTCGCCCGTCTGGACCTGAACTACGACCCGTTCACGGCCAGCGGCCTTGGCCGTACCTGGAAGATCAGCCTGACGAAAAAATTCTAGTTCTTCCCGGAAACGGGAATTCCCTTCAGGGGCGGCTTCGGCCGCCCCTTTCTTTTTGCCTGAGGGTCAGGGCTAGCGGGTGAAGACGCCCAGCAGCAGTGGCCGCGCGAACAGGGCCGCGGCTTCCTCGCGCTCCAGGCCCGGGATCCACAGTCCGAGCGATGCGGCGGCGTTGATCATGGAGCTCAGCATGTGCGCGGCGATCAGCGGGTCCACGGGCCGGATCGAGCCCTCCGCGATGCCGTCCGAGATCATGCCCGCGAACCGGTCCGACACGCGGTTGTATCGCTCGACGGTCTCGAACCGCAGGTCTTCCGGCAGGGCGGTCATCGCCGACGCGCGGAGCAGGGGGCCGCTCTCGGAGAGCTGATACTCGACGAGCGCGGTGCTGGCGGCCGCCAGGCGCGTCCATTGGTCGGCCTTGAGCCCGCGCGCCGCCACCTGGACGCCGCGCATGAGCGCAAACGTCCGCTCGAAGCAGGCCGCCACCAGATCATCCTTGGCGTCGTGGTGATGATAGAAGCTGCCCTTGGTGACGTTCAGTTCAGCCGAGATGTCGTCGACAGACGCCCCGCGATAGCCCTTGCGATTGATCAGTCGGGTCGCGGCGATCAGGAACGTTTCCTGCGCGGCGTCGGGGGCCAGCGTGTCGGCTCTTTCCGGTTCAGGCAGCGGCGGCGGAGCCCAGGCCCGCGCGCCCACCGCCAGGCCACCGGACAGGATGTCGAACATCCGGTCCTTGATGCGGGGATAGTCTTCGATGTCGTAGCGGGGAAGCCACGTCACGGTCCAGAAGGCCTGCTCAAGCAGAAGGTGGGTCCGCGCCGTCGCCTCCCGGCGGTCCATGTCGGTAAACTCGGGATCGTCGAACACGCCCCGGATATTGCGGAACAGGTCGTTGAAGGCATCCGAGACCTGGGTCCGCAGAGGCTCCTTCAGCGCCCGCATCTCGCTGAACGCGACGATCGGCGGGGCCTCTCTGGTGCGGATTCTCCGCGTGAGGTCGAAAAACAGCTCAAGGAACCGGGCCAGCCTCGCCCGCGCTCCGGTCGCCAACGCGGCTTCGACCGCCAATTCGTTGAAGGTGTCGATCCCGCGGATGAAACAGGCCGCCGCCAGGTCCTCCTTGCGGCGGAAGTAGTAGGTAACCGACGTCGTGATCAGCCCGACATCCGCGGCGACGTCCGCCAGGGTCATGCCCTTGACGCCCCTCCGGTTCAGGATGCCGGTGGCGGCCGCCAGGATCGCTTCCTTCTTGGCCGCGTAGCGCACCGTGGCGGCGGCGACCGGCATGTCGGCCTGCAAGGTCACGCGACCGGACCTCCAGCGAAGACGCTCTTGAGTTCGGACTTCATGATCTTGCCGTTGGCGTTGCGGGGCAAGGTCTCACGCCAGAAGGCCACGCGAACCGGCGCCTTGAATGCGGCCAGCCGCTCACGCACGAAGGCCTGCAGTTCGGCTTCGGTCGCCGTGGCGCCGGGCTTCAGCGTCACCACCGCGCCCGGTTCCTCGCCAAGCGTCTTGTGCGGGATGCCGACCAGGGCCGCGTCCATGACCGCCGGGTGGTCGTAGAGAACGTTCTCGACCTCGATGCAGTAGATGTTCTCGCCGCCACGGATCAGCATGTCTTTGGCGCGGTCGATGATGAAGCAGAAGCCTTCTTCATCCAGACGCGCCAGGTCGCCCGTCCTCACCCAGCCGTCGACAAACGTCTCCGCTGTCGCCTCAAGCCGATTCCAGTAGCTGCGCAGGACCATCGGGCCCTTGCACCACAGCTCTCCGACCTCTCCGACGGGAAGTTCTCGATCGCCCTCGACGGACATGATCTTCATCTCCCCGACGGCCGGGGCGACGCCGCAGCTGTCAGGCCGGTTCACGTAGTCCTCGGCGCTGTTGCTGGTGAAGGTGGCGCTGGTCTCGGTCATCCCCCAACCGTTGCCGGCGGACGCCCTGGGCCAGACCTCCTTGATCCGCCGAACCAGTTCCGGCGCCGACGGCGCGCCGCCATAGGAGATGCTTTCGATCGTCGACAGGTCGAACCGGGGGCGCTCCGGATGCTCGATCAGTTGCCAGGCGATGGTCGGCACGCCGCCCGTGGCGGTGACCCGCTCGCGCTCGATCAACTGCATGCCTTCCAGCGCATCCCACTTGCGCATCAGCACCAGCCGCCCGCCGTTGTTCAGGGCTCCGCAAAGGGTCGCCGAACAGCCGGTGACGTGAAACATCGGCACGACCAGCAAGGTAACCCGTTGCGGTGCGTCGGGGTCCGGCGCCGGCGGTGTCTCGCCCCGGCGCAGAAAGGCCCTCGCCAGCTGCGCGCCGGTGGTCATGACATTTGTGGTCATGGTCCGGTGGGTGCCCAGCGCGCCCTTCGGCTTCCCGGTCGTGCCGGAGGTGTAGAAGATCGTCGCCGGATCGTCGGCGGCGATGGGTGTCGTCGGCAGCGGCTGGTCCGGCAGGCTGTCCCAGGCGCTCACCGGGCCGATCACCGACTCGAGCCGCCGCACGCGCGAATCGCTGAACGGACCTTCGTGGCGACAGACATAGAGCGTCTCGATGTCGGGACAGTCGGGCAGGTGCTCGAGAATCCGGTCCAGGCGTTCGGGGTCTACGATGGCGATCTTCGCGCCCGAGTCGGCGAGGCCGTACTGCAACTCGGCGCCGGTCCACCAGGCGTTCAGCGGTGTGACAATGGCGCCGAGGCTCACGGCCGCGAAGAAGGCGACCGGCCATTCGGGCAGGTTGCGCATCACCAGAGCGACGCGGTCACCTTTGCGGACGCCGTCCGAAGCAAGCTGCACCGCCAACGCAGCGACCGCCCGGTGGAAGCTCTCGAAGCTTGCCCGGTCGTCGTCATAGACGAGGAAGTCACGCCCGGCGAAAGCGCGGCCGTTTGCCACCAGATCCCGCAGCGTGGCCGGACAGTTCTTCCAGGTACGGGTCAGGACTCCGTCGATCATCACCTCTTCGATCTCGAAGCGGGATCCGGGCGCGGTCAGGATGGCATGGCAGTCGGCAATGGATCTGACGGGCCAGGCCATGGGTGCTCCCTCGAGGCTTCCTTGTTGGATCGCAGCCTAGAATATCCGGTATGACCGGGGAAAGGCCGTTCCGGGCCTGACGGGCGTCGGCCACGATTTCTCGCGGGTCAGGCCGCGGCGACCTGCTCGGGGTCCGTCATGAGCGCGATGATCCGGGCGATCAGGGCTGAAGGTGACAGCGGCTTGGCGATGACGCCGTTCATGCCGGCGGCCAGGTAGGACTCCGCCTGGTGAGACATGGCGTTGGCGGTCATGGCGAGGATCGGCGTGGACCGTATCGGTTCCGGTAGGGCCCGGATGGCGCGGGTCGCCTCCATCCCGTCCATGACCGGCATCTGGATGTCCATGAAGATGATGTCGAAGGCTGACCGGCTGGCGGCCTCGACGCCAAGCCTACCATCGTCCGCCGTTTCTACGGTCGCCCCCAGCTGTTCCAGCATGCGCGTGGCGATCAGGCGGTTGGTCGGGTTGTCCTCAACGACGAGCACCCTCAGGCCCTCGAGCAGGTCTTCCGCCTCCGGAGCATTTGTGGCGCTCGGATCGACGGCCGGAGCGTCGATGTCGATCCAGAACCTCGAGCCCTCGCCCAGGCGACTCTCGAAGCTGATCTCGCCACCCATCAGCTCCGCCAGTCGACGGCTGATCGCCAGCCCCAGGCCGGAGCCGCCGAAGCGCCGGGTCGTGGAGCCGTCAGCCTGATGGAAGCGCTGGAAGAGGTCGCTCTGGGCCTCCGGCGCGATGCCCACGCCCGTGTCGGTGATCTCGATTCGCAGCCGGCTCTCACCGTCGCGGTCCACGCGGCTCAAGCGGGCGTCGACGCCGCCGACCAGGGTGAACTTCACGGCGTTGCCGATCAGGTTGAACAGCACCTGCCGCAGTCTGACGGGGTCGACCATGGCCCAGCCGAGTCCCGGCTCGACGTGGGTGTTCAGCCAGAGGCCTCGGCCTGATGCCTGCGGGCGCAGGAGGCCCGCGACGCTGTCCAGCAGAGCCGCGGGATCGACGGGCTGGGGAGAAAGCTCCAGCCGACCGGCCTCGATCTTCGAGAAGTCGATCACGTCGTTGAGCAGTTCGGCCAGCATCTGGCCGCAGCCGAGGGCTTCCTCCAGCAACTGACGCCCGTCCACGGACAGGTTCTCGTTCCGGAGCAGGTGAAGCACCCCGAGCACGCCGTTCATCGGGGTGCGGATCTCGTGGCTCATGTTGGCGAGAAACTGGGCCTTGATCTCGGCGGCGCCGAGAGCGGCGTCGCGCGCCTCGGCGACTTCGCTGACGTCCTGCGTCAGGCCAAGCACGTCCCAGCGTCCGGATGCACGTCGCCGAAGGCCTCGCCAGGCTGCCCGCAGCCGGGCCCAGCCGCCGTCCTCGGCGCGGAAATGGCGATACTCCACGACCCTCGGCTCGCCCGTGGCCAGCGTATGAAAGAAGGCTTCGCCGACCCGCGCCTGGTCGTCGGGGTGGATTTCCGAGGTCATCTCGTCGGCCGTGATGGTCCTGCTGCCCGAAGCCCCGGGCGCGCCGGCCTTGGAGAGATCGGTGTCGATGTCATAGAGCCCCGTCTCCGGATCGAAGCGCCAGACGAAAATCCCGGCGGCCTCGCGCAGCAGGTCATTGGTCCTGGCGGCATCGGCGCTCTCCGCGACCCTCTGATGTTCGGCGGTGACATCTTCGAGCACGACGATCGTGGCGTCGCCTGCGCCACGTTTGACCCGTGAGCGAACCCAGAGAACGTCGCCGTCCTTGCGCACCAGCCGGTGCTCCGCCCGGCCCTGCCCGTCGGCGATCAGGTCATTGACCAGGCCCTGGACGATCTCTTCGTCGCCGGGATGGATGAAGTCCTCGATCGGCCTGCCCACGGTGTCGTCGACCGACCAGCCGGACAGTTCGGTCCAGGCGGGATTGATCCGCGAAATGGCGCCGCCGCGGATCAGCACAAAGATGTCGACCGAGTTCTCGAAGAACCAGCGCGCGGCTTCGATATCGAGCTCGGATGGGGCGTTCGCCCTCGTCGGTCCGGCCATGGATGTTCCCCAATGCGGGTTCACCCTGCGGCAGTTAGGTAAAGTTTGGGTTGCGGCATACCGACGGTTCGATATGGGAGTCGGGCCCAATGCAGGAGAGCGCCGTGACCAAACCCGAAAGCCTTGGCTTCTCATCGGAACGCCTGGCGCGGATCGCGCCCTTCCTGGCCGAGCGCTACATCGATACGGGCAAGCTGCCCTGCGCGCAGGTGCAGGTCTGGCGGCGCGGCAAGCTGGCCTTCGACACGACGCTCGGTCTGGCCGACCGCGAGCGGGGGACGCCGCTGAAGGCCGACTCGCTGTTCCGCATCTACTCGATGACCAAGCCGGTGACCTCGGTCGCCTTCATGATGCTGGTCGAGGAGGGGCTGGTCGCGCTCGATGAGCCGGTGGCCAAATACATTCCGGAGTGGGCCAATCTGGGCGTGTTCGCCGCGGGCACCGACGCGGGCTGGGCGACCACCCCGCCGAGCCGGCCGATGATGATCATCGACCTGCTGCGCCACACCAGCGGCCTGACCTACGGCTTCCAGATGCAGGGCAACATCGACGCCGCCTACCGCAAGCTGAAGGTGGCCGAGGACCTGCGGTTCGGGACCCTCGACGAGTTCATCGCCAAGCTGGCGACGATCCCGCTGCAGTTCTCGCCGGGCGACGCCTGGAACTACTCGGTCAGCACCGACGTGCTGGGCTACCTCGTCGGCAAGATCAGCGGCGTGCCGTTCGAGCGGTTCCTGCAGGAGCGGATCTTCGGTCCGCTGGGCATGACCGACACCAGCTTCACCGTGCCGGCCGACAAGGCCCACCGGCTGACGGCCTGTTACGCGGCGGGGGTGCTGGGGTCGAAGGCGGTCAAGCCCGGCGCGCCGGCGCTGCAGGACGATCCGGCCAAGAGCCCCTACCTGACCGAGACCGGCTTCCATTCCGGCGGCGGCGGGCTGGTCAGCACGGCCGACGACTACATGCGGTTCGCCCGCATGCTGCTGAACGGCGGCGAGCTGGACGGGGTCCGGCTGCTGGGCCCCAAGACCGTCCAGCTGATGGCCTCGAACCACCTGCCGGGCGGCAAGGACCTGACCCAGATGTCCAAGTCGCTGTTCAGCGAGGCGACGTACGCCGGGGTCGGCTTCGGCCTGGGCTTCGGCGTGACCATCGATCCCGCCGCGACCATGATCGCCGGCAGCAAGGGCGAGTTCTTCTGGGGCGGCGCGGCCAGCACCTTCTTCTGGGTCGATCCGGTCGAGGACCTGGCCGTGGTGTTCCTGACCCAGCTGCTGCCGTCGTCGGCGTACCCGGTGCGGCGCGAGCTGCGGACGCTGGTGTACGCCGCGCTTACGGAAGTGGCGGGGTAGCGGCCTCCGCGGCTTCGGCGCGGGCGGCCAGTTCGGCCACCGTGGCCTCGTGGCCGGCGCGGGTGATGTTGTAGGCCGTCATAGCCGCCAGGGCGCCGCCGTACAGCAGCGCCAGCGTCGGCATGTAGACCAGCGCCAGGTTGCGGATCACCTCCGGGTCGACGTCGGCCGGCTTGACCCCCCGCGGGAAGCTGACCAGCGTCAGTATGACCCCGGCGACCATCACGCCGACGCCCGACACCGCCTTCTGCACCAGGCTGGTGAAGGCGAAGAACAGGCCCTCGTTGCGGCGGCCCGTGCGCTGCTCGCTGTACTCAACCACGTCGGCCAGCATGGCGGTGATCAGGATGGCGGCGGTGATGCTGAGGATGCCGCGTACGATGCCGTCGAGGAACAGCCAGGGCACGATCAACGGGATCGCCGTGCCGGCGACCATATCGCCGTTGTCGGGGAAGACGCCCAGCAGCCGCAACATCAGCGGGATGAAGCCGACCAGCACCGAGGCGCCCAGCAGGATGGCGCCGCCGAGCTTCTTGCCCGAACGCTTCGTGAGCATGGGCGCGGCCACCAGGGCGATCGACGAGGAGATGAAGCTGTCCATCACCAGGAAGCCCGTCCAGGCCGAGTTCAGCCCCCAGAAGTAGGTCGAGAAGTAGAAGGCCAGCGAGAAGCTGACGCCCTGGGCGATGGCCGCCAGCAGGCCGACGCCGGTGATGGCGATGAACGGCCGGATGGCGAGGGTCTTGCCGACCTCCCGGACCGTCTGGCCCAGGGTCAGGCCGCGGTCGGGCTTGGGCTGCGGCAGCCAGGGGATGAAGCGGTGCGTGCCCGCCGCCGAGACGAGGATCGAGATGAACATCAGCGCCGCGGCGAGGTAACCGTAGTGGGCGTAGCCGTCGCGGTTCAGCTGGCCGATCGGATACTCCGGCGTGGGCCGCAGGAACACGAAAAACATCACCACCGTCAGCGCCAGCCCGCCCCACCAGCCGAAGAAGAATCGCCAGCCGAGGATCGCCGACCGCTCGGTGTAGTCGGTGGTCAGCTCGGCCGACATGGCCGAGGAGGGGATCTCGTAGAGGGTGATGAAGGTGCGGATCAGCACCGCCACCGCGACGAGGTACCAGAACAGCGCGTCGTGGCTCCAGGCCGGCGGGTTCCACAGCAGCAGGAAGGACAGCGCCACCGGCAGGGCCGAGGCGTACATGAACGGGTGTCGCCGGCCCCAGCGGCCGCGCCAGTTGTCGGAGATATGGCCGATGATCGGGTCGATCAGGCAATCGATCAGCATGGCGACCATGATCGCCAGCGCCACCTTGCCGGCCTCCAGGCCGATGACCTGGTTGTAGAACAGCAGCAGGAATACGCGGAAGCCGTTGTCCTTGATGCCATAGGCGATCGAGCCGAAGCCGTAGAGCATCCGCGTGCCCAGCCCCACCCGGGGCCGGGGCCCCAGGCCAGC
>CAZISF010000057.1:16846-19140 GCA_964541915.1 uncultured Caulobacter sp.
ATCGTCCGCCACATCGGGCTGGTGCGCGGCATCACGGTCCGCTCGCGCAGCGTGCTCGGCAACCTCGGCGGCGGGATCCAGGCGATCTTCGGCGGCAAGCTGTCGATCTATGTCAGCCTCGCCGAGACCGCCCGCGCCGAGGCCTACGACCACCTCGTCGAACACGCCCGCGAGATGGGCGCCAACGCCATCATCGGCATGCGCTACGACGCCAACGAGATCATGGAAGGCATCACCGAGGTGCTGGCCTACGGGACCGCGGTGGTGGTGGAGTAGCCGTCGCCCGGCGTCAGCCGCCCGGCCGACCGGGCCGGGGACGGGCCGGGGCGAGCCCCTGACGGATCGCCTGCCGCGTCCCCTCGCGGACCTGACCGGTGAAGCAGCCGAGGATGTACGGGTACTCCGCCGTCAGATGGTAGGCGTAGCCGTAGGTCCGGCCCTCGACCTCGACCGTTTCCGCCCGTCCGTGGCAGTCGTCGAGGTCGGCGTTGGCGAGCGCCCGGCCGTCGGCCCCGCGGAGCCCGAGGATCGGGTATCCGTCGAGGGCCCAGCCAACCAGTCCGGCGCCGTCCACCCCGGCCATGCAGGGCGAGGCGCTGTGATAGTGATACTGACCGCGCCCCTGGGGGTGGCCGTCGCACAGGTCCTGCACCTCGTGCGCCGCCGCGTCGCGCCCCGCCGCGTCGAGCGCGTTGTAGAGCGCCACGCCGGTCGTGGTGAAGCCGATCATGCCCATCGGCAGACAGCCCGGCGAGGCGGCCGTCACCGGCGTGGCCGGGATGGCGAAGTCCAGCGCCTGTTCGGCGATCGGGTTGGGGTTGGTGTCGTACTGATAGACCGGATCGGACGGCGCGATCGGAAACACGCCCGTCGGCTGGGCCACCGGCAGGCCGTTGCCGGTCACGGCGAGCCCGTCGCCGCGCGGAGTCATGTCGAAGCGGGCCTGGGGCCACATCACCCGGCCGGCCACATGGGGCTTGGCGGTCGGGTCCCAGGTGTCGCCGTGGAACCAGTCGCCGACATGTCGGGCGCCGCCGCCGCGGAACACGGTCTCGCAGGAGAACACGTTGCCGCGCGCGGGGTGGTCGGTGACATGGCCGTCGCCGACCGGCAGCTCGTGCGCGCCCGCCAGGGCCGGCGCCGCCGTCAGCAGGCCGGTCGCCAGCCAGACCGCCAGGGTTCGTCCGGAACTGTGTCGCGTCATGTCGATCCTCATCCGCTGCGCCCCTGCCGTCTGGATAACACCGGGATGGGGCAGGCGCGTTGCAGGCGCGAAACATCTTCGCCACAGGGCGCAGGTTCGCGACCTCGCCGGTTCCGGCAAGGGCGGGGAGGGCGCGGCGCGCTCCGGTCTCGACCGGATGAGAGGTGAGAAGAAGAAGCCGAAACCGTGACACGCCGCGAAGTCCGTTATCCGGGAGCCGCCGGTAGGCAGCGCTCTTAACGCTTGGCCGGCAGAAGCCTCCGACGGGCGGGCGGCGGCTAACCGTCCCGGACCGTGAGCGTAACCCCCGCTCACCTGTCGCCCCTTCGGCCAGAGGCCGTTCCGCTAGCCCGCCCCGCCCTGCTCCAACGCCGGCCTGGGCGGGACCTGAACGACTGGCGCCGTCAGAGCTACCCGCTCGAACTCCACCCCGCCGCCGCCTTGGGTCGCCTGGCCGAGGCGCCCTCCCCGTGCAGCGGGATGGGGAGAGTATGGGGGCGATTGGCGGGGTGTGGAGCAAGTCGCGTCAGCGCCGTGGGATAGCGGGGGCGGAGGTGAGGGATTTCAGGGCGTTGCGCGCGGAGATCGGCGGGGAGCGCCCGGCGTATCCTCTCCCGGAGGGAGAGGAGGGTCTTGCCATCCCGCCCCGCCCGGCGATGATGCCGCCATGAGCTTTCAGGCCTACCTCGACAATATCCAGGCGAAGACCGGCAAGACCCCCGCCGACTTCCGCGCCATGGCCGCCGAAAAGGGCTTCGCCGACCCCGCCGGCCTGCGCCCCGGCGTCAAGGCCGGCCAGATCGTCCAGTGGCTCAAGGACGACTTCGCCCTGGGGCACGGGCACGCGATGGCGATCGTGGCGCTGCTGAAGGGGAAGACGGACTGAACCTCTCCCCCTCCATGGGGGAAGGGCAGGGTTGGGGGTGTGACCCCGGCTTGTGAGGTTGACCGTGACGGCGCCGAGCCCTCAAGCGCCCTTCGCCGCCCGAGCGCGGACGCACCCCCATCCCCGACCCTTCCCCCATCGAGGGGGAAGGGGGATCGCCCTTGATCTCATGCAGGCCAGCGTGCCGGACGGTCCAGGTTGGTC
>CAZISF010000058.1:0-18984 GCA_964541915.1 uncultured Caulobacter sp.
GCTTGCAGATGAAGACGTCGATGATCTTCAGCTCGGGCTCGTCCATGCCGCCGTAGAGGTGGTTGAGGAACATCTCCTTGGTCAGGGTCGTGCCCTTCCGAAGCGAGAGAAGCTCCAGCATCTGGTATTCCTTGCCGGTCAGGTGGACCCGCAGGTTGTTCACTTCGACCGTCTTGGCGTCCAGGTTCACGGCGATCTCGCCGGTCTGGATGATCGCCTGGGCATGGCCCTTGGAGCGGCGAACCACGGCGTGGATCCGGGCGACCATCTCGTCCTTGTGGAACGGCTTGGTCATGTAGTCGTCGGCGCCGCCGCCCAGGGTCTTCACCTTGGTGTCGATCTCGGCCGAGCCCGACAGGATCATGATCGGGGTGTTGATCTTGTGATTGCGGAGGGTGCGGAGCACGTCCATGCCGCTCATGTCGGGCAGGTTCAGGTCCAGCAGGATCAGGTCGTAGTCGTAGATCTTGCCCAGATCGACGCCTTCCTCGCCCAGGTCCGTCGTATAGACGTTGAAGCCCTCGGACTTCAGCATCAACTCGATGGTCTGCGCCGTGGCGCTGTCATCCTCAATCAAAAGAACGCGCATCGATCCCCTCCACGCGGCGGCCGCGGCAACAATTAAGGCAGAGCGGAATCCGCTCCCGAAGCTCAATTCCGACATTGGAATTAAGCTGCTTTAAGACTGGTTAATGGTGAACCGCCCGTTGGAAAGAATCGTTAAGCCGATTTGCGAATCGGCGGCAAGCGGCCATCGCGCCGGTCAGACTCACGGTGGGGATGACTCTTTCGTGATCGGGGAATCCCCAGTGAATCCCGAGGGATTCCGCCAGCCCTTGCGGTAGTGGGGGAATGGAGTCCGTGGTGGCGTTCACTGACCGTCGGTTTTCGGGAGCATGCCGAATTCTGAGTCAATCTGCCGCGGCTGGATCGGTCGCGAGACCGGTCCAGGGAGAGCCTGCGTGACGGGCGCCGTTAACCTGCCCGCACCGCCGACGCGATGAATCCGCCGCCCAGCACCCGGCCGGGATCTTCCGGCGCGTAGAGCACGCAGGCCTGGCCGGGAGCCACGCCTTCTTCCATGACGTCGAGGGTCACGCCGATCTGGCCGTCGACCATCGCCAGCCGGCCGGCGACCGGTTCGCGGGTCGACCGGACCCGGGCCAGCACGGGCCGGCCGGCCAGGGCGGCGGCTCCGATCGTCGCCTCGTCGCCCAGCCAGTTCTCTTCCTTCAGAGTCAGGGCTCGCGTCAGCAGCGCCTCGCGCGGGCCGACGATGACCTGACGGGCGTCGGCGTCGATGCGCACGACGAACAGCGGATCGCCGCCGCCGATGTTCAGGCCCCGGCGTTGCCCGATGGTATAGCGCGTCACGCCCTCGTGGCGGCCGAGCACCCGGCCGTCGAGGTGAACCACGTCGCCGGCCAGCGCGCCCTGCGGCCGCAGGCGGTCGATGACCGTGTGATACTTGCCCTCGGGTACGAAGCAGATGTCCTGGCTGTCGGGCTTGTCCGCCGCCGCCAGCGCCATGCCGGCCGCGACGCCGCGCACCGCAGGCTTGGGCAGGCCGCCGAGCGGAAAGCGCAGGTAGTCCAGCTGCTCACGCGTGGTGGCGAACAGGAAGTAGCTCTGGTCACGGTTCGCATCGACGGCGCGGTGCAGCGTCGGGCCGTTCGGTCCGTCCTCGCGTCGCACGTAGTGGCCCGTGGCCATGGCTGCGGCGCCGAGATCCCGCGCCACATCCAGCAGATCGCGGAACTTCACAGTTTGATTGCAGCGCACGCAGGGGATCGGCGTCTCGCCGCGCAGATAGGCGTCGGCGAACTCCTCGATCACCTGGTCTTTGAACCGGCTTTCATAGTCGAGCACATAGTGCGGAATGCCGATGGCCTCGGCCGCCTGGCGGGCGTCGAGGATATCCTGGCCGGCGCAGCAGGCGCCCTTCTTCTGGATCGCCGCACCGTGGTCATAGAGCTGTAGCGTCACGCCCACGACGTCGTACCCGGCCTTGGCCAGCAGCGCCGCCGTCACCGTCGAGTCCACCCCGCCCGACATGGCCGCGACAACCCGCGAGCCGGTCGGCAGGCCGACAGCCGCGCGCACGACGTCGTCGGCGATGTCGGAGAGGGGCGGGAGCGCGTTCATGGGCCGCTATGTAGAGGCTCGGGCCGGAAATTGCGACCGGGGGCGCGGGGACATGCACTTCATTGCGTGTCCCCTTCCTCAAGCAGGGACACGGACTGAAGTACATGTCCCTGTTCAGCCTGCCTTACCCCAGCACCAGCAGGTCGCTGCGCCCGGTGCGGGCCGGCCCGTCCTCGGCGCCGGCGGCGATATGGGCGTCCATGCGCGCGAAGCCTTCCTCGATCTCGGCCTCGGTCATGTGCTCGAACGTCGAGATCGCCCGCAGCCGCAGCTTGGCGGCCGCCTCCGCCTGGCTGGCGGCATAGGTCTCGACCACCTCGACCAGCGCCAGCGGCGTCAGGCCCACGGCGGCGAATACATCCGTCACCTCGGCCAGGGTCGGGAACATCTGCTTCTCGATCTCCAGCGCGCGCGGGAAGAACGACTGCCACCAGCCGCCCGTCATCCGGTCGCTGAACGGCGTGCGCAATAGCAGCCGGCCGTCGGGCTTCAGCACCCGCACGATCTCGGCCGCCCCGGCCGCGCGGTCTGGCACATGGTGGAACGACAGGAACATCAGCACCGCGTCGACGCTGTGGTCGGCCAGCGGCATCCGCGCCGCCTCGCCGGCCAGGTAGGTCACACCCGGATGGCCGGCGCTCGCCTCGGCGATGTCGCGCATCCGGTCCGACGGCTCGACGCCATACACCGGCCCGCCGAAGGTCTCCGCCAGCGCCGGCGTCAGCCGCCCGACGCCGCAGCCCAGGTCGACGACGCTCAGCGGCCGCCGTTCCGGCAGATGCCCGGCGAACCGCCCCATCCACCGCGCCAGCGTCTCCGCCGGCATCTCCCGCCCGCGGGCGTAGTTCACATGCTGGTTGTCATCATAGTCGACCCGCTTGAGCGCCATGCCGTCCTCCGTGATGACCGCGACCTTCTCCACTTGGAGGCACGACGCCAATCGACTAATCAGGTTCAGGCTGTGAGCTGGAGTCACATGACCGACCGTCGCCTTCCCTCGTTGACGGGCCTGCGGGCCTTCGAGGCCTTCGCCCGGCGGGGCTCGATGACCCGCGCCGCCGAAGAGCTCTGCGTCACCCACGGCGCAGTCAGCCGGCAGATCAAGGCGCTCGAGGCGATGCTGGGCGCGCGGCTCCTCGCCGGTCCTCGCCATCGCCTGACTCTGACCCCGGCGGGCCGGACCTTGGCGGCCTCGCTCGGCGCCGCGTTCGATCTGATCGCCGCGGGCCTGCCCGGGGCGGAAAACGCCGAGGAACTGGTGGTCTCCTGCCTGGGCACCCTGGCGATGAAGTGGCTGATCCCGCGCCTGCCGGCGTTTCTCGACGCCAACCCCGGCGTGCGTGTGCGCATTGTCGAGAGCAATGCGCCGGTGGACTTCAGTCAGGGCGGACTGCACGCGGCGATCAGAATCCACCAGGGCCGCACCGAATCGGGTCCACGGTCTTTGGCGTTCATGCCCCAATATCTGGGACCGGTTCTGTCTCCGACGTTGTTCGCCGATCTGGCCGGCCGCGCCGACAAGCTGCTCGACCTGCCGCGCCTGCATAGCGAGACCCATCCCCCGGCCTGGGGCGACTGGGCGCGCCTGGCCGACATCGACCTGCCGCCGGCGTCGCTTGATCGTGCGTTCCAGCGCAACTCCTACATGCTTGAGGCCGCCGCGGCCGGGCTCGGGATCGCCGTCGCGCCCTGGGCCTTCGCCCAGGCCGACATCGAGCGCGGCCGGCTGGTCGCGCCCTGGGGGTTCCAACGGGAGACGGCGGAATTCGTCTACCTGCGTCCGGCCGCCGTGGAGAACCGCATGGCCGAACGCTTCGGCGTCTGGTTGCGCGAGCAGGGCCGGGCCGCGCCCGAACCGCCGCGGCCTACGGCTGCAGCAGGGTCAGCAGCGAGCTCTGGCTCAGGGCGTTGAACACCTGGGCGCTGGCCTGGACGGTGGTGCGGGCCTGTTCCAGGCGGCTGATGGCCTCGGCCATGTCGACATCGGTGATGCCGCCGACCATGCCCTCGAGCATCGACTTGCGCGCGCCCTGGGTTTCCATGGTCTTGTCGACGCGGTTCTGCATCAGGCCGTTGCTGGCGGTCGCGTCCGTCAGGCTGGAGCGCGCCGATTCAAAGCCGCCGAGCATGCCCTGCAGAAAGGTTTCCTGCGTCGGCGTCAGCTTCCCGGTGAAGTCCCCGTTGGCGTCGACGAACGCCTGAATCTGGCGGAAGGAGTTGAACAGGCCCGTGCCGAGCTGGTCGGCGAGAAAGCCCGACTGGATGGTCGAGGACTCGTCCAGCTGGCTGGTCGGGGTCAGATTGTCATTCTTGAACACGGCGGCGACCGTCGGGTTGGCCGTAAGGTCGGCCATTGTGTCGGTCGCCACAGGGGCGGTGTCGACCTGGCCGCCGGCGAACAGATAGCGCCCGCCGAACTTCGAGTTCAGGCCGTCGGAGGCTGACGAAAACCAGCTCTTCATTTCGCTCATCAGGGAGTCGCCACGGCCGGTGGCCAGGGCTTCGGCGACCGCCTGCCGGGCGCCGGCCGCGGCGTCGGCGACCTGGTTGAGGGCCAGGTCCTGCGACTCCAGCCTGGAGGTCAGGGTCTTGCCCTGGGTCAGATAACTTTCGACCTTCGTCTGGACCGAGCGGGTGGCCAGCAAAGTCTCGGCCTTGCGGGCGTAGCCCTTCAGGTCGGAGGCGATCTTGCCGCTGGAGACCTGGGCGTTGGCGTCCTGCTGCCGCACCTGCGCGCGCATCAGGTCGTTGAGGACCGAGGAGTAGTTATTCCCGGAGGCGACGCGGTTCATGGCTTATCGCACCATCGTCAAGAGGATGTCGTACATGTCCTTGCTCGCCTGAACGAGGCGGGCGGAGGCGTTGAAGGCCTGCTGATAGGTGGTCATGCTGATCAGTTCCTGATCGAGGTTGACCCCTTCCGCCGAGCTGCGGCGCGTGTCGGCCTCGGAGGCGACCGCCTCGGCGATGCTCTGGCGGGAGGTCGCGGCGTCGGCCTTGCGAGCGATCGAGCCGGCCAGTTCGGAGGCATAGCGCGATACGGTCATGGTCGAGGCGGCGAGGCCGCCGGCGGCGTCGAAGCCCGCAAGGGTTTCACCGGCCTTGGCCAGCTTGTTGGCGCCGCGACCGTCGCCGACCGCCAGCACCGGCTTTCCGGCCGAGGCCTGACTGAGGTCGAGCTTGGCCAGCGCCAGCTTCATCGGATTGCCTGCGATGTCGGCGCGAACCTCGAACCGTTCGGCGCGGCCGCCGCGCTGGGCCAGGCCGACCCCGAACAGCTCGGAGATCGAGGGGCCGCCGACGCCGCGCTGCGTGTCATCATTGAGTACGGAGAGGCTCGCGCCCTTGGCGTTGGCCGTGAAGGCCATCGCGCCGTCGGCGTCGAGGCTGAACGACCCGTAGAGACCGACGCCCGTGGTGCTGGAGTTCAGGGCGTTGAGCAGGTCCTGCATCGTGCCGCCGGCCGGAACCGCGACGGTCACGTCCCTGACCCGCACGCCGTCGCCGTCGGCGACCCGAAGGCTGATGGTGTCGCCCGTCGTGAACCCGTGGGGGCTCGTGGCGCTCAGCCCGGTGTCATAGAACGGGTAACCTTCCGAGCTGACGAGGTCGTTCAGTCCGAAGAAGTGCGAGAAGCCCTTGCCGGCCTTGGTGGATGGGGCCGTTGCGTCATCGGCGATGGCCACGCCCGCGCCGCCGTTCGCGGAGAGGGACAGGGCGCCGTTGGTGAAGCTGGCCGACCCGAACCCGCCGAGCGACGTGTTCAGGGTCGAGAGGAAGGTGTTGGCCGTGAACGCCACGGCCGCGCCGCCGTCGACGCTCATGGTTCCCGTGTCGAAGTCGACGGCGACCTGGCGCTGGAGCAGCCCGTTGGCCGCGACCACGCCGATCGTGGTCTTGCCGGTGAAGCCGGAAATGGCGGTCGGCAGATCAAGCCCCGTATTGCGGCCGGTCAGGCTGGTGGGCGAGGGCACGCTGGAGGAGGCGTTGTGCGCGCGGTTCAGTTCGTCGACGGCCTTGGTGACAAACTCCGAAAGCTGAGCGCCGACGGCGGGCAGTTCGCGGTCGCGCAGGTCCAGCAGACCGCGGATCTCGCCCGAGGTCAGCCGCGCCCGCAGCGAGGTCTGGCCCGCCGCGCCGGGCAGGGTGACGGCGATTTCGCCGGACGCGCCTTCCGCCCGCACATAGGAGAGCGTCGCCGCCCCGCCGTTACCGGCCAGAACCGTGCCGTCCGAGGCGCGGATCACCGAGCCCCCGTTGGCCCGGGCGTTCACGCTGACATCGATCAGGCTGGAGAGTTCGTTGATCAGCTGGCCCTGGATGTTCTCCGAGCCGGTCGAGTCACGCCCCTCGACCTGGGCGCGGCCGATGTCGGCGTTCAGGGAGTCGATCTGGGTCAGCAGCTGGTTGGCCCGGTCGACCGCGGCGCCGATGCGGCCGTCGGCCTCGGTCGCCAGGCTCTTGAGCGAGGTCGAGATCCGCGAGGCCTCGTTGAGAAAGTCGGTCACCCCATCGATGGCCGCCCCGCGCTGGATTGAAGAGGCGGGATCGCTGGCCGCGGCGGTGAAGGCCGAGAACACCTCGTCCAGACGATTGAAGAACGAACTGGAGCTGGACGGGTCGCCGAACAGGGCCTGTGCGCGGTCAAAGGCCTCGGCCAGCACGCCCGACTGCGCCGAGCTGGCCTTGGCGGTGAGGGCGGCGCGTTGCAGGAAGGCGTCAGCCGCCCGGCTGATACCGGTGATGTTGACGCCGACGCCCATCCCCGCGGAGACCAGCGGGGCCTGGTTGACGACCTTGCGGACGTACCCTGCGGTGTTGACGTTGGCGATGTTGTCCGAAACCGTCCGAAGACCGGTCTGGGCGGCCATCAGGCCGGTCGTCGCCGACGACATGATCGCATTCATGGTCATGCGTACTTTGCCCTGCGCCCGGCAAAGCCTGACGCGTTTTCCGGCGATTTTTGCCGGGCGAACGCGTCCGCGCTCGCGTAGACAAAAACTAACCTGTTGAATTTCATGGCGATTATATTCCAACCGCCAAACGGTTCGCATTAACCATGCGCAAGACCGGCGCCATGATCGTCGGGCGGCAGTTTCGGGCGCCCGGGGACCGATGCGGCCCGGCAAAAAGCGCCCTGACGGTGAGGTCCGCCCGGGGTGGGGCGATGGCTTCGGGCCCTTGTAGGACAGGGATTTGCGCACCGATCCGGCATCTGGCCCGGCGGTTGCTATGACCCTGTCGAATGATCCGGGCGCAGCAGGCGCCGACCGCTTCCCCGTCAATGGTGTCCACGCTTTCCATGACCGCGCCTGCGATCAGCATGTCCGTTGTCCTGCCCGGTGCGCCCAGCGCTCCGACTGGCGTGGGCGACTCCGGCCTCGGCGGCGTGTTCGAGGGCCTGCTGGCTGCACTGGCCAACGCCGGTGATCCGAAGCCTGCATCGACGGGGCTGTCGCCTGACGGCGCGGCGAGCGCCGACCGTCCGGAAGACGACGCGACCCAGGCGACGCCGGACGCGGGACTTGCCCTGCTCCTGACCGTACCGGTGGCCGCACCGTTCGTGGCGCCTGCTATCGAGCCTGAGGACGCCGCTGCGACCCCGGACGTCCTCGCCCCGCGCCAGGCCCGGCCGACGGAAACGGGCGCTGTCCCCCAGTCGTCGACGCTGGAAATTCCAGCGCTCGTCGAAGATCAAAAGATCACCCGCGACGTCGTCCAGGCAGAGGCGGCCCAACCGGAGAAGTCCGGCGCTGCTGAACCGAAGGCGGCCGCGCCCGCCGCTCCGCGCACCGATACCGCGGTCGGGAACCAGGTCGCCTCGTCCCGTCAGGCCGCTCAGGCTCCCGCCCCCGCGCCTGCTCCCGCTCCCGTTGCGGACATCCAGACAGCGCCGCCTCCGCCGCCTGCCGTGGCCGCAGTCGAGCCCCGGCCAGAAGTCGCGCCCACCATCATCGCCGCCGCCGCCGCGGAGACGCCGGTTGCGCCGGAAGCGCTCCGCGTCACGCCGACGACTGGCGACATCCGTCGGGCTGTCGGCTCCCGCTCTGAACGCCGCGCCGATGCGACCGGCCGACCCGCATCGACCGACCCGACCGGCTCGTCTCCGGTGAAGGCGGCTGCATCGGCGATCCTGGCGGAGGCCATCGATCCGACGCCATCCGACGCCGTCGCGCCGGTCGATGCCGAAAGTCTGGCCAAGGAACCGACGGACGCGCCCGCCGTCGATCAGCCCAGCCTTCCGGCCGAGATCCGCGCCCAGACGGCCCAGGCCCTCGCGACCGCCGACGCCGCCGCCGCGACACGCGGATCACCCGAAACGGTGGCCAAACTCGCCGCCGACATCATTCGCAAGCTCGACGGTCAAAGCACGCGCTTCGACCTCGAACTGAACCCGCACGGCATGGGCAAGGTCGATGTCGCCATCGAAATCGACCGGGCCGGCAAGCTGACGGCGGCCATGACGTTCGACACCGCCCAGTCGGCCGCCGAGCTGCGTGGTCGGTCGGCGGAATTGCGCCATGCCCTCGAACAGGCCGGCTTCAGCGTGTCGGACAGCGGCCTGACCTTTGATACGGCCGGCCAGAACGCCGGCTTCGGCGGTCGCGACGCCGCCCAGCAACAGCAGGACCGCGCCTGGTCCGGCCGAGCCTTTCAGCGCGCCCAGAACGGCGCCGACGAGGCCGATCTGATTCAGACCGGCGCACCCCCCCTTTCATCTGGCTGGACCCGGTCCGGCGTGGACATCCGGATCTAGACCATGACCAGCACCATTGATCCCACGGCAACCGCCGCCGGCGCCTCGGTCTCGGACAAGCTCAACAGCTCGCGCAGCCGGCTGGCCGACAGTGAGCAGACCTTCCTGTCGCTGCTGACCACCCAGCTGAAGAACCAGGACCCGCTGTCGCCGCTCGATTCCAACCAGTTCACCGCGCAGATCGTGCAGATGACCGGGGTCGAGCAGCAGTTGATGACCAATGACCTGCTGAAGATGCTGGTCGGCATGAATGACGGCGGCCTGTCCGGTTCGGTCGGACTCATCGGCAAGGCCGTGACGGCCCAGACGGATCAGGCCGTCGTCGCCGACGGCAAGGCCAGTTGGGCCTTCGATCTCGATCGCAATGCGACCAGCGTGAAGTACGAAGTCGTCAACGCCCAGGGCACGACGGTCTGGAGCCGCACGGACCCCAGCGTCGCCGGCGGCGCCCGCACGCTCGACTGGGACGCCGTGAACAGCGGCGGGCAAAAGCTGCCCGACGGCGGAACCTACACCCTCAAGATCACCGCGACTGGCTCCGGCGGCGAAAAGATCAACGCGACCACCCACACCAGCGGCGTGGTCTCCGGCATCGAGGTGCTCGACGGCGCCACGGTCGTCAGCATCGGCAAACTCAAAGTCCCCGTGTCTTCGGTCACCAGCGTCCAGACCGCTTCGTGAGCCAGGTCCGTCATCAAGGAAGAGGATAACCTCCCATGAGCATCAACAGCGCCATGCTTGCCGGCGTGACCGGCCTGATATCGAACTCGTCGGCGCTCGCCGCGATTTCGGACAACATCGCGAACGTCAACACCGTTGGCTACAAGCGCGCCCAGGCGAACTTCCAGACCCTGGTCACCAGCCGGGGGTCGAACGTGGCCTATTCGGCGGGTGGTGTGACGGCCCAGACCCGCCGCTTCATCACGACCCAGGGTCTGCCGACGCAAACCACCTCGGGCACGGACCTGTCGATCTCGGGTCAGGGCTTCTTCGCCGTGACGGAAAAGGCCGAGGATCTGCAGGCCTCCGATGTGCGGTCGTTCACCCGCGCAGGATCCTTCCGTCTCGACAGCCTCGGTTATCTGCGCAACGACGCCGGCCTCTATCTGCAGGGCTGGCTGGTGGACGATGAGGGCGTGATCCTGCCCGATCCGTCAGACATCACGCGTCTGAAGTCGATCAACGTGTCGGCGGTCGGCGGCGCCGCCGAACAGACCACGCGGGCGACGGTGAACGCCAACCTCAAGTCCAGCCAGACCCTTTCAGCGGATCTCGGCGCCTACGACCCCGCGGCCAATTCCATGGCGATGTACAACGCGGACCTCGGCACCGGCGTGCGCCCGGACTTCTCCATCCAGGTGCCGGTTTCGGATTCCAAGGGTGGCAAACGCACCGTCCAGGTTGATTTCCTGAAGAGCGCGAACCCGAACGAATGGCTTGCGGAGGTTCGCGCGGTCCCGGCGAGCGACGTCGTCACGGGCGCGGGCCTGACCAATGGCCAGCTCGCGGTCGGCAAGGTCGTGTTTACGCCGGACGGGCGTCTGGACACGACGGCGACCACCCTCTTCACCGACCCGACGAACCCCGTCCTGAAGTTCGGCGCCTCCGCGGACGCCGCTCCGGGCGCCGGGGCGTTCAAGTGGGCTGACGGCCTTGGCGTCGGCGGGCAGGAAATCCGTCTTGATCTCGGCGGGGCCGCGGGCGGTCTGACCCAGTTCGACAGCGAGTCCCTTGTCCAGTCGGTGGCCACCAACGGCACGGCCTTCGGCAACCTGACCAACATCAAGATCGACGAGCACGGCTTCGTCACAGCCATCTTCGACAACGGCATCGCCCGGCAGATCGCCCAGGTCGCCATCGCGACCTTCCCGAACGCGGACGGCCTGATGGCGGTCAACGGCAATGCTTATCGGGTCAGCCAGGAGAGCGGCACCTACAACTTCAAGACCGCGGGCAGCGGCGGGGCGGGCTTCATCGCGCCGTCTACGCTTGAAGCGTCGACGGTCGACCTCTCCAGCGAGTTTACCGGCCTGATCACGACACAACGGGCCTACTCCGCTTCGTCGAAAATCATCACAACGGCCGACCAGATGCTGGAAGAACTTCTGAGCATCAAGCGTTAGTCTTGAAGTTTAGTTTGCTTTAATTCAAGTGTTTCAAGATGAAACACGGATATTAACTTGGGGGCGATAGTGGTTACCTTGATTTTTACTATCGCGATTCACGCACCGTTATCGCCAGTGGCGTACGGTTCTCCTCAACAGTGATGGTGAGAGAGGCCTAGAGCCATGCTTCAACAACAGCGTGTGAACAACAGGGGCGAAAAATACGTGATCGGTCCAACCGGTGCGCCGTTGACGCTGTCCGACCTGCCGCCCGCCAACACCGAGCGCTGGGTCATCCGGCGCAAGGCCGAGGTCGTCGCGGCGGTGCGCGGAGGTCTGCTCACCCTTGATGATGCCTGTGATCGTTACCGGCTCACCAACGAGGAGTTTCTGACCTGGCAGAAATCGATCGACCGCCACGGCCTCGCGGGGCTGCGGACGACGCGACTGCAGCAGTATCGCTGAGCCGCCGGGCGCTTCAGCCCAAGGCTCGTGGAAAGCGGCCGCGTCCCGACCAGGACGCGGCCGTTGTCCTTTCGGCGCCGGGACCGTGAACTTAAGGGCCCGTTTACCACGCACCCGGTAATTCCTGCCTAGCGGTCCGATCCTGTCGGCGCCGTTGGTCCAATGCGTAGGGGCGTCCGGGGTGGAACAGTTCATGAGCGCCTTGCGTGGGTTCGGCTTCGGCCGGCTCGCGGCGCTGGCCGGGATCGGGATCGGCATCGCCGCCGCCCTCGTGGCCCTGACGATGAACATCGGCACGCAACCCAAGTCGCTGCTCTATTCGAACCTTGATCTGAAGGAAGCCTCGGCGGTCGTCCAGGCGCTGCAGGCCGCCGGCATCAAGTACGAGGCCGAAGGCGATGGCTCGACCATCATGGTCCCCCGCGACCAGGTCGCTTCGGCGCGCCTGATGGTCGCCAGCAAGGGGCTCGTCAGCTCCGGGTCGGTCGGCTACGAAATCTTCGACCAGTCTTCGGCGCTCGGTCAGACCGACTTCGTCCAGCAACTGAACCGTCAACGCGCGCTCGAGGGCGAGCTGGCCCGAACCATTCGCGGTCTCGACGGCGTGACATCGGTCCGCGTGCACCTGAACCTGCCGCGTCGGCAGCTGTTCGAGGAGGAGGCCGAGCCGCCGTCCGCCTCGGTGATGATCGGCATCACCGGCCGCACGCCGGGCGATGATCAGGTTCAGGCCGTCCAGAACCTGGTCGCCGGCGCCGTGCCGGGGCTCAAGGCCGAGCAGGTCTCGGTCATTGACCAGCACAACAAGGTCCTCTCGGTCGCGGGCGGTTCCTCGGTCGCCGGCAAGATGGCCGACGATCGCAAGACCGAAGTCGAGCGCCGCATGGCCGCCCGCATCAAGGAACTGGTCGAAGGCGTCGTCGGTCCCGGACGCGCGCGGGTCGAAGTGACCGCTGACATCGACATGGCCCGGGTGACCGAGCAGAAGGAAACCTTCGACCCTGATGGCCAGGTCGTCCGCTCCGAACAGACCGGCGAAGAGAACGCGACGGAAAACCAGCCCGACGGCGCCAACACAGTGTCTGCGACCGGCAATATTCCCGGCTCGACCGGCGCGGCGGCTGGTAGCCAGGCGTCCTCGCGAACGGGTCGCACGGACTCGACCACCAACTACGAGATCAGCAAGACCGTCACCACCGAGGTGCGCGAGCCCGGCACGGTCAAGAAGGTGTCCGTCGCGGTCGCCGTCGACGGCGTCACCGCCATCGGCAAGGACGGCAAGCCCGGCGCCTGGACGCCGCGTTCCGAGGCCGAGCGGCTGCAGCTGGAAGACCTGGTCAAGGCGGCCGTCGGCTTCGACGTGTCGCGGGGCGATACGGTCAAGGTCACCAATGTCCGCTTTGCCCGCGAAGCGATCGACGAAGCCGGAACCACGGCCAAGCAGGGCCTGCTCGCCAGTTTCGACAAGAATGATCTGATGCGCGCCATCGAGCTGGGCGTGCTCGCCATCCTCGGCATCCTGCTGATGCTGTTCGGCGTCAGGCCCCTGCTGAAGGGGCTGACGGCCGGCGGCTCTGGAGGCGGGATGATGCCGGCCCTGTCCGGCGCGGCCGGCGGCCAGATCACGACCCGGCTGGTCTCGACGCCGGACGGCGGCACGATGCAGATCGCGGTGGATCCGCAGACCGGCGAGCCGCTGGCCCTGCCGGGACCGGACATGGACCAGCGCATCGACATCGCCCGGATCGAGGGCCAGGTTCGCGCCTCGTCGGTCAAGCGCGTCTCGGATTTCGTCAACAAGCACCCGGACGAGTCCGTCTCGATCCTCCGCTCCTGGCTTCATGAAACCGCATGAGCGCCAAAGGTAAATCCAAGGCGGTCGTCGACTCCGCGCGGCTCAATGGACCGGAGAAGGCGGCCATTGTCCTGCTTGCGCTGGGTGAGGACCACCTGGCCATCTGGGAGGCCCTCGACGAGGAGGAGATCAAGGAAGTCTCCCAGGCCATGGCCACGCTCGGCACCGTCTCGGCCAGCGTCGTCGAGGAACTGCTGGTCGAGTTCGTCTCGGGCATGTCGTCCAGCGGCGCGATCATGGGCAGCTTCGAGCAGACCCAGCGTCTGCTCGGCGCCTTCATGAATCCCGAGAAGGTCGACTCCCTGATGGAGGAGATCCGCGGTCCGGCCGGTCGCACGATGTGGGACAAGCTCGGCAACGTGAACGAGGCCGTCCTCGCCAACTATCTGAAGAACGAATACCCGCAGACCGTCGCGGTGGTGCTGTCCAAGATCAAGTCAGAGCACGCGGCCCGCGTGCTGGGCGCCCTGCCCGAAGACTTCGCGCTGGAATGCGTCCAGCGAATGCTGCGCATGGAGCCGGTGCAGCGCGAGATCCTCGACAAGATCGAGCAAACGCTGCGGACGGAATTCATGTCGAACCTGGCGCGCACGTCCAAGCGCGACAGCCACGAGATGATGGCCGACATCTTCAACAACTTCGATCGGCAGACAGAGGCCCGCTTCATCGCGGCCCTGGAAGAGCGCAACCGCGAGAGCGCCGAGCGCATCCGGGCGCTGATGTTCGTCTTCGAGGACCTCAACAAGCTCGATCCGGGCGGCGTCCAGACGTTGCTGCGCGCGGTCGAGAAGGATCAGCTGGCCCTGGCGCTCAAGGGCGCGTCGGACGCCCTGCGCGAGATGTTCTTCTCCAACATGTCCGAGCGGGCCAGCAAGATCATGCGCGAAGACATGGAGAGCATGGGCCCGGTCCGCCTGCGCGACGTCGACCAGGCCCAGATGAGCATGGTCCAGGCGGCCAAGGATCTGGCCGCCAAGGGCGAGATCATGCTCGCCGGCGCTGGCGGCGACGATGAGTTGATCTACTGATGGCCGGTCCCGCCCACACCCCCTTCGGCTTTGACACCGTGTTCGACGATGCGGGCGCGGTGGCCTTTCAGCCGCCGCCGCGGCGGACGTCTTACACCGGCGCCGAGGTTGAGCAGATCCGCGCCACGGCCTATGCGGAGGGCGAACGATCGGCCATCGCGCGGGCCGAGGCGGACGCCCAGGCCGACATCGCCCGCGCCGCGCGGGCCGGTCTGTCGGCCCTCGCCGGCGTGGCCCACGAGCATCGTCAGCAGGCCGCCGGTCTGGCCATGGCCGTCGGCCGCGCCATCGCCGACGCCGCGCTGGCCCGCTTCCCGGACGCGCCGGTTACGGCCGCGCTCGAAGCCCTGGCCCGCGAGGTCGAGGCCCAGCCCCGACTGGTCATTCGCGTCGCTGCCGGTCTGGAAGACCGCGTCCAGGCGGCGCTGGACCACACGGCGGACGCCATCGGCTTCGCCGGAAAGATCACGGCCCGGGCCGATCCGGCCCTGCCGGTCGCCGCCTTCGTCCTCGACTGGGGCGATGGCAAGGCCGCCTTTGATCCCATCGCCGCCGCCGGCCGTGTCGCGGCGGCCCTCGACGCGGCGCTCGCGTCCGAGGGGCTGCACGCCGAACCCCTGATTCCCGCCAGTGAGGCCGACCATGGCTGAAGACACCAATCTCGCGCTCAATGAGTTCGCCGCTGACGAGGCGCTCGCCTCCGACATGCACGTCGACGCCGACGAGAAGACCGCCGCCGATCTGGCGCCGGTCTTCGATGTGCCGGTGAACATCTCGGCCGTGCTCGGCCGCGCCAATCTGTCCGTCGCCCAGCTGCTGCAGCTGGGCCAGGGCAGCGTCCTCGAGCTCGACCGGAAGGTCGGCGAGGCCATCGACATCTACGTGAACAACCGCCTGGTCGCCCGGGGCGAGGTCGTCGTCGTCGACGACCGGCTCGGCGTGACCATGACGGAAATCATCAAGGACGGCGATTCGGCGGCCTGATCGGCGGTCGGAACGTAAAGGAGAGTACCCATGCGACTTCTGGTCGTCGGACGTTTGAACGGGCAGCTGGCCCTCGCCGTGAAAATGGCGATGTCGGCGGGCGCCAAGGTGGCCCATGTGGAGACGGTGGCCGCCGCGACCCAGGCCCTGCGGGCCGGGCAGGGGGCCGACCTGTTGATGGTCGACTATGAGCTCGACATCGCCGGGCTCATCGCGGCCAACGAAGCCGAACGGATCCGCGTGCCCGTCGTGGCCTGCGGGGTCGGCGCCGACGCCCAGAAGGCCGGCGACGCCATTCGCGCCGGGGCCAAGGAGTTCATCCCGCTCCCGGCGGAAGCGGACCTGATCGCGGCCGTGCTGGCGGCGATCGGCGACGACGCCCGCCCGATGATCGCCCGCGATCCGATCATGGAGAGCGTGATCAAGCTGGCCGACCAGATCGCGCCGTCCGACGCCTCGATCCTGATCACCGGCGAAAGCGGCGTCGGCAAGGAGGTGATGGCGCGCTACGTCCACACGAAGTCCCGCCGCGCCAACAAGCCGTTCATCAGCGTCAACTGCGCCGCCATCCCGGAGAACCTGCTCGAGAGTGAGCTGTTCGGCCACGAGAAGGGCGCCTTCACCGGCGCCGTCGCCCGGCGCATCGGCAAGTTCGAGGAAGCCACCGGCGGCACCCTGCTGCTCGACGAAATCAGCGAGATGGATGGCCGCCTGCAGGCCAAGCTCCTGCGCGCGCTGCAGGAACGCGAAATCGACCGGGTCGGCGGCGCCAAGCCGGTCAAGGTCGACATCCGCGTCATCGCCACCTCCAACCGCGACCTGGCCCAGGCCGTTCGCGAGGGGACGTTCCGCGAAGACCTGCTGTACCGCCTGAACGTCGTGAACCTGCGCCTCCCGGCGCTGCGCGAGCGGCCGGGCGACATCGTCGCCCTGTCGGATCACTTCGTGAAGAAGTACGCCGCCGCCAACGGCATGCCGGAACGGCCGCTGTCGGCCGAGGCCCGTCGCCGTCTCGTCGGTCACCGCTGGCCCGGCAACGTCCGGGAGCTGGAGAACGCCATGCACCGCGCGGTGCTGCTGTCGACAGGTCCGGAGATCGAGGAGTTCGCCGTTCGCCTGCCGGATGGCCAGCCCATGTCGCCCGCGCCGGACGCGGCGGTCGCCCGCTCGGCCTCGATGGCCGCCGACGCGATCAGCCGCGCCTTCGTCGGCCAGACGGTCGCCCAGGTCGAGCAGCAGCTTATCCTGGACACGCTCGGCCACTGCCTCGGCAACCGCACCCATGCGGCCAACATCCTCGGCATCTCGATCCGTACCCTGCGCAACAAGCTGAAGGAGTACTCCGAGGCCGGCGTCAGCGTCCCCGCGCCGCAGGGCGGCCTGGGAGCGCACGCGGCCTAGGGCGCTAGCCCCAGGTCCGACCCAGCATGGCGGACATCGGACTTTCAGGACTGACCGGTCAGAAGCCTTCGGCGGGACGCGTCTGGGGCTGGATGGTGCGCGGCGAGGTCGGCCTGGCGGTCGGCGTCATCGGCATCATCATTCTGCTGATCATTCCGATTCCGGCCTTCCTGCTGGACGTCCTGCTGTCGCTGTCGATCACCAGCGCCGTGCTGATCCTGATGACGGCGCTGCTGATCAAGAGGCCGCTGGAGTTCAGCGCCTTTCCAACGGTTCTGCTGGTCACAACCCTTTTCCGGCTGGGTCTCAACCTCGCCTCGACACGCCTGATCCTGACCCATGGCCACGAAGGCGCCCACGGCGCCGGCCAGATCATCAAGGCGTTCGGCGAGCTGATGATGGGCGGCAACTACATCATCGGGGTGATCGTCTTCGCCATCCTGGTGATCGTGAACTTCGTCGTCGTCACCAAGGGTTCGGGGCGCATCGCCGAAGTCGCGGCGCGTTTCACGCTCGACTCCATGCCCGGCAAGCAGATGGCCATCGACGCCGATCTTTCGTCGGGGCTCATCGACCAGGATGTCGCCAAGGCGCGTCGCAAGGACCTGGAGCAGGAATCGACCTTCTTCGGCGCCATGGACGGCGCCAGCAAGTTCGTCCGCGGGGACGCGGTCGCTGGCCTGATCATCGTCGCCATCAACATTGTCGGCGGCTTCCTGATCGGGGTGTTCCAGCACCAGATTCCCGCCGGTCAGGCGGCTACGACCTACACCCTGATGACCATCGGCGACGGCCTGGTCAGCCAGGTGCCGGCCCTGATCATCTCGATCGCCGCCGGCTTCCTGGTGTCCAAGGCCGGGGTCGAGGGCTCGGCCAACAAGGCGCTCGTCACCCAGCTGGCGATGAACCCAATCAGCCTGGGCATGGTCTCGGCCTCCGCCGGCATCATCGCCCTGATCCCGGCGATGCCGAAGATCCCGTTCCTGATCCTGGCCATCGGCGCCGGCGTGCTCGCTTACCGAAGAACGCTCAAGGAAAACGAACCCGAGATCATCATCGAACAGTCTGCGCCCGCCGAGCTGGAAGAGGAGCCGATCGCCAACGCCCTGGCCATCGACGACATCAAGATCGAGCTCGGTTACGGCCTGCTGGCGCTGATCAACGACCTCGACGGCCGCAAGCTGACCGACCAGATCCGCGCCCTGCGCAAGACGCTTGCCGCCGACTTCGGCTTCGTCATGCCGCCGGTGCGGATCCTCGACAACATGCGCCTGCCGACCCAGGGCTACGCCATCCGCATCAAGGAGATGGAGTGCGGCGCGGGCGAGGTGCGCATCGGCTCGCTGATGGCCATGGACCCGCGTGGCGGCCAGGTGGACCTGCCCGGCGACCATGTGCGCGAGCCCGCCTTCGGCCTGCCGGCCACCTGGATCGATGACGGCCTGAAGGAAGAGGCGACCTTCCGCGGCTACACCATCGTCGATCCGGCCACGGTGCTGACGACGCACCTGACCGAGATCCTCAAGGACAACATGTCCGACCTGCTCTCCTACGCCGAGATGCAGAAGCTGCTGAAGGACCTGGGTCCCGAGCAGAAGAAACTGGCCGACGACGTGGTTCCGGCGATCGTCACCGGCACCAGCCTGCAACGCGTGCTGCAGGCGCTGCTGCGCGAGCGGGTCTCGATCCGCGACCTGCCGACCATCCTCGAAGGCGTCGCGGAGGCCGCGCCGCACACCGCGTCGATCACCCAGCTGGTGGAGGCTGTCCGTTCGCGCCTGGGCCGTCAGCTCTGCTGGGCCAATCGCGGCGACGACGGCGCCCTGCCGATCGTCACCCTGTCGCCCGACTGGGAGGTCGCCTTCAGCGAGGCCCTGGTCGGCCAGGGCGAGGACAAGCAGCTGGCGATGGCCCCGAGCAAGCTGCAGGAGTTCATCCGTGGCGTCCGCGAGGCCTTCGAGCGCGCGGCGCTGGCCGGCGACAGCCCGGTCCTGCTGACCAGCCCGCAGATCCGCCCGTTCGTCCGCTCGATCATCGAACGCTTCCGCGGCCAGACCGTGGTGATGAGCCAGAACGAGGTTCATCCGAAGGCAAGGCTGAAGACGGTCGGGCAGGTTTAAGAACTGACTTTCCTCTCCGCGAAGCGGGGAGGGGGACCGCTCGGAGAGCGGTGGAGGGGCAGCGCGAACATCAGCTGCCACATCCTGAATTCCGGTCATTCCGGCCACCCGGCCGCGCGGGGGG
>CAZISF010000059.1:0-6855 GCA_964541915.1 uncultured Caulobacter sp.
GGACTCGCCTGCGACCTCCCGCGCTACCGACGTCTTGCGGGGGCGGGGGTTGCCCGGGCCGCCGTTTTCGTTTTCGGGGCAAGCTGTTCGAACGCCCGTGCGCCCGGCACGATATCGAGACTGGCCCAGCTGGCTCCGGCGGCGCGCACCGCCGTCAGCGCCGCGACTGACCGCACGGCGTGCACAAGAATGCCGGGCCCGATTTTCTGGAGCGCCAGAACGGTCCTCAGCATCGTCCCGTTGTCTTTGGTGTCGCCGAGGCTGGCCGCCTCGATAGTCGCGCCGGTGAAGCCGCAATCCACCAGGTCCCGGAAGCCCCGCCGGTTCAACGTGGCGCGGGCCAGCACGCCGCGAAAGATCGGCTGAATCTGGCCGGTCATCTCACGAAGGGCCGCCTGTGGCGTCCCGGGCTCCAGGCCGGTGACCTCACATAGCAGCAGGTTGCGCAGGCGGGTCTGCCCCTGGGCAGCGAGGCGCAGGAGTCGCCGCCGGGAGCGAGGATTTCTCAGGGATGACCAGGACAACGGCAGCACCAGCAGCGCGGGCCGTTCACCGTCGGGCGTCGGTTCCGTCGCCGCGAACGCCCGCTCCATCACGGCCAGATCGATCCGCTCCAGATCCACCGCGTTGAAGGAACGGTCGCCCGCCGGCGTCAGTCGGCCATCCGGCTGCTGCTCGCTGACGCGGCAGCTGCCTGCCCGGCCTCGCATCACGCCTTCGCTGAGGGCGATCATCGGCCGAAGTACGCCGGAGAGCTCAAGTCTCAGCCCCGAGGCGCCGGCGAGACTGGCCCTGAATGTCGGCCCGTGAAGTCGCTCAAGTCTCGCCATCCTGCCTGTTGGCCCGATGTCGTTGCGATCTCTCTCCACGGGGCCCCCGCCGCTTGGTGTCCAAATCTGGCCCAATATGGGCCAGCCACTGACGGGTTGCACCTACTTGATCGGTCTTTGTCCCACAACCTCTTGAAGACTCAGGAATGATTGGGCAAAGGTCCAACGGCCGAAGTCGGGGCCGGGGAAGCGAAATGATCAAGTCCGAGCTGATCGCGATGCTCGCCGCCGAGAATCCGCATCTGACGCAACGCGACATTGAGCGCGTGGTCGGCGTGATCCTGGAAAAGATGACCGTTGCGCTCGAAGGCGGCGGTCGTGTCGAGCTGCGTGGCTTCGGCGCCTTCTCGGTCCGCTCCCGTCCCGCCCGCGCCGGACGCAATCCGCGAACGGGCGAGCCCGTGTCGGTCAAGGGCAAGCATGTGCCCTTCTTCAAGAGCGGCAAGGAACTGCGCGAGCGGCTGAACGCCGACTAGTCCACGGAAGGTCGCCATGAGCGTGTTCAAGGAATTCCGCGAGTTCATCGCCCGCGGCAACGTGGTCGATCTCGCTGTCGGCGTGATCATCGGCGGCTCGTTCGGCGCGATCGTCAAAAGCCTGGTCGATCAGGTGGTCATGCCCCCGATCGGTCTGATCACGGGCGGGATCGACTTCTCCAAGCTCGAGTGGGTTTTGCGCCCGGAAAATCCCGCCACCGAGGCGATCGAGAAGGTCGCGATCGGCTACGGCGCGTTCATCAACACCGTCATCCAGTTTCTGATCGTCGCCATGTCCGTGTTCGTGCTGGTCAAGGCGATCAATGCGGCCCGCCGCGAAAAGCCCGTCGAACCGGCCAAACCCGCGGCCCCGCCGCCGACCGAGGCGCTGCTGGCCGAGATTCGCGATCTGCTCAAGGCGCAGGGCACGCCGCCCGCCGCGAAGCCCGCCGCGGGCGCCAAGAAGGCCTGATGGCCGGGGTCAAGATCTGCGGCCTGTCCACGCCTGAGACGGTGGCCGCCGCCCTCGACGGCGGCGCGGCCTTCCTCGGGTTCAACTTCTTTCCGGCCAGTCCCCGCTATGTGGAGCCGGACGCCGCCGCCCGTTTGGCGCCGCCCGCCCGTGGCAAGGCGACGATCGTGGCCGTGACGGTCGATCCCGATGATGATCTGGTCGATCGGCTGATGACCACGCTGGCGCCGGACCTCATCCAGCTGCACGGCAAGGAGACGCCCTCCCGGGCCCGCGAGATCGCCGCACGGGCGGGGGTCGGGGTGATCAAGGCCCTGCCGGTCTCGGAGTCCGCCGACCTGGAAGCCGCCCGGGCGTTCGAGACCGTGGTCGACCATCTGATGTTCGACGCAAAGCCGCCCGCGGACGCCGCGATGCCGGGCGGGCTCGGTTCTTCCTTCGACTGGACGATTCTCGCTGGACGTCGCTTCGCGCGGCCCTACCTCCTCGCGGGCGGCCTCGATCCTTGGAATGTCGGCGAAGCCCTGCGGCTCTCCGGCGCACCGTTCGCGGACGTTTCCTCTGGCGTGGAGCGCGGCCCGGGGATAAAGGACCCCGGCCTGATTTCGGCCTTTCTGGAGGCGGTGCGCCGCGCCTGAGTGTCTGACGCTGTGAACGCCCAATCCAAGCCTAACGACTGGTCCGCCTTCCCGGACGCCCAGGGCCGCTTCGGCGACTACGGCGGACGCTATGTCGCCGAGACCCTGATGCCGCTCGTGCTCGAGCTGGAGAAGGCCTACGCGGCGGCCGACGCCGATCCCGCCTTCCACGGCGAGCTGAACGGCTTCCTCAAGCACTATGTCGGCCGGCCCAACCCGCTCTATTTCGCCGAGCGCCTGACCGCCCACATCGGCGGGGCGAAGATCTACTTCAAGCGCGAGGAGCTGAATCACACCGGCGCGCACAAGATCAACAACTGCATGGGCCAGATCCTGCTGGCCCAGCGGATGGGCAAGACCCGCATCATCGCCGAGACCGGCGCCGGCCAGCACGGCGTGGCCAGCGCCACCGTCTGCGCCCGCTTCGGCCTGCCCTGCATCGTCTATATGGGCGCGGTCGACGTGGAGCGGCAGAAGCCGAATGTGTTCCGCATGAACCTGCTGGGCGCGGAAGTGCGGCCGGTCACCTCGGGCGCGGGCACGCTCAAGGACGCCATGAACGAGGCGATGCGCGACTGGGTGACCAACGTCGAGGACACCTACTACATGATCGGCACAGCCGCCGGTCCGCACCCCTATCCGGCCATGGTTCGCGACTTCCAGTCGGTCATCGGCAAGGAAATCCGTACGCAGATTCTGGAAGCCGAGGGCCGGTTGCCCGACGCCCTGGTCGCCTGCGTCGGCGGCGGCTCCAACGCGATCGGCACCTTCCATCCTTTCCTCGGCGACGAGAGCGTGAAGATCTTCGGGGTCGAGGCCTCGGGCCATGGTCTGATGACCGACAAGCATGCCGCGTCCCTGACCGGCGGCAAGCCGGGCGTCCTGCACGGCAACAAGACCTATCTGCTGCAGGACGACGACGGCCAGATCCTCGACGCCCACTCGATCAGCGCCGGCCTCGACTATCCGGGCATCGGGCCTGAGCACAGCTGGCTGCATGACGTCGGTCGGGCGCGGTATCTGACCTGCACCGACGACGAGGCGCTCGAGGCGTTCCAGCTCTGCGCCCAGCTTGAAGGCATCATCCCCGCTCTGGAAAGCGCGCACGCCATCGCCAAGCTCCCGGAAGTGGCGAAGGAGGTCGGCAAGGGCGGCATCATCGTCATGACCCTGTCGGGCCGGGGCGACAAGGACGTCAACACAGTCGCCGACGCCCTGGGGATGTCGATTTGACCATCAATCGTCTGACGACCCGCTTCGCGGCCCTGGCAGCGCAGGATCGCGCCGCCTTCGTGACCTACATCATGGCCGGCGACCCCGGCCTGGAGGCCTCGTTCGAAATCCTGTCGAAGCTGCCGGCCGCCGGCGCCGACATCATCGAGCTGGGCATGCCCTTCTCCGATCCGATGGCCGAGGGACCGACCATCCAGCGCGCCGCGCAACGCTCGCTGGCCGCGAAGACGAAGATGGCCGACGTGTTCGGCCTGGTCGCGCGTTTCCGGGAGCAGGACGCGGACACGCCGATCGTCCTGATGGGCTATCTCAATCCGGTGCTGTTCCGGGGTTTTGAGGTCTTCGCCGCCGAGGCCGCGGCCGCGGGGGTGGACGGTCTGATCATCGTCGACTGTCCGCCGGAAGAGGCCGATCCCCTGGCCGATGCGCTCGACGCCGTCGGCGTGTCGCTGATCCGCCTGGCCGCCCCGACCACCGACGCCGCGCGCCTGCCCGCCGTGGTCCGCCGCACCTCGGGCTTTGTCTATTATGTCTCCGTCGCCGGCGTGACCGGCGTGAAGTCAGCCGTCGCCGCCTCGGTGGCCCAGCCTGTGCAGATACTGCGTCAGGCGTCCGGCCTGCCGGTCGCCGTGGGATTCGGCATCCGGACGCCTGAAGGGGCCGCCGAAGTCGCCCGCGTCGCCGACGGCGTCGTGGTCGGTTCGGCCCTCGTCGATGAAATCGAAGGCGCCCTGAACGGCGGAGCGAACGAAAACGTGACTGAAAGAGTTCTTTCCAAGGCGGCAGAGCTGGCTAAGGCTGTGCGCTTGGCGCGAGTCAGGGATGCTTGAAGCAATGGCGATGGCTGACCCCAAGAACGACAAACCGATCCGAGGGAATGCGCGTGAGCGCCAGGGCTGGCTTGCCCGCATCGCGCCCGGCGTACGCGGCGCGTTCGTAAAGCGCGAGACGCCCGAAAACCTCTGGGTCAAATGCCCCGACACCGGGGAGATGATCTACCGTCCCGATCTGGAAGCCGCCTGGTGGGTCACGCCCGCCGGCCGCCACATGCGCATCGGACCGGAACTGCGCTTCAGGTACACCTTCGATGACGGCGCGTTCGAAGCCTTCGACACGCCGAAGGTGCCCGAAGATCCGCTGCATTTCACCGACGGCCGTCCCTACAAGGACCGCCTTGCCGCTGCCCGCAAGGCGACCGGCGAACCGGACGCCATGGCCATCGGCGCCGGCCCGATCGGTGGTACGGACACCGTTGTGCTCGTTCAGGACTTCGCCTTCATGGGCGGGTCGCTCGGCATGGCTGCCGGCGAGGCCTTCATCGCCGCCGCCCGGCTGGCCATCAGCCGTGAGGCCCCGCTGGTCGTCTATACGGCCGCCGGCGGCGCGCGGATGCAGGAAGGCACGCTGTCCCTGATGCAGATGGCCCGCTCGACCCTGGCGATCCAGGAGCTGAAGCGCGCGCGCCTGCCCTACATCGTCGTGCTGACCGACCCGACCACGGGCGGGGTGACCGCCAGCTACGCCATGCTGGGCGACATCCAGATCGCCGAGCCGGGCGCCCTGATCGGCTTCGCCGGCCAGCGTGTGATCGAACAGACCATCCGCGAGACCCTGCCGCCGGGCTTCCAGCGCGCCGAGTATCTGGTCGAAAAGGGCATGGTCGACCGCGTCGTGGCCCGCCACGAACTACCGGTCGTGCTCGGCTCGATCCTCAAGACCCTGATGATGGGGCGCAACGGTTCGAAAGCGGCCTGACCCCTTCCGCACGGAACACCGGTCATGAGCGATCACCTCCGAGCGCACGACGCCGCGCTTGAGCGGCTGCGCCTGCTGCATCCCAAACTGATCGACCTGTCGCTGGGCCGGATGGAACGTCTGTGCGCGGCGCTGGGCGATCCGCAGCGCAGGCTGCCCCCGGTCATCCATGTGGCCGGCACCAACGGCAAGGGCTCGACGGTCGCCTTCCTGCGCGCCATCGCCGAGGCGGCCGGCCTGCGGGTGCATGTGTTCACCTCGCCCCATCTGGTGCGCTTCGCCGAGCGAGTGCGGCTGGCCGGGACGCTGATCACAGAGGCCCATCTGGCCGACGTGCTCGAACGGGTCGAACGGGCCAACGCGGGCGAGGCGATCACCTTCTTCGAGATCACAGCCGCGGCGGCCTTCCAGGCCTTTTCCGAGGTCGAAGCCGATCTGTGCCTGCTGGAAGTGGGCCTTGGCGGCTCGCTTGACGCCACGAACGTGATCGACCCTCCGGCCGTCAGCGTCATCGCGCCGGTGGACCACGACCATCACGAGTTTCTCGGCGACACGATAGCCGGCATCGCCGGCGAGAAGGCCGGCATCATCAAACGGGGATCGCCCGTCGTGGTCGGCCGCCAGTCCGAGGAAGCCTTCGCCGTCATCGAGGCGCGGGCGCGGGCGCTCGGCGCGCCGCTGACCGCGCTGGGCCTCGATTTCGACGCCTGGGCCGAGCGGGGCCGGCTGGTGGTGCAGATGGAGGACCGCCTGCTCGACCTGCCCCAGCCTGCCCTGGCCGGGCCGCACCAGATCGACAACGCCGCCCTGGCGACCGTGGCAGCTCTGAAGCTCGGTGACAGCCGGATCGACGAGACAGCGATAGCAAAGGGCCTGGCTTCGGCCGTCTGGCCGGCGCGCTTCCAGCGGTTGACCAGGGGTCCCTACGGCACGCGCGCGCAGGCGGCGGGCGCCGACCTGTGGCTCGACGGCGGTCACAATCCGCACGCCGCCCTGGCGCTGGCCCGCACGGTCGGCGACATGGCGGCCCGCGATGGCCGGCCGGTGGCCATCATCTGCGGCGTCCTGGCCAACAAGGACGCCGACGGCTTCTTCGCCGCGTTCAACGATCTCAAGCCGCGTATCGTCTGCGTGCCATTCGAGGCCGACGCGGCAAGCCCGCCGGAGCGGCTGGTCGATGCAGCCGCACGGGCCGGACTTCAGGCTGAAATCGGGGACAGCGCCCTGACGGCGCTGGACACCGTGCTGGCGGGGGAAGGCCCCCCGCCGCACGTCGTCATCTGCGGGTCGCTCTATCTGGCCGGCGAGGTGCTCGCGGCGTCAGAGGAGACCTGGCCGACGTAGGGTCGAACTCGATTGCCGACCACAAAGCCCCACGTCATGGCCCGAACACGTCGGGCCATGACGGGCTTGTGTGGTTGGCGGCCCGCTGGCCGCCCGCTTAGGGCCGC
>CAZISF010000059.1:6865-18681 GCA_964541915.1 uncultured Caulobacter sp.
CGTGCGGGCCCACCTCTTGCCCCCACCACACCCCCCCCCGACAGGCCCCCAACCCCGGGGGCATTGACGGCGTTGTGAGCTAGGCGGCCGGCTGCACGCCGGCTTCGAGCAGCCATTCGAGAATCTTCTGCTTGGGCATGGCGCCGACCTTCATCGAGGCCATCTGCCCGCCGCGGAACAGCATCATCGTCGGAATGCCGCGCACGCCGTAGCGCGAGGGTGTCGTCGGGCTCTCCTCGATGTTGACCTTGGCGATCACGACGTGGTCGGCCAGTTCCTCGGAGATCTGGTCCAGGGCGGGGGCGATCTGCTTGCAGGGCCCGCACCACTCCGCCCAGAAGTCCACCAGGACCGGCTTTTCGGACTGGAGCACATCGCGCTCGAAGGATTCGTCGGTCACCTTGACGGTGCTCATCGGTAGTCTCCTGTTCGCGGCGCCACGCGGCGCGCGTCATTCAGCAAATGATGTAGGCCCGGGGCCGTTCCCTATCAATGTCCACTGACAAGCTGGTCGAGGGTTCGGGCGATCATGTTTTCTGGAACCGGCATCAGACGGGGTCCATCGGTCCAGACCAGCGCCGCCTCGATGCGCCGCCCGGGGAAGATCTCCGCCAGCACGGCGGCGTACAGCGCCATTTGCACGCGATAGGCAAAGTCGGCCTCCTCGATGCGGGCCGGGGCAGGGCGGTTGGTCTTGTAGTCGACCACCAGCACCCGGTCGGGCAGGACCAGCAGCCGGTCGACCCGGCCGGATACACCCAGCCCTGCTGACAGGCGCGGCGAGGTCCCGGCGATGGCCGCTTCGGCCCGGCTGCCCGGTCCGAACACATCGGCGAACACCGGATCCTCCAGCACGCCGAAGGCGGCGGTGGTCATTTCAGCGCGCTGGACTGGCGTCAGGTCCGGTTCGCGGTCAAGCAGGCGCGCGGCGGCGGCCCGCCGGTCGCCGGCGGGAACGTCCGGCAGCAGCTGCAGCAGCCGGTGGATCAGATCCCCTCGACGGAACCGGCCGAGGCCCTGCAGCATGTCCAGCGGCGAAGGGGCGGGGCCCCGCTCACGCTCGGCCACCTGCGACGGCGAGGCATAGCGCATGACGGCGGACTCGACGGGCGCTGGCCGCAGCGCCCAGTCGGGCAGGGGGGCTGGCGGCGCGATCAGCGGCGCAGCGCCGTTCACCTGAACAGGATCGGGCCCGAGTCGCAGGATCTCCATGTCTCCGACACGCACCTGCCGGACGGCGTCCGCGACCTCCTGCCGCGAAAAGGCGTTGCGCATGGCGCCGTACCAGCCCCGGATGCTCTCGTCCTTCGTCCGGGCGTCGATGCGGCCGCAGAGCACCAGCCGGTCGCGGGCGCGGGTCAGGGCGACATAAAGCAGCCGCCAGGCCTCGTCCTCGTCGCGGTCCTTGCGCAGCTGGCGGGCGGCGGCGCTGGCGGGGCAGTCATCGGCGGTGCGCGCGCACCACAGGAAGCCCTCGTCCGCCGTGGTCATCAGCGGGGAACCGTGAGCGCCGGACTTCACCGTCGTCTCCGGCAGGAAGACGATCGGCGCCTCCAGGCCCTTGGAGCCATGGGCGGTCATGACCCGCACTTCGTCGGCCCCGCTTTCGAGCTCGCGCTTCACGCTGACATCGAGGTCGGCGAAGGCCGCCACCAGCCGCTCCAGATCGAACAGGCCGCGCTTTTCCGCCGCCAGCGTGCGGGCGAGGAATTCATCCAGCACATCGCCGGCTTCCGATCCCAGGCGGGTGGTGATCCGCGCGCGCATCGACCGGCCCTCGCCGTCGGTCAGCCCCAGCACGCGGCGATAGAAGTCGAATGGCCGGTGGGCGCGAGCGAGGTCGCCGAAGGTCTCCAGCCGTGCGAGCACCGTGGCCCACGCCTGTTGCTCGGCGGCCCGCTCACCCAACACGGACCAAAGGGTCGCCCGGCCCCGTCCAAAGGCGAGGGCGAAGAGGTCGTCGTCGGCCAGACCGCAGAACGGGCTCTTGAGCAGAGCCGCAAGCGTCAGGTCGTCCTGCGGGAACAGGGTGAACCGCGCCAGCGCGATCAGGTCGTCAAAGGCGATATGGGCCGACAGGGACAAACGGTCGGCCCCCGCCACCGGTACGCCGCGCTGTTTCAGCTCGCGCAGGATCTCCTCGAACAGCACCTTGCGACGCCGCACCAGGATCAGCACATCGCCGAAGCGGGCCGGTCGCCAGGCCTTGAGGTCCTTGTCGAAAACGGCGTCGCCCCGCCGGACGAGGTCCTCGATCTCCGAGGCTATCTTCTGCGCCAGACGCTTGTTGGCGCTGGTGGTGGAGGCCGCGTCGAGCGGGTCGGTCCAGGCGTCGCGTTCCTCGCGGCCCTCGTCCCGCTCGAGCGGCCAGAGGTCGACGCAGCCCTCGTGATCCCGGAACGGCTCATGGACGATGACGTCCTGGTTCTGCGGCGCGGGTACGCCCCGGCGCGTTTCGGGATCGGCGAAAACGGCGTCGACGTAGGTCAGAACCTGCTTCGTCGAGCGGAACGAAAGGGTCAGGGGCACGACGCGGGAGTCGAGCCCCGCATCCCGGATCAGCCTGTCGTAGCGCCGCGTCTCGCTGATCAGCCGGTCGGGGTCCGCGCCCTGGAAGCTGTAGATCGACTGCTTCTCATCGCCCACGACGAACAGGCTGCGCGGCAACACCTGGGTGTTGGGCAGGCCGTCGCCGGCGAAGAACTCGGCGGTCAGACGGTTGAGGATGTCCCACTGTTCAGGAGCGGTATCCTGGGCCTCGTCGACGAGGATGTGGTCGATGCCGCCGTCCAGCTTGTAGAGCACCCAGGCCGCGTCGGGCCGTTGGGCCACGAGGTCGCGGGTGCGCTCCACGAGGTCAGCGAAATCCAGCGCCCGGCGGGCCGACTTGGCCTTCTCGTAGGCGTCGGCGTAGACGGCGGCGAGGGCCAGAACCATGACGGTGTCCTGGGCCACGCGAGCGGATTTCGCACGGGTCAGGGCGTCATGGACGCGAGCCTGTTCGGCGATCAACCACGCGGCCACGCCCGGGTCGATCGACTTGGTCGACAGCGATTTCCGGAGCTCGCCCTTGTCGGTGAAGCACAGTTTGCGCACGGCGTCGGGCAGGCTCTCGCCACGCGTCGCTGCTTCGGCGATGGCCGCGCAGAGCTCACCATTGGCCAGATCGGTCTTCATCTTGCTGGCCAGCAGCGTCACCGCCGCCCGCGTCCAGCCGGTCGCGTCGATCGCCGGCGGCGACAGCGCTTCCCGCTCGATAACCTCGGGGTCCTCCAGCCCGTCGAGACCGCAGGCCGCTGCGATCGCCGCCGGCAGCCCCTCCAGGCCGCCGCAGCGCGCGACATAGCCGGCCAGCGCCGCGCGGCGTTCCTCGAACGCGCGGAACATGGACTCGAACCGCTCGATATCGAGCGCGACCGCCAGCCGGGAATAGGCGTCCGCGACCAGGCCCTCCTCGTCGAGCGCGCGGTGGGCCAGATTGGCGCGCGCCTCGCGCGCGATCAGCGCGGCCTCCGCCTCGTCCATGATGGAAAAGCCCGGCGACAAGGCGGCCTCGACCGGGAAGCGCCGCAGCAGCTTTTCGCAGAAGGCGTGGATGGTCTGGATCTTCAGTCCGCCCGGTGTCTCAAGCGCCTTGGCGAACAGCTTGCGAGCCTCGGACAGCTGCAGGTCGTCGGCCGGCGCCTCACCCGCCCCGGCGAGCGCGGTCAACTCTTCACGCAGCTTGTCATTGTCCATGACCGACCAGTCGCCGAGCCGGCGGAACAGGCGGTGCTGCATCTCCGCCGCCGCCGCCCGGGTGTAGGTCACGCACAGGATGGCCTCGGGCCGCACCTTGCGCAGCAGCAGCCGCGCCACCCGGTCGATCAGGGTCTTGGTCTTGCCGGTGCCGGCGTTGGCCGTGACGAAAGCATTGATCGTCGGATCGGCGGCGAGGGTCTGGTTGAGCAGGCTCATTCGTCACCGCCTTCGCTCTCGCCGCCGGTCGACCACTCGAACACACGGGCCAGGTGGTCGTAGTCGCCCGGGTATTCCTTGACCCACTGTGGCGCGACCTTCGACGGGTAGCCGCGCTGCGGGTCCTCGTAGAGGGTCAGCAGCTCGACGACGCCGTTCAGCGCCTTGGCCACGGCTTCCTCGCTGTCGGGGCCGGCGGCCTTGCGGATGATCACCTCGCCCGGCGGCTTGCGGCCGGTCACGCGCAGATAGGTCAGGTCGCCCGGCTCGGCCGTGAAGTCGCCGAACCCGCCGCGCTGAAGGATGGCGGCCGTCAGGGTCAGCTGCGGCGAGAAGCCGGCGTCGATCTGGGCCTTGGACGGCGCGCCGCCGGTCTTGAAGTCGAGCACATGGCCGCGGCCGTCGGCGGTGACCTCGATCCTGTCGGCGCGGGCGGTGATGGTGATCACCCGGCCGCCGATGTCGAGCGGCAGCACGCCCTTCCTTTCGACATGGATCGCGCGGCCGTCGGCGCGGCGGTCACGCTCGAGCCGGGTCGCCCAGACGCCGGCCTCCCGGGCCAGCGCCCGTTCGCGGGCCAGCGACGCGCGCGGCAATCCCTTCTCGACCAGGGCTGTTTCGTAGAGGCGCTGGAACAGACCCGGCGCATCCTCAGGCTCGCCGGTCGCCCAGGCGGCGGCGAAGTCCTCAAACGCTTTATGAATTGCGCTGCCGCGCGCCTTGACCTCGACCGGCTCGTCGGGTCGTTCAAGCGGATAGAGCTTGAGGATATCCCGCGCCCAAATGGCGTAGGGATCGCGGGTCAGGGTTTCGATGCGGGTGACGGCGAATTCCTTCGGCCGGGCCGCGAGTGGCGGAACCGGCGCGGGCCGGGGAACCGGCGCATAGTCGCCCGAGGCATCCAACGCCCGCGCCCAGTCCAGCACCTCCGGCCGGCCGGGCAGGTCCATCCCGGCGCCGCGCGCCAGGGTCCGTAGCCGCCACAGCCAGCGGGATTCCACGGCGGGCGACCCTTCACGGCGCAGGCTGTGCACCAGCGCCACGTCCGGCGCGCAGGCGGCCTGGGCGAAGTCGTGGGCGGTCAGACCCAGCCGCCGCTCGGGCGCGGGTACGCCCAGCCGCTCGCGCATCGGCCGCGACAGGAAGGGGTCGACCGGTGCGCCCTGCGGCCAGACGCCGTCCTCCAGCCCGGCCAGAACCAGCCTGTCGGAACGGATCAGCCGCGCCTCCAGCGCGCCGAGAATCCGGATCCGCGGATGGGTCTCGCCCGCGGCCCGGATACTGGTCTCATTGAGCAGGCCGCCGATCAGGTCGGCGAAATCACGCACCGTCACCGGCGGCAGGTCGCGGCCATTGGCGATCAGGCCGGACAGCAGCATCGAGGCCGCCTCGCCTGCGCCGCCGGACCAGACTATCTGTCCGGCCAGGGCTTCGAGGGCCTCGACGAGGGCGTGGGTCGCTGCGTCGACCTCGGCCGGGCCGTCTGCGAACGGGAAGGCTGCCAGGTCCAGCGCGGCCAGCAGATCGTCCAGCAAGGCGCCGGCGTCGGGAAGATCAGCGAACCGGTTCAGCAGGATCGTGCGATCCGCCGCCCGTGCGCCGCGGAGGCGCTGGTTCTCTGCACCCCGTGGCGTTTCCAGTGCGGTGACCAGCGGCCCTAGCGTTTCGGCCTCGCGACCCAGCGTGACCAGCGGATGCTTGAGGATCGCCAGCAGCAGAACCGGCGAAAGCGGATCGACCATCCAGTCGGCGATCAGTCGCGCCAGCACGCCGACGGGGAATCCGGACAAGGGCTCGCCCGCCGAGGAGTCGGCCGCAACACCGAACTGCGCCAGCCGGGCGCTGACCCGGCGGGCCAGGGCCAGGTCCGGCGTCACCAGCGCGGCGGTGCGGCCGGGCGTCTCCAGCGTTTCGCGCAACAGCAGCGCGCAGACGTCGGCGGCTTCTTCCTCGTGGCGCGCCGGGATGACGGACAGGCCCTTGAGCCCCTCCGCCAGGGGATCGACGCCGGCCGCCTCGCCCTCCCGGCGCAGGCTGGACAGCACGTCGCGCCAGTCGGCCGTGGCTTCGGCGGGACGCAGCGCTTCGTTGATCAGGCGACGACGCCAGCGCCCGGCGCTGTCGGCGTCCGGCCGCCAGACAGACACGTCGGCGCGGGAGACCCCGGCCTTTTCCAGCAGCCGCTTCATCGCGCCCTGCGGATGCTGGTCGTCGACCTTGTCCCAGGCGTCATCGGCCAGGCCCTCGTCGAGGCCGGGCAGGATCACCGCGCCCTTCGGGCAGCCGGCGATCACGGTCAGCAGGTCGGCTGTGGCCGGCGCCGTGCCGGTCGAGCCGGCGGCGATCAGCGGATGGGCGGGCGGATGGTTGCGCCATTGGGCGGCCAGCGCCCGCAGCAGCTGGACGCGCCGCCAGGTGACATCGACCAGTCCCATCTCGGCCAGCCGCGCGGGCCAGGCCTCCAGCGCCACCCGCAGCACTTCGGCGGACCGGCGCCAGTGGGCGGCCATGTCGAAGGCGACGAGACTGTCGAGCTTCGCCCCGGCGTCCTCGACCTCCTCGATCTGCAGGCTGTCGAGGAACCGGCCGAGCGCGTCGGCCATCTCCAGCGCGCCCGCGGCGTTGAGGTTGCGGCCCAACGCCCTGTGGCCGGCCACGAGCCGCGCCAGCTCGAACCGGCGGCGCAGCGGATCGATCGCCGGCGGAATGTCGAGCGACAGATCGCCCGGCTCGAACGGCGGCTCGCCTTCGTCCAGGTCGCCGATGGCGCGGATCTGCGGCAGCAGCACGGCACGCCCCTCGGCCGCGCCGACGAAGGCCTCGGCCAATGCCCGGGCCCCCCGCCGTGTTGGCGTGAAAACCACCGCACCGGCCAGGGATTCCGGGTCGGGAAGCGCGGTGAGCAGACCGGCGGCGAGATCATCGAGAAACGGCCGGTGGGCCGGGATCGAGAACCAGCGCGGAGCCGGACCCTCGAACAGCGCGCTCATCCCGACAACCGGGCTTCAGCCTGGTCCCGCGCCTGGGGGTCGCCGACGTGCATCCACAGACCCTTCGGAGCGACGCCATGCACGCGGCCTGACCCGGTCAGGGTTTTCCAGATCGGCAGCAGGCCGAAAGGCCCGTCCGGCCCGTCGGCGACCACGGAGGGCTTGGCGATATGGACGCCGACATAGACCAGCGGCGCGGACTCACCGGGATCCTTGAAGCGAACCTCACCAGTCTCCGAGATGAACAGGTCGCCGGTCGCGTGAAAGCCCATCGACACCGCCGTCGAGGCGGTCAGCAGGCAGACGTCCATGCGGTCCGGGTCCCAGGCGGCGGCCACGGCCGCCAGCGCCTGCCCGTCGTCATCGATCCAGACGGAGTCGATGTTCGCCACCCAGAACGGCGTGTCCGGCAACAGATGCAGGGCATGCTTGATGCCGCCGCCTGTCTCCAGCGGCTCCGCCCGCTCGTCGGAGATGATCAGCCGCGGCATGACGCCCGTGGCGTTGCGAGCCCTGAGGTGCGCCTCCAGCCGGTCGGCGAAGGCGTGCACATTGACGACGGCCGTCTCGACCCCGACCTCGGCCAGCCGGTCGAGCATGTGATCGATCAGGGCCCGGCCGCCGACCTCGACCAGCGCCTTGGGCCGGTCGTTGGTCAGCGGGCGCATGCGGGTGCCAAGGCCCGCGGCCAGCACCATGGCGGTCTTCGGAACGGTCATGCCCGCGCCTCCGCCGGCACATGGCGGTCGAACCAGGCCTTCATGCCGGTCATCGACGGGTCCGCCAGGCAGCTGTCCAGATAGCGCCACAGCCGGGGCAGGAAGCTCTCGTATTTCGGCTTGCCGTCGCGCGTCACCAGTCGGGCGAAGATGCCGATGATCCGGGCGACATTCAGGGCCCCCAGGGCGTGGTAGTCGCTCAGCAGCTGCTGACGGTCGAGCCCCGGATGGGCGGCGAAATAACGCTCCAGCGCCGCCGCTTCCCGCTCAGGCGAGACGTCGCGCCGGGCGTCATGCAACAGCATCGACAGGTCCCACATGCGGTTCGCCCGGACGGCGTCCTGGAAGTCGATCAGCCCGACCCGTGCGGCCCCATGTCGGTCCGGCAGCCAGATCAGATTCTCGGCGTGATAGTCGCGGTGGCAGAAGACCTCAGCCGAAGCCTCGGCCCGGGCGCGGATCGGCGTCCACAGCGTGTCCCACTCGGCCAGCGCAGCCGCGTCGGGCGAGAAGGCCGGCCGCAACTTCGGCAGCCATTCGGTGAACAGATCGGCCGCGCTGACCAGGGCCAGGTCGTCGTAGGCCAGCAGAGGCCAGCGCACGCCCTCGGACGCCAGCACCTCCGGCGGCCGGGCTGCGTGCAGAACCGTCAGGGCGTCGATGGCGGCGTCGTAGAGCCGGGCCTCGTCGCCCTGACGGGCGATGTGGTCGGCATAGAGGTCGTCGCCGAGGTCCTCGAGCACGGCCAGACCCTGGACCGCGTCGAAGGCCTCGACCTCGGGGGCGGAAAGGCCGAGCGATTTCAGATAGCGGGCGCAGGCGACAAAGGCGTCGACCCGGCCCGACGCCAGCCGATAGGCCGCGTTGAAGCCAAGGGCGAGCCGCTCGTCCCGGGTCGCGGCCGGCGGGCAGGGCGCGGTCTCGGCTCTCGGCGGCTGGTCCATGAAGATGCGGCTGGAGCCATCCGGCAGGTGCAATCGCTCGTAGACCCGGGTGGAGGCGTCGCCGCTCATCAGCTCACGGCGCGCGTCGCCGAAACCGTGGGCCATCAGAAAAGCGGCCTTGGCGGCCTCCCGCTCAGAACTCAAGCGTCCGTCCCTTCCATGCGCCATGAGGGGTCAGCCGCGCCCGGCGCGCTTCACCCCCGTCCTCGAGGCCAATCTCTATATCGAGTCGGTCGGGCGGCAGCCGCCCCTCAAGCCGTTGCGGCCATTCGATCAGCGCCGCACCCTCATCAAGCGCCTCGTCCAGACCGATCTCGAAGGCCTCATCGGGACTGGTCAGTCGGTAAAGATCAAAGTGCGCCAGCGGGAAGGCGGCGGCTTCGTAGAACTGGACCAGGGTAAAGGTCGGGCTGGGGACGTCTTCGTCAGGCGTCGTCAGGGTCCTCACGAGCGCGCGGGCGAGCGTCGACTTCCCGGCCCCCAGCGGCCCGGACAGGCAGATCGCCTCGCCATCGCGCAGCACGCCGGCCAGCGCCGCGCCGAGACGCGACGTCGCCGCCTCGTCAGGCAGTTCGATCTCGGCGGGAAGCATCATGCGAAGGGGCGATCGGGCTCGAACGGCAGGGTTCGCTCCACATAGGCCTTGATGGCCGCGCTGGCGACGGCCGCGTCGGAATCCAGCGTGTCCGGCGCTATGGGATGGCCGATCGTAAGCCGGAATCGCTGTCCGGACTTGTTCAGCAGCTCGTGGAACAGGGTGATGTCCCGCAGCTCCGGCGAGAACCGGTCGAAAAAGTGGAACAGGGTCGCCCAGGGTCCCTCCACATGGATCGGCACAATGGGCGCGCCGTACTTGACCGCCACGGAGATCGCCGTCGGCATCCAGGCCGGGTCGGTGAGCACGCCGTTGGCGTCGCGACGCGCCAGTCTGCCCGCCGGAAACACCATCAGCGCACGCTCCGCTTCCAGCACCTCGCGGGTCATCGTCAGGGTCAGGCGGGTGCGGTCGCGCGTGCGTTTGGCGGCGACCCACTCCACCGGGATCAGGGTCTCGTCGAACTGCGCGCACACCCGGTGCGCGTCGGAGTTGGCGTAGAAGATGATGTCCGGCCGCACGGCCTTGAGGGCGTCATAGACCGCGACCCCGTCCGCGATGCCGGTGGGGTGGTTGGCGACGATGACCAGCCGGCCCTGGCGGGGCAGCCGATGCAGTCCGGTCACCGCGACGTCGATGCCCAGCAGGTCCGAGACGAAATCCAGCGCCGCCTTGCCACCCATCGGCGCGATGGCGTCCGCCATGGCCCGCGCCTTGCGATAGCCCAGCAAGGCGTAGAGCAGGGGCCGCATGACAGGCCAGAGGGCCGACCGCGACAGCTTCGGCGCCCGCTCCTCGATCAGCACGTCGACGATGTGCCCCGGACGGGCCGGGGCGAGCGACTCTGGGCGGGACATCGCGGCGTCGGACATGAGCGGAACTTTAGCGGCCCGACGTCATTGCGCAATCCGGCCTAGCCGACCAGGACGAGAGGGCATAAAACGCCCGCCTCATCTGAGCCCCCGGGAGATCACCATGCGGGATATCCGCCATTTCGTGAACGGTTCGACCTTCGAGGGCGCCTCCGGCCGCTTCGGCGACGTGTTCAATCCCAACACCGGCGAAATCCAGGCGCGGGTCCAGCTGGCCACGCCGGCCGAGCTCGACACGGCGGTCGCGGCGGCCCAGGCCGCTTTCCCCGCCTGGTCAGCGACCAATCCCCAGCGCCGCGCGCGGGTGATGTTCGAGTTCAAGCGGCTGGTCGAGGCCAACATGCAGGACCTGGCCGAGCTGTTGTCCAGCGAGCACGGCAAGGTCATCGCCGACAGCAAGGGAGACATCCAGCGCGGCCTCGAAGTCATCGAGTTCGCCTGCGGCATCCCCCACGCCCTGAAGGGCGAATACACCGAGGGTGCCGGTCCGGGCATCGACGTCTATTCCATGCGTCAGGCGCTGGGCGTGGTCGCCGGCATCACCCCGTTCAACTTCCCCGCCATGATCCCGATGTGGATGTTCGGCGTGGCCATCGCGGTGGGCAACACCTTCATCCTCAAGCCCTCGGAGAAGGACCCGTCGGCGCCGGTCCGTCTGGCCGAGCTGATGATGGAGGCCGGCGCCCCGGCCGGCGTGCTGAATGTAGTCCATGGCGACAAGGTCAGCGTCGACGCCATCCTGCAGCACCCGGACATCAAGGCCGTCAGTTTCGTCGGCAGCTCCGACATCGCCCACTACGTCTATTCCCAGGGCACGCTGCACAACAAGCGTGTCCAGGCCATGGGCGGGGCCAAGAACCACGGTATCATCATGCCCGACGCCGACCTCGACCAGGTGGTCAAGGATCTGTCTGGCGCCGCCTTCGGATCAGCCGGCGAGCGCTGCATGGCGCTGCCGGTGGTCGTGCCGGTCGGCAAGAAGGTCGCCGACGAGCTGCGCGAACGGATGATCGCCGAGATCGACAGCCTCAAGGTCGGCCTGTCCAACGACACCGACGCCCAATACGGCCCGGTTGTCTCCGCCGCCCATCGCCAGAAGATCGCCGACTACATCCAGATCGGTAAGGACGAGGGCGCCGAGCTGGTCGTCGACGGCCGCGACTTCAGCCTGCAGGGCTACGAGAAGGGCTTCTTCATCGGCCCGAGCTTCTTCGACGGCGTGAAGCCCGGGATGAAGACCTACCACGAGGAAATCTTCGGTCCGGTGCTGCAGATGGTTCGCGCCGAGACGTTCGAGGAAGCCGTCGATCTGCCCAGCAAGCACCAGTACGGCAACGGGGTGGCTATCTTCACCCGCAGCGGCCGCGCCGCCCGCGAGTTCGCCAACCGCGTCCAGGTGGGCATGGTCGGCATCAATGTGCCGATCCCAGTGCCGGTCGCCTATCACACCTTCGGCGGCTGGAAGCGCAGCGCTTTCGGTGACACCAACCAGCACGGCATGGAAGGCGTGAAGTTCTGGACCAAGGTCAAGACCATCACGGCGCGCTGGCCCGAAGGCGAGGTCGGGGATTCGAGCTTTGTGATCCCGACGATGGCCTAGGTCTCCGCTCTCCCGGAGGGAGAGCTGTCGCCGCGGAGCGGTGACTGAGAGGGAGAAGCCGGTGATCAAAGATCAGTCCCGGCGAGGCCCGCGCCGCCCAGCCGCCCCCCCCCCCCCACAACCCCCCCGGGCCCGAATT
>CAZISF010000059.1:18691-18906 GCA_964541915.1 uncultured Caulobacter sp.
CTCTCCGACCTGGCTCCGCCAGGCCACCTCTCCCTCGGGGAGAGGAATTGAGATTAGCTTTTCAGGATCAAATCCCGCGTCACGCCGTCCAGCACAACCCGCCCCGCGCGGGTGGCCCGCAGGCGGTCTGGATCAGCCGCCAGCAGCCCTCCCCCGACCAGACCCGTCACCACGGGATGCCCAGCCGTCAGCCCGAGCGCGGTCAGCTCTTCAAA
>CAZISF010000060.1:0-14881 GCA_964541915.1 uncultured Caulobacter sp.
GGAGTTTGGATCGAGATCCGAGGTCAACCTGGGCATGGCCGAGGCATAGCCTGTTCGGGCGGACGCCGAAAGCGGGGCAATTCTCCCTCCCCGCGCGGCCAGGGAGGAGAGATTGGGCAGTCGCCCCGACTCACCGGCCTTGTTACGGTCTTTCCGTGGGCAGCCTCATCGATCATCGGCACGAGACAGCTCTGGAACGCCTCTTCGACGAGGCGCGCCAGAGCGGCGACGCCCGCTGGTTCTCACTGCCGGGCGGCGAGATGCTCTACGGGCCGGGTGAGCCGGCCAGGGAACTCTATTTCGTGCGGGCCGGCCGGCTGGGCGCCTTCCGTCGCGAGGAAGGCCAGGAGCGGCACTTTCTCGGCGTGATCCGTCCGGGTGAACCGGCCGGGGAAATGGCCCTGATCGCCGGTACGCCGCACTCGGCCCAGGTGGTCGCGTTGCGCGATTCCGAGATCCTGGCGCTGTCGCGCGAGGACTTCTTCGACGCCGCCGATCGCGACCCGGCCGTGATGACCGAGCTGGCGCGGCTGATGATTCTGCGGACGCGCCAGGCCGCCACCCAGGCCTCGATCGGCGAGCCCACCGTGTTCGGCTTCGTCGCCGCGGACGCCGGTCGCAAGATCCGCCCGCTGGTCGACCGGATCGCGCTGGAAATCGCCCGCATGGGCCAGTCGGTGACCGTCGCCGGCGCGGAATCGACCCACGCCCCCACCGAGTGGTTCTCCAACGTCGAGGCGGATCACGACTACGTCCTCTACGCCGCCGAGCACCCGGAAACAGCCTGGAAGGCGATCGTCGGCCGGCAGGTCGACCGGCTGTTCCGCGTGGGGCGCGGAGATCGCGAACCGCCCGCGACCCTCGGCGCCTATGCGTCCGAGGCCCTGCAGCAGCAGCAACTCGTCGACCTGATCCTGGTCCAGAAGCCTGACGCCCGACGCCCCTCCGGCTCCGAGGCGTGGCTTGACGTGACCGGCGCGGCCCGCCTGTTTCATGTTCGGGAGGGCAATGGCGATGACGCGGCCCGCATGGCGCGGGTGCTGACCGGGCGCTCGGTCGGGCTGGTGCTGTCCGGCGGCGGGGCGCGCGCCTATGCCCACATCGGCGCCATCCAGGCCCTGCGCGAACGGGGCGTGCCGATCGACTTTGTCGGCGGCGCCTCGATGGGGGCCATCGTCGCCGCCGGCGTGGCCATGGGCTGGGACGAGGCGGAGATGGACGTCCGCATCAAGGACGCCTTCGTCGATTCCAGCCCGCTGGATGACATCGCCTTCCCCCTGATCGCCATGACGCACGGCGAGAAGGTCCGCGAGCGGCTGCATGTGCATTTTGAAGACACCGAAATCGCCGATCTCTGGCTGCCGTTCTTCTGCGTGTCGTCAAACCTGACGACAGGGGCCTATCACCTGCACAAGCGCGGGGTGCTGCGGCACGCCCTGCGCGCCTCCATCGCGCTGCCCGGAATCATGCCGCCGGCGATCGACAACAACAATGTGCTGGTCGATGGCGCGGTGATGAAGAACTTCCCGTCTGACGTGATGCGGTCGCTGCAACTGGGCCCGATCGTCGGCGTCGACGTGACCCGGGGCCGCAGCATCACGGCCGACGATGTGGCCCGCCCCTCCTCCGTCTGGCGCTGGATCCTGTCGGGCGACTGGCGCAAGGGCCCGCCGATCGTGGCCCTGCTGATGCGCGCGGCCACGGTGTCGACCGGGCGCGACCTGCTCGCCGCGCGCGAGGCCACGGACCTGCTGATCATGCCCCAGGCCGACGGCATCGATATTCGCGACTGGAAGGCCTACGAGCCGGGAGTCGACTCCGGCTACCGCGCGGCGATCAAGGCGCTGGACACGCTGGACCGGCCGGTGACCGAGATGCGCAAGGCGCGCGGCAAGGGCTAGCGCCGGACCGCGATCATGAACAGGCGGGGGAACGGAAACAGCGTCACCCCGTCCTTGCGCGGTGGGAAAGCCTGAGCAATGCGGGCCCGGAAAGCGTCAAGGAAGGCGTCGAGCAGAGCGTCATCGCCGGCCAGCACGTCGAGATAGGGTCGCAACGCCGTGCCGCGCATCCAGTCGACCACCGGATCGTCGCCCTCGAGCGCATGCAGGTAGGTCGTGGTCCAGACATCGATTTCGCCGCAGAGCGTCGCCAGCCAGTCGTAGTAGCTGTCCAGCGGCGGCGTCGGATTGATCCGGCGGGCGTCGCGGGTCAGGGGCGCCCATGGCCCCTCCTCCGCCGTTTCGCGCAGGATTCGATGATGCTCCGTCTCGAAGGCCATCGGCATCTGGCAGGCGAATACGCCGCCCGGCGCCAGCTGGCCGAGGAGCCGGGGAAACAGCGCCGCATGGTCCGGCAGCCATTGCAGGGCCGCGTTGGTGAAGACAAGGTCGGGCGCGACCGCCGGGGCGAAGTCCTCGATCCCCGACAGCACCCAGCTCACATCGCTCTGCCGGTTCCGGGCCTGCCGCAGCATGTCGGGACTGGAATCCAGGCCGTACACATTGGCCATCGGATGCCGAAGGGCCAGCAGCGCGGCGTGCTCGCCAGTACCGCAGCCCAGGTCCCAGATCTCGCGATAACGGCGGTCGGGGATCTGCACCATCAGGTCCAGCGCCGGACGGTCGCGGTACGCCTTGTAGCGTTCGTAGATGTCGGGATCCCAACTGGGCATGGTCATGCCCTACACCGGTTGCACGGGATGGTCATCGTCCGTTCATTCGGGTTAGGGCAGAAAGTCGCCACGCATTGCTTCGGGACTGGACCCATGAAGACGACCCGCCTTTTCGCCCTTATCGGCTTTCTGAGCCTGGCCGCCGCGCCGGCCGTCGCGCGCCAGGGCGCCACCAGCATCCAGCCCGGCTGGTGGGAGAGCACCAACACCCTCAACCTGATCATCAGCAACACCGAGATCGAGCGCCGCTGCATCACGCCCGCCGACGTCGACAAGGTGCTGTCGGGCCGGATCAACCACCACTACACCTGCACCTATCCGGAGAAGCGGGTCGCCGACGGCAAGATGTATTTCAAGGGCACCTGCGTCGACAAACGCGGCCGCAAGGTCAACGTCACGGCCACCGGGACCTACTCACAGGCGGCTTTCACCCTGACCGCGAACCTGTCGGGCAAGGTCGCCGGAGTGCCGCTCTCGGCCACCGCCACGACCAACGCCAAACGGCTTGGCGACACCTGCCTGGGCAAGCCGCAGAAGATCAAAAGCTAGGCAATTTGTCGCGCGCCGCGTGCGGAGGGTTGGCGACGGCCGATTCTGTCCCTCATAGTGGGGGTCCTGTTTCAACAGCTGAAAGGAGGTGATCCGGTGTCTCATCGTATGAACCCGCGGTCGCAGTGCGTGACCCTGAAATCCGTTTCGACGGAGGTCAGCGCCTGATCAGCGCCTAGCGTTTCGCCGCGACCGCGGCATGACGATGGAAAGGCCGTCGGGGCGCCCCGGCGGCCTTTTGCATTTGTGGACAAGGATTCACTGGGCCCGGCGTTCCCACCGTGCTGCTCTGGATGCCTTCGGGCGGAGGCAGACCATGAGCGGATGGGCGAGGCGGGACCTGATTGTCGCGACCGGGGCGGCGCTGGCCCTGCCCGGATTCGCCGGTGCTGCCGCCCCGTCGGTCGCGGATGACGGTCCCCTGCCCGACGACGGCTACTACGAGATCATCGAACCACAGTTCTCGGACCGCCTGTGGCTGATCCGTCAGGCCAAGCCGTTCCATCTGCAGCCCATCGGCAACGTCACCGTCATCGATCAGGCCGACGGGCTGGTGCTGGTCGATTGCGGCGGGTCGCCCGGCTCGGCGCGGCGGATCATCAGCCTGATCCGCGGCGTCAGCGCCAAGCCAGTGAAGGCGGTGATCCTGACCCACTGGCACGGCGACCACGTGTTGGGGCTGTCGGAAATCCTCAAGGCATGGCCCACCGCCCGGACGATCGCCACGACCGCGACCCAGGCCCACCTGTCCGACCCGAAGGCGATGAACACCCCGGGACGGCCTGACCCCAAAGCCAATGCCGCCATGCTGGCCCGGTACCGCGCCTTCGCCGCCTATTGTCGGCAACAGGCTGGAGCCGCCACCGAGCCGGCCTTTCAGGCGGGCTGGGCCGCCGGCGCGCGCGTTTTCAACCAGTACGCCCGCGACATGGATGGCGCCCTGACCTTCGCGCCGCGGGAAGCGTTCGATGACGCCCTGCTGATCGATGACCCGGACCAGCCCGTCGTGGCGCAGTTCCTCGGCCGCGCCAACACCGACGGCGACGCGATCGTACGGCTGCCGCGCCAGAACCTGATCATCACCGGCGACCTGCTCGTGGCCCCGATTCCGTTCGGCTACGGCGGCTATCCGTCGGAATGGCTGGCGGCGCTGAAATCGATCATCGCCATGGACTGGATCCGGCTGATCCCCGGTCATGGCGCGCCGATGAACGACAGCGACTATCTGATCCGCGTCGGGTCCCTGCTCGAAGGCGCCCGCAACGGCGCCAAGGCCCTTCCGGCCGGGACACCCCAGTCCGAAGCCCGGACGAAAGTCGATCTGTCGGCGCGCGGGAAGTGGTTCACCGGCGGCGACCCATGGCTGGACCACTGGTTCCGCACCTACTGGAGCGACCCGATCCTCGACTCGGCCTGGAAGGAAGCCAACGGCGTCCCCATCGTTCAGGCCCTCGGGACAGACTAGGGCTACATAGCCTTAGGCTTGCCATTGCAGGCCGCCGGAGCGCCCTACCCGCCCACCAGCTCCCGGCCGATCAGGAACCGGCGGATCTCGTTGGTGCCCGCGCCGATGTCGTAGAGCTTGGCGTCGCGGACGTAGCGCTCGACCGGCCATTCGCGAGTGTAGCCCGCGCCGCCCAGGGCCTGGACGGCCTCGTTGGCGACCTTCACGGCATTTTCGCTGGCCATCAGGATCGCACCGGCGGCGTCGAAGCGGGTGGTCTTGCCGGCGTCGCAGGCGCGGGCGACCTGGTAGACGTAGGCGCGGGCCGAATTGAGCGCGACGTACATGTCGGCGACCTTGCCCTGCATCAGCTGGAAGCTGCCGATGGCCTTGCCGAACTGCTTGCGGTCGCGGACGTAGGGCAGAACCACGTCGAGGCAGGCCTGCATGATGCCCAGGGGACCGGCGGCCAGCACGGCGCGCTCATAGTCGAGGCCGCTCATCAGCACGCCGACGCCGCCGTTGAACGGGCCCATGATGTTCTCCTCCGGGACCTCGCAATCCTCGAACACCAGCTCGGCCGTGTCGCTGCCGCGCATGCCCATCTTGTCGAGCTTCTTGCTGACGCTGAAGCCCTTCATGCCCTTCTCGATGAGGAAGGCGGTGATGCCGCGGCTGCCCTCCTCCGGCGCCGACTTGGCGTAGACCACCAGGGTGTCGGCGTGCGGGGCGTTTGTGATCCAGAATTTCGTGCCGTTGAGCACGAAGCGGTCGCCCTTGCGGTCCGCCCGCAGCTTCATCGAGACCACGTCGGAGCCGGAGCCGGCCTCGCTCATGGCCAGGGCGCCGACATGCTCGCCGCTGATCAGCTTCGGCAGGTAGCGCAGCTTCTGCTCGGGCGTGGCCCAGCGGCGGATCTGGTTGATGCAGAGGTTTGAGTGGGCGCCGTAGCTGAGGCCGACCGAGGCCGAGGCGCGGGAGATCTCCTCCATCGCCACGACATGTTCGAGATAGCCCAGACCAAGGCCGCCGAACTCTTCCTCGACGGTGATGCCGTGCAGGCCCAGTTCGCCCATCTGCGGCCAGAGCGCGCGGGGAAAGGCGTTGTCGCGGTCGATGTCGGCGGCGATCGGCGCGATGCGGTCGGCCGCGAAGCGGGCGGTGGTTTCGCGGATGGCGTCGGCGGTTTCGCCGAGGCCGAAATCCATGGCGGGTCCGGATTGGGTCATGGCGGTGGAAATAGCACGATGACGCCGGGGCGCCACGTCGGGATGGAGCAGGCCGCGGAAAGAGCGTGCGTCCTTCGGGACGCGATCTCGAACCACGCACCCCACAAACGCACGACGCCCCGCGAGCAAGCTCGCGAGGCGCCAACGCTATCCCCATACTGTACGCGGGCGCCCCTACGCTATGCGGGCTACTCCCGAGGCTCCGACTCCGCCTCGGTTACTTCCTCATCCTCGTCGTCGTCGTCCAACGGAGCGCCGAGGAATTTGTTCAGGGCCACCCAGACCGAGACCCCTGTAAGACCGGCGCCGGCGACGGCGACCAGCCAACCCAGATTGCTGACATTGAGCAGGCCGTCGCCGCCGCCGGCGGAGAAGCCAACCGCGATGCCCCCGGCCATCAACGCCAGGCCGCCGACGCCCGTGGCCAGCAGCGGCAGGCCGCTGATGCGCACGGGTTCGAGCGTCGCCTCGTCGAAGGTCGGATCGAAACCGCCGAGCTCCGCCATCTCGTCCTCGCGAACCAGGCGGCGGACGTAGTCTTCGTTGACCAGCGGCCTGCCCGGCGCGCCTTCAAGCACAAAGTTCGACGGGGTGACGTCGAACAGCCCGGGGCCCGACTCGCTGGCCGGCGCCGGCAGGTCGGCCCGCAGGGCATCATCCGGCGCCCGTTCGATGGAAACCTCGGGCGCAGGCGTCAGCGTGAAGTCGGCCTCTGGCGTGGCGTAGGCAAGGTTCGATCCGACAACGACCGGCTCAGGCTGTGAAGGGGCGTCGTTGGACTGCCAGGCTGCGACAGGTTCAGGTAGCACTTCGGCGGCCGTCTCGACGGCCGGCGCCGCTTCGGAAACCGGTTCCGGCGCGAGTTCGACGACGGTCATCGTCGGGGTAGCCTCGACAACAGGTTCCGGCTCGACCGGAGCCGGTTCCGGCATCAGCTGTTCCAGCCGGGCGCCCACGTCGGCGGCGGCGATTTCGCTGGCCAGCGGGACGACGGGCGGGGCTTCCGGTTGCGGCTGGGGCGTCTCGTCGCGGACCACGCTGGCGCGTTCGCCGGTCATCGAGGCCCTGACGGCCGTCGGCGTCTCACGCGGCACGGAATTGACCGCGTCGTAGTCGACCTTCGGCGCCAGCACGGGCGACGGCGCGGGGATCCAGCCATTGGCCGGAGTCAGGAACAGGGTCTTCTCGGCGGCGCGTCGGCGAACCAGGGCGTCGATGACGATCCGCTCGCCTTCGAAGTCCGCCTTGCGCCACATCTCCATGGCGCAGGCGGCCTGCAGCATCTGGCCTTCGTTGACCCGACGCAGCACCGACGAGCGGCGGAAATTGTCGACGCCGATGTTGAAAGCGAAGCAGCACAGCGAGTCGAACTGGTTCTGGGTCAGCGGCGTGTAGCTGTGCTCGTTGACCGCATGGGCCACGGCGATGAGATCGTACATCAGCAGGGCTTCGGCGTCCGCTTCGGACACCTCCGCGCCCTGGCGTGCGGTCAGGGTATGCCCGTAACCGATCGTCCAGCGGCCGTCGGGCAGTTGGGCGGCGCGTTGGCGATAGCCTTCGAACTTCTTGATCAGTTCGATGGCGACGCGGGAGACCTGGTGACGGGGTTTCATCGGCCTTTTTGATCCGAAATGAGACAGACGCTGCTGCGTTCCAGCTCACTCCCGCAAAAGGGATGCCGGTTGGGCCAGTAGAACGCCTCGGAGGAGAAATGGAGCCACTGCGCCATGGGCGAGAGGCCTAGTTCCGAATTCGGTCATCCGCATGACCGAACGGGATCGCGTCCCGTTTATGCGCCCTGCTCAGGCGAACAGAAGGGACGCGATCAGCAGAACCGCGAAGAACCCCGTGAAGTCGGTGAGGAACGTCACGAAAATCGAGGACGAAACGGCCGGGTCACGCCCCATCCGCTCCAGCAGCAGCGGTGCAAATATCCCGCCAAGGGCAGCGGTGAAGATGTTGATCACCAGCGCCGAGGCCACGGTGATCGCCAGTCGGCCGTTGGTCGCCGTGTCGTGGTCGATCAGCTGATAGACCGCAAACACGGCGACGCCCATGACCGCGGCCAGACTCAGGCCGTTGGTCAGGCCCACCGCCAGTTCACGAAGGACAATGCGCTGGGCGTTGGCCGCGCTCAGCTCGCGACTGGCGAGCGCACGTACGGCAACGGCGAGTGTCTGGGTGCCGGCGTTGCCGCCGAGCGACGAGACGATCGGCATCAGCACGGCCAGGGCCACGACCTTGGCGATCTGTTCCTGGAACAGGGCCACACCGCTGACCGCCAGGGTGGCGGTGACGAGATTGAGCATCAGCCAGGGCAGGCGCGCGCGCACGATATCGATGATGCCGGCGTCACGGCCTGCGTCCGACACACCGGCCAGGGCGAGGATGTCCTCCTCGGACTCCTCCTGGATAACACCGATGATGTCGTCGACCGTGATCTGACCGACCAGCCGGCCGCCGGGATCGATCACGGGGGCGCTGATCAGGTGATACTTGTCGAAGATGTAGGCGACCTCTTCCTGATCCATGTCGACGGTGATCTCGGTCACCGGCTCCATGATCTCGGCCAGGGTGGTCTCGCGTCTGGCCCGCAGCAGCTGGCTGATCGGCGCGGCGCCGATCGGGCGATAGGCCGGGTCGACGATGTAGATGTCGAAGAACAGCTCGGGCAGCTCGTCGCCGGCCTGACGGACGTGGTCGATGGTCTGGCCGACGGTCCAGAACTGCGGCGCGGCCAGCACCTCGCGCTGCATAAGGCGGCCGGCGGTCTCGTCGGCATAGGCCAGGCTGCTCTCGATCGCCGCCCGGTCGTCCGCGTCCATCGCGGCGAGAACCTGGGCGCGCTTCTCGCCTTCCAGGTCGTCGATGACGTCCGCGGCGTCGTCTGAGTCGAGTTCTTCGAGGGCGCGGGCCAGGGCGGTCGGGTTGACCGTCTCGAGGACCTCTTCGCGCAAGTTGTCGTCCAGCTCGGAAAGCACCTCGGCGAGGGTTTCCGAATCGAGACAGGGAATGATCTCCTCGCGGTAGTCCGCATTGAGGAAGCCCATCAGGTCGGCGACGTCCTCGGAGCGCAGGGCCCCGACGAGCTCGCGCAGCCGCTCGGCGTCGCCGCGATCGGCGGCGTCGATGACCATGTCGACGTAGGCGGGATTGAGGGCGTAGTCGTCGCCGAGCGCGAGATCCTCGAGATCCTCGGGCGGCGCGGCGCTTTCAGGGGCTGCAGGGATCGAGAGGGTATTCTCATCGATCAGGTCGGCTTTATCCCGGGTCATGTCGGGGCCTCCTGAACGAAGAGATCAATCCTGCAGTGCTTCTTGCCTCTGATTCACTGGTGCGGTCGAGAAGACTCGAACTTCCACTCCGGTTAGGGAACAGCGACCTCAACGCTGCGCGTCTACCAATTCCGCCACGACCGCCCGTGGTGAGGCGCGGGGGGTAGCAAAAGCCGAACGGTATGGGAAGGGGTTGTTCTCTTCGACGCCGCGCTATCGCATATTCACCCCTCGGTTGCATGCTGCAGAAACTCGTGGCAGGGTACCCCGCGACAGCAGAGCCGGGGGGCCATCATGCTCGAAGGATTTCGCAAGTATCGCAGCCTGGCGGGCGGTCTGACCGGACTGGCCATCCTGATCGCAATGCTGTTCATCAACCTGAACCTTCCGGCCGTCGCGCCACCGCCGTCGCGGGCCGTCCAGGGTGCTCCGGCGGTGACGTCATCGACAGCGCCCGGCCCGGTCGTCGGCGCGAGCGCGGGGGCAACGGTCGTGAAGGCCGCCACGCCGCCTCCCGCCGAACAGGACGCCAGGAGCAGGCTGGAAGCGGCCGTCCGGGACACGGCCTTCGCCTGGGGCAAGAACGCCCTCCTGATCGTCGCCTTCATGATGCTGATCGGTGTCGCCCTGAACAGTCGCCCGGCGGGCCTGATCATCGACAACCGCAACCGGGTCAGCCTGTCGAAATTCCAGGCGGCGGCCTGGACCGTGCTGGTGATTTCGGCGCTGGTCACGATGGCCGCAGCCCGCCTGCGCGCCAACACGGTCCTTCCGCCCGGGGACCTGCTGGTCCCCCTCGACATTCATATTCAGGGTGAACTTCTGGCGGCCATGGGCATCGCGGCCACCTCGTTCGTCGCCACGCCGCTGCTGTTGAGCCTCAAGACCGATGGGCCCGATGCCTCCACGGCGTCGCTGGACGCCGCCGCGGAGAAGACCGGTCGCGACCCGGCGTCCATCACATCCTCAGGGTCGGTGGTCGGCTGGACCGACCCCAACTGCGCCCGCTGGATGGACATGTTCCGGGGTGAGGAGGCCAGCAATGCCGGCTCGCCCGACCTCAGCAAGGTGCAGCAGTTCCTCATCACCCTGCTGCTCATCGGCATCTACGCCGGCGCCATCTGGGACATGTTCATGCAGCGGGCCTACCTGCTGACGAGAGCCGAAATGCCGCTTCTGGACAGCCAATTCCTCTGGCTCATGGCCATCAGTCACGCCGGCTACCTCGCCTACAAGGCCGCGCCTCACGGCAAGACCGAAACCACCGGCCTCGACGGCCGGACAATCGATAGCGACGGAGCGGTGGGCTAAGCCATGATCACGATCACACCAAAGCCAGGCACAATTCGCGCGAAGGTGCGCGTCAATGTCCGCAAGGGCCAGCCGTCCGCCGCCGCCGCCAAGGCGCGCACACTCGACCCCGGAGTCCGGTTTCCCGTTCTCGGGGTCGTGCTCGGCCAATCCGTTTCAGGCGTGGCGGAATGGTATGCCTGCGCCGATGACGAGTTCGTCTGGGCCGGCGGATGCGATGCCTTCGAGGCCAGCGTCGACGCGGTGGGGCACGACCAGGGCAGCGAACCCGATGACGACCAGGACCGGCCGAGCCGGATGCAGCTGGGAGACTATGTTCCGCCCCGGTTCGAGCTGATCGCCGGTTTCCGCCATACGGTGCAGGGACGCCGTCCCAACGGCCTTGAGGGCTTGATCGTCCACTTCGACGCCTATCGCATCCGGCGCGCCGGCAATGGACCGGAGGATTCCGACAGCCGGTCGCTCGACATCCTGCGATCAGGCCAGGAGAACCACTTCCACTATGGCGAGATCAGTCGGACAGGGAGGGTTCTGCTTCCGGAAAACTTCGACTGGGCCGAGTGGGGATCCCATGCCGGAGTGAGCCTCTGCCCGTCGACCGGTCGATCAGGCGTGTCGCGCTACTACGTCGGCTTCGAAATGAACAACCCGGGAGTTCTCTATCCCACGGCCGACGCCAATGTCTTCTGCCCCTGGTTCAACTCGGAGCGCACCGCCACCGGCGCGGTGAAGCTCGACGCGGAGGGGCGCTGCACCCGCCGTTCCGCCAATGACGAATGGTACAGCCGCGACCAGGTGCGCCTGGCCGAGGGCGGCAACATCCACAAGCACTGGTACCTGCCCTACAGCCACGAGCAGTTCGAGAGCCTGACCAACGTCGTGCTCTATCTGGCCAAGCGGTTCCCGACGACGTTCAGCATCGATCGCGTGTTCGGACACGACGAGGTCGCCCCGAACCGAAAGGATGACCCCGGCGGCGCCCTGGCCAATCCCGACCAGGTGATGACAATGGCCGAGTTCCGGGCCTACCTGAAGAGCCGCTTCTAGAAGCGATCCCCTCGCCCCAGCGGGTCAGGAAGCGGATCGCCGTCGCCGACGAAGGTCAGCGAGATCGAGTTGATGCAGTAGCGCAGGCGGGTCGGCGGCGGGCCGTCGGGGAAGACGTGTCCCTGGTGGCTGCCGCAGCGGGCGCAAAGCGTCTCGATACGCAGCATGCCGTAGCTGGTGTCGCGGACCTCCGCGACATGGGCCTCATCATAAGGCGCGTAGAAGCTGGGCCAGCCCGTGCCGCTCTCGAACTTGGTCTCGAAGCGGAACAGCGGCAGTCCGCATTGCCGGCAGCAGTAGGCCCCCGGGCGCTTCTCGCCGAGCAGGCCGCCGCAGAAGGGCGCCTCCGTGCCGTGATGAAGCAGGACCTCGGCCTCTTCACGCGTCAGGTCGGCTTCGAGGCGCGCGCGTTCGGCGTCCGTGGGCGGGGTCAGGTCAAAACCCGAGGCGGAGGTTGTCTTGTCGGTCATTCGACCAATGTAGTGCCGGACCCCCGCCCCGGAAAGACGAGCCCGTGCCGACATGACCGTTTTTGAGCCCACGGGCAGCGCGATCATCGTCGGGGCGAGCGGCGGCCTGGGCGCGGCCCTGACCGACGCCATCGTGACGAGCGGCCGATTCGCCGAGGTTCATGCCATGAGCCGCTCGGCGCGCGCGGCGCCGACGGGAGCGGTGGCGTCACCGATCGACGTAACCGACGAGGCGTCCGTCGCGGCGGCGATGGCGCGACCGGTCGCCGCGCCCCGCCTGGTGATCGTGGCCAGCGGCCTGCTTCACGCGCCCGGGATCAGCCCGGAAAAGGCGCTGAAGGCGCTGGACCCGGCGGCGATGGCCCACCTGTTCGCGGTCAATACCATCGGTCCCTCGCTGGTCGCCAAACATGCCCTGCCGCGCTTTGCGCGGGATGACCGCGCCGTCTTCGCCGCCCTGTCGGCCCGCGTCGGCAGCATTTCGGACAACCGGCTGGGCGGCTGGCACGGCTATCGGGCGTCAAAGGCCGCGCTGAACATGCTGATCGCGACAATGGCCATCGAGCTGGCGCGAACCCGGCCTCTGGCCCTGTGCGTCGGCCTGCATCCCGGCACTGTCGATACCGGTCTCAGCCGGCCTTTCCAGGGTGGCGTGTCGCCGGAGCGCCTGTTCTCCCCGGCCGAAAGCGCGGCGCATCTGCTTCGGACGCTGGACGGCCTGACTGCGGCCGACAGTGGCGGTGTGTTCGCCTGGGACGGGTCGAGGATCCCGGCCTGAACGCCCCGCGGACGGACAAGCGCGGAGGGCGACGTTGCGGCGCCGTTGCCAAGCCGCCCTGTGCGGGCTAACCCGACCCGGCAAAATCGTGCGCAAGGGGCGTGGCCAGGCCGATGTTCTCGAAAATTCTGATCGCCAACCGGGGTGAAATCGCGGTGCGGGTCATCAAGACCTGCCGCCGGATGGGGATCAAGACGGTCGTCGTCTATTCCGAAGCCGACGCCGACAGCCTCGCGGTCGAGATGGCGGACGAGACCGTTTTCATCGGGCCGGCGCCGGCGAGCGAGTCCTATCTCGTTCAGGACAAGATCATCGACGCCTGCCGCAAGACCGGCGCCCAGGCCGTCCACCCCGGCTTCGGGTTCCTGTCGGAGAACGCCGGGTTCGCCCAGCGCTGCGCCGATGAAGGCATCGTGTTCATCGGCCCCAATCCCGGCGCGATCCGCGCCATGGGCGACAAGATCGAGTCGAAGAAGTTCGCCGAGAAGGCCGGCGTCAGCTGCGTTCCGGGTCACATCGGCGAGATCGCCGACACCGCCCACGCCGTGAAGATCTCCGAGGAGATCGGCTATCCGGTGATGATCAAGGCCTCGGCCGGCGGCGGCGGCAAGGGCATCCGCGTCGCCCACAGCCGCCAGGACGTCGAGGAAGGCTTCCCGGCCGTCCGCTCGGAAGCCAAATCGAGCTTCGGCGACGACCGGATCTTCATCGAGAAGTTCATCACCAGCCCGCGCCACATCGAGATCCAGGTGCTCGGCGACAAACACGGCAACGTGGTCCACCTGTTCGAGCGGGAATGCTCGATCCAGCGTCGTAACCAGAAGGTCATCGAGGAAGCCCCCTCCCCGCTGCTCGACGAAGCCACCCGCGCCGCCATGGGCGCCCAGGCCGTCGCCCTGGCCAAGGCCGTCAACTACGACAGCGCCGGCACCGTCGAGTTCGTCGCCGGCCAGGACAAGAGCTTCTATTTCCTGGAGATGAACACCCGTCTGCAGGTCGAGCACCCGGTCACCGAGCTGATCACCGGCCTGGATCTGGTCGAACAGATGCTGCGCAGCGCCGCCGGCGAGACGATGGCGTTCGGGCAGAAGGACCTGAAGATCAACGGCTGGGCGATCGAGAGCCGGATCTACGCCGAGGACCCCTACCGCAAGTTCCTGCCCAGCATCGGCCGCCTCGTGCGCTACGACCCGCCGGTCGAGGGCCAGCACTCCCTTGGTAAGGATGGGGGCTACGTCGTGCGCAACGACGCCGGCGTCCGCGAGGGCGACGAGATCTCGATGTTCTATGACCCGATGATCTCAAAGCTGTGCAGCTGGGCGCCGACGCGCCTGGCCGCCGTCGACGGCATGGGCCGGGCGCTGGAAGACTTCCATATCGAGGGTCTGGGCCACAACATCCCGTTCCTCGCCGCCGTGATGGACCAGGACCGGTTCAGGTCCGGCAAGCTGTCGACCAGCTACATCGTCGACGAGTTCCCTGACGGCTTCACCGGCACGACGCCGACGCCGGCGCAGGTCGACATCCTGACCGCCGCCGGCGTGGCGATGCACCGCATGGTCACCCGCCGGGCGGGCGGCTCCGATCGCCGCGACTGGGTTGTGCTGGTCGGCCATGCCAAGCGCCGCGTCGACGTCGACGAGGCCGACGGCGTGCTCAGCCTCTACCTCGAGGGCGACGACCGAACCCTGACGCTGGACAGCGTCAACTGGCGCCCGGGCAAGGCGCTGCTGCGTGGCGTGCTCAACGGCCAGGCGTTCACCGTCAATGTGGCCACGGCCGCGGAAGGCTTCGTCATCCGCCACCGGGCCGCCAAGGCCAAGGTTCTGGTGCTGAGCCCCCGCTCCGCCGAACTGCACGAGAAGCTGCCCGAAAAGCAGGCCGCCGACACCAGCAAGATGATCATCTCGCCGATGCCGGGCCTGGTCGTCTCGATGGACGTCGAGGTCGGCCAGACCGTCCGCGAGGGCGAAGTCGTCTGCATCATCGAGGCCATGAAGATGCAGAACATCATCCGCGCCGAACGCGAGGGCGTGGTGAAGACCGTCTCGGCCAAGGGCGGCGACAGCGTCGCGGCCGACGAGGTGCTGGTCGAGTTCGGCTA